>NZ_AFWF01000023.1 GCF_000222605.1 Vibrio ichthyoenteri ATCC 700023 | reverse complement strand
GAGGCACTGGCATTGATAGTTGTGGCTGGCTTTCACTGCAATCTGTAAAGAGTAGGGTGTGTTTTCCCTGTTCATGGATAAAGCTATACACCAAACCTTCTTCAGCGGCTAAACGGTGTAGAAAATCCAAGTCAGTCTCGCGGTACTGCACACAGAATTCACGCTGTAGAGAATCGCGTTTGAGTGAAAAGGCGTAGTCATGAATAGCCATTTCTTGCAGCAGAACGGAAAGAATTTCTGGTACGGTTTGATGTTGAAAGATACGACTGTTTTGGCGCAGGGAAAGGCGCTCTAGCGCAGGAACTAAGGTGAGCTGATAAAAGGTATGATGGTGGCCGGTATCACCTACGGTGAAATTACGGGCGATGCCATGAATACGCTGTACAACTTGTCCGTTACGAACGACCTCTAGCTGCACATTTTTATCGACGATGAGCTCGGCACTTAGGGTGTTGTTGCGACTTGCTAAAGCAATATCGAATATAAATCCACAACAGATCTTTCCCTGGTGATTAGTGCCGCTGGAAAGTGTTTCTTTTCCTTGATATTCACGTACCACAAACGTGCTATCGTCGAGCCCCTCAACGTGCAAATTGAAATTAAGTGTTGCCATACTCTTCCCTGCCTTAAGCACCATAGCCCTATACGTCAAAGCTTAAACATCAAAGCCCTAAGCAAGAGACTACGCAGTAATGTCTTGCTTAAGGCATTAATTAAATTGGAAACTTAGCCCGCCAGTTGGCGGGCTAACTGCCGTGAGCGATTACGCTTCGACAGGTTTACGCCAATCGTCAGAACCCGAAGTTCCAGCGTTAACGTGATCCCAAGTGATCTTACGGTAAGATAGAGAAACCGTTAGATTTTGCGTGAAATCAGACATCGCTGGATCTTGGCAGTGAGGCATTTCACATTGAATATCAACGATAGATGCGTTCTCAAGCTTGGTAGTAAAGAAGTTCTCTTGTTTACCTTCAATTGAAGTGCGGTACCATTTCAGTTCGATATTCTTCATTTTTTCACCAGAAGAAAGCGCGTTGTAAAGAAGAGGAACGGCTTTGTTTAGTGATACTGTGAATTTGAACGGTTTGTGCACACGTTGACCTGAAGGCTGACCAGATTGTGGATCAGTTGGTACTGTTACCGTGTGATCAAAGCGCTGTACTAGCATCTCATCTTCATGGCCTTCGACGTAAGAGTCACCAATTGAGTCTGCAGTACAAGCACCAGCAGTGATAAGTCCCTGAGTTTCACCTTCGATTGAGATATAACATGGAGTTGGCATGTTTCATTCCTTTTGAGTTAAGTTACATAAATTCCAATGTTAATACTCAAGTTGCGTGCCAAACTTTAATTGCTTTTAAATCAGCATCTTATGTTGATAGGATTAATGTCAGGGCAAGATGTTGCTTAATTCGGGCAAAAAACTACCAATGCGGGCAATAAATCGTAACGGTGCAGTCTCTTATCTGCTTTGGTGTTTTTGTAATCGAATAGACTCAGTTTTTGTTCACGATCTCATTCTTTTACATCTTACTGTTCGCTTTGATTGTTGGGCTCTTTTATGATGCGCGCGATTTTAGTTAAACGTTTGCTTAATTGCTGATTTAAAGAGAACAATAATGAACAAACCTACTTTGCTGGCTTCTATTATTACGCTAGCGCTTTCTGGTTGTGCGCAGTTTGCACCAAGCTACAATGCCGATCTCATCATCACCAACGGTGAAGTACTGACGATTGATGGCAATATGTCAGTGATTGACAATGGTGTTGTTGTGGTGAAAGACGACAAAATCATTGCGGTGGGCGAGGCGGATCTTGCTGATCAATACCGTGCACCGAAGCTGATTGATGCACAAGATGGCATTGTGATGCCTGGCATGATTAATACTCATAACCACCTACCGATGATCGCGTTCCGCGGTTTGGGCGAAGAGGGGATTTCGAATCGATTGTTTGCTTACTTCTTTCCGTTAGAAGGTGAGAAGCTAAGTCGTGAGTTAATCTACAATGCGACTAAATTAGGCGCTATCGACTTAGCGCAAAGTGGTGTGACGACCTATGCCGATATGTACTACCACATGGACGAGATGGCGAAGGCGACTAAAGAAGTAGGCTTGCGCGCAGTGCTTGGCCAAACGGTGATTAAGTTCCCAGTGGTTGATAGCAGTGCTCCTTATGGTGGCATTGAGTACGCGCAGAGCTTTATTGAGCAGTACAAAAATGATCCGTTGATTACGCCAGCCTATGCACCACATGCGGTATACACCGTGAGTAAGGAAAAACTCCAGCAAATCAATCAACTTTCTAAACAACAAGATGTGCCTGTACTAATTCACGTCGCTGAATTCCCGAATGAAGAAACGCGAATCAAAGAAGAACATCAAGCGAGTTCTCCTGTCGAGTACATGGCGCAAATTGGTATTTTGGATGAGCGTGTCGTGTTAGCCCACGGCATTCACTTCTCCGAAAAAGACATTGAGTTGGTTAAACAGGCCGATGCGGGCGTGGCCTACAATCCAATGGCAAACGCTAAAGGTGCGACAGGAATGGCACCAGCATGGGAGATGTATCGTGCTGATGTTCGCATGGGCCTCGGTACGGATGGGCCTATGAGCTCCAACCAAGTCGATCTATGGCGCACATTGAGCTACGCCAGCACGATGCAACGCCTCAAGCATGATGATCGTACTATTATGATCCCAGAGCAGGTGATTGAAATGGCGACGATGGGCGGTGCGAAGGCTCTGCATATGGAAGAGCGTATCGGCTCTTTAGAAGTAGGCAAACAAGCGGATATTATTATTGTCGAAACGCAATCAGCGAATATGATGCCAAACTATGATCCATACGCAACACTGGTATTTCAAGCCAACCCAAGCAATGTGGATACCACCATTGTGAACGGTGAAGTGGTGATGGAACATCGTCAGATGCAGACGGTCGCGCTCGATGATGTTCGCGGCACAATTGATGCGATGGAAGCAGATATCAGTGCGTTTGCCAAAGAGTTGGCGAAAAAAGCGATTAAATCGAAGAGTCTGATGGATTAGATTGTTCTACGTTTCTACGTTTCTACGCGAAACAGCGATGTTGGTGAGTAAAAGATCCAACAAACGAGATTCGCTAAAGAAATGAGAAAAATAAAGCCGCATCAATGTCTATGTTGATGCGGCTTTATTATTGAATGTTGCGTCAAGCCTCTCAGAGTGCTTAAGCATCAATTTAGTGCGTTGGTTTTACGCCGTTGCGGACCATATCTTGACCGGTTTTAAACACTTCTTCACTGACCCAGCGGCCAAGAAGTAATTGGTGTTTATCATCTAAAACTGCAACAAAATGACGGCCATTGCCGTTGTGTGTTGCAAGCGCTACTCCAGCCATGTTTTGTAGGCCTAGTAAGCCATTTTCAACAGCAAGTAGAAAGGCTCTAAGCTCGTCTAGGGTTTCAATAATTCGATCGTCGTTTATCATGGTGAAATCTCGGCTAACCGCTCTTTATATTCAAAAAAAACGGAACTAAACAGTAAAGGCGATACTTTATCTATCATGGCAACAAAAATCCATATTGATAGTGCCAATTTAAGCACTATTGATATGCTTGGGAGATGTTGTTTTTTCCTATCCAGCTATTCCACTTTGTTTGGAAGCTGCAGCTGGCGCAGTTTCGACTATCCGATTGCCTTGGTGAACATTGACACTGAGTCTATTGATCAATTTTTGAAAGCTTTCGATACTTGGGATTTTGTCATTCCGCACTTGATGTTCGATCTCTATGGTTAGATTGGCCAAGTGCTCTAACTGTAAATTCAGTGCGATACCTTTTAAGCAATGAAGGGTTTGGCTGAGTAGTTTGATATCCCCCGTATCAAAGCCTGTGATTAACTCGTCGATGTTTTTTTCAAAATCTTCGATGATAGATTGAACCAGACTATGGTAGGTATCAACGTCCTGTTTGACTTCATTTAATAACTCACTATTGGACAGTTCTTCTTCAGTAAGTCGTAAGTCTCTCACATCTTCTCGGTGTAGATGTACCACCTTATCATCTGGTGCTGTAACGGGTTGCTGTTGTTCGATACGATGGTTAAAACTACTAATGGCATCGTAGAAGCTTTCATTTTGCAGTGGTTTAGTGAGTACGTGATCGGCACCAGCGGCAATAAAATCATCATGAGCTTCACGAAAAACATCGGCAGTATAGGCAAAGATCAAGGTTTTTAAGCCGAGCGTATGACGTAAATAATGAGTTGCCTCTACGCCATTCATCTCTGGCATATGATTATCCATTAATATTAAATCATAGTGTTTATTTGCGGCTTTTTGTGTCGCAATACGCCCATTTTCTGCGATGTCTACCTGGTGGCCAAGTTTGCTGCAGAAGCCTTTAGCAACGATAGCGTTTACCCGGTTATCTTCAGCTAACAGTATTTTTAACGGACGTAGGTTTGATTGAGATACCGAAACTTGAGTATGAGGGGCGGTGACGGTTTTTTCACCCGTCGGGAGGGGTAAGGTTAGCGTAAATGTGCTGCCAAGACGCTCGGTGCTCATTAGTGTGATCTGACCTTGCATCAATTCGGTCAGTTTTTTAACGATCGCTAAGCCAAGACCACTACCGCCAAATTGGCGCGTGGTTGACGTATCTGCTTGCTCGAATGAAGAGAAAATCGCTTGGTGTTTGTGCGCTGGTATCCCGATGCCTGTATCGGACACGCTCAGCACCAGATTTGCAGGTGATTGGTTATCCATTCGAGCTTGAATGGTAATCTTTCCGTTGGAGGTAAACTTGATCGCATTGCCAGTAAGGTTGAACATAATCTGGCGCAGTCTGGCACTATCGCCAATAAAGTACATGTGGTTGGCAATGGTGTTATCTACTTCTAAGTGCAGATTCTTTTCTTCGGCAAGCGGTGTAATGGCGCTAATGACAGGGTCGAGTACTTGATCAAGATGGAAGCTAACCGCTTCCAGTTCGAGTTTGTTTTCCTCAACTTTAGAAAAATCAAGAATATCGTTTAATACCGTCATCAGGTGCTGGCCTGAGGCCAGAATAATATTGATGTTTTTCTGTGTGCTGCTTTCTTTGGTTTCGCCCGCAATAATCTGCGCTATGCCTAAAACCCCATTCATGGGCGTGCGCAGTTCATGGCTCATCGTAGCAAGAAATTGTGACTTGGCTTTGGCCGCGTTTAACGCTTTTTCCGAGACGTCGGCCATTTCTTGATTGAGCGCTTTTAAATGAACAAAGCGTGAATATGCTTGAATTGAAAACATTAAAATTAAGAGCGTCACAGCACCTAAGCAATAGGAGAGGGCATTATTGAGTTCGCTGTGGCTGAGTGCTCTCAGTTCTGTTTCGGTGTGTTCTATAAATTCATAATTGTGTTCATCGAGCAGCTCTTTGCGTAGTGACATCCTGCGGTGATCAATCTGCTTTAACTGATTAGCAAATTGCTTAATTTGTGGGTGGGCAATATTGTCATTGAGTAAGTTTTTATTCATGAAATCAATGAAATGCCATTCAAGGTCGAGTGATCCTCGATTGGGTAAATTTTGTCTGAATAGTGAGTCTAAAGAGAGGTAAGTGTATTTTCGTGCGACTTGAATACCCACCAACATATCGAGCATGCCGGTTGTGTGGCGTAATTTTTCTTCAAATCGTGTAAGGCTAGTATTGGTTTTCGTGACGCTCGAGCTAATGGGAAACCAAGTAATTTTCTGGCTATTAACTAGCATCTGATGCGCTTCTTTTTCAATTGTTATGATTTGTTGAGTGAGCTTAAAGTGACGGCGAGGTTGTTGATATTGGTAGTTTAATATGGTGTCTCGATGCCCAAGTAATTCATGTCCAACCCTGGTTGCGTCGGTCAGAATCGCTTCGATATGGCGGCTATTTTGATAGCTCATATAGGCAACGGTAAATAACGCGATAGTGATAGAGGAGAAAAGTAAGACAATGGCTTTAGACTTATTCATTTTCAAACTCCTCTAAAATGGAGGGTCTTGGGGCACTTAAGGTGTGCAAGAAGGCTTCAATATCTGCGATTGTATCATTTTCCATTGTGATTCCGAGTTGCCCTTTTGCCATAATTCTGATGGCTGTTTCGAGCGTTTTTGTTCGCCCATCGTGAAAGTAAGGTGGCGTTTGGGCGACGTTTCTTAGGCTGGCAACTCGGAAGTAGAATTTGTCTTGGCCTTGGTCGGTGATGAGGTGTTTACCAGTATCCTGAGGAGAATTGATAGACGTGAAGTAGCCAAACTTTTGGATCATATTGCCGCCGATGTTCTTTCCTTGATGACATTGCACACAACCCACCGTTTGAAACGTTTCCCAGCCGCGCAGTTCTTGTGCTGACAGTGCCGTGCTGTCTCCTTGTAAGAAGCGGTCAAACGTCGAATCTGGCGTTTGTAGCGTGCGCACAAACTCAGCCAATGCGAAACGAATCGTGTCTCTTGAAATGGGCAGGTCATTGGCGGAAGAGAAAAGTTGTTTATAGCTCGCCGATCGTGAAACGTAGCGTTCTATTTGCGGCCAATCGGAATCCATTTCTAAAGGGTTGGTTATTGGACCGTCGATTTGATCTTCTAAGGTGTTCGCTCTGCCATCCCAAAAGAAACGATAGTTGAGCGCTGAGTTAAATACGGTTAGTGAGTTACGAAGACCAATGCCATTGACGCCAGTAGAAACTCGTGTGGTTTCAGCCCCGTTGGTTGCTAAGTCATGACAAGATTCACAGCTGACGGCTTGATTGGAGGAAAGATTGGGGTCGTTAAATAACACCCAGCCTAATTTGGCGATGTCGCGATTGACATCAATATCCTGCGGTATAGGTTCGACCAATAGAGTGTTGTCGACATCTTGATCATGTTTGCTGTGTTCGTGCTGGTCATACTCTTGCCCAGCGAGCACGGAAGAAAAAACTAAGAACGTCACTATCCATGTTTCGAATCTCATATTTGCCTGCCAAAGCGTCATGTCCTTACTATGAATTTAGTTGCATTTCTGTGAATTTCAATTTTGAATTGGTTTATGATTAATCGGCGAGGTGGTCATATAAGAGGGTGGTATTCATTACGGAGTGTCAGAGCTTTGCGCTGTTTTGTTTAACATGACCCATTTCAATTGACCATTTGTTTCAAAGTCATTGGCTTCGACGCAGCGAATTATATGCTCCCCTACATTCAGCAGAGCACCTAGAGAATAGGCTTGATCTTGATAGTAGCAAATACGGTGTTTGAGATCGGATGCGTTGACCACGATGGCGGCTTTTTTCGGAGGAGAAAAGCTTTTCACGTCGCTGTTGGCTAAGGCTTGATGGGTGCTTAAGCTGCATAGAAGACTTGCCAGCAGTACCTGATAGAGTATAGGTGTTGCTGTTTTTTTCAGATTACTCGCCATACCTAACTCTCCGTATCTAGGTTGTTAGTTTACGTTTGTAACGAGGCAGCATACTTTCATTGCCTAATATTCCACCTTGATGAATATAGATAATATGCTTATCAGTGTTATTTGGGTACCAGTTTAATAGACACTGCCACATCATGGGATCGTAGAGTAAATCGAATTCTACTTGCGTCTCGTTTAGCAGTTGTTGCCAAACATCATAGTCACGTTGATACAGCTTTCCAAAGTGATGTTTGCTCTCTAACTCTAGAATCGTTGGATGATCTGTTTCGCCTAATTGATGAAATTGTTCGATTAAGTAGTCGGTTCCACCGACACAAGCACAGGTTAAAACCTCGATAGCGTGTGCTTTTAAAGCTTTGTGTAGATAAAGAGCAGTCGTGCCAGTACCTGCGGGTAGAGCAACGACAAACTGTTTATTGTCTTGCAATTGCACCCAACTAAGAATTTCTAATGCCAATTGAGTGACGCCATATTCAGCTAGTGCACAGCGACCACCTTCAGGAACAAATAAGCATTTGTCATCGGGCTGACGAACATTAGCAATATAATCGTTTGGGTGAAGTCCACTCTCGGCGGTGGCGATGATTTTCGCACCCAGTTCCAACGCAGCGCGATAGTTTCCGATTGGGCGCTCTGCAAGCCACGTTGGGATGCGATCAACGTAAAATTCTAACTGCCAACCTTTGATGTTGGCGAGTGCCGCCATGGAATAGAGTGAATTGGCTTGCGCGCTGCCATAGCCAATTAAGGTCTCAATCTGAGGGCGTTCTTGCTCTAACAACGCCATAAATTTACGTGCTTTATTGCCGCTAAAGTGACTATGTAACTGATCGTCCCGTTTGAGATAAAAATCAATATTGGAAAATTGATGCGGGGTTATTGGTGTATCGGCAAGCTTCATGAACAGTTCTGTGAGAATGGGTTAAGGCATTTATATAATACCTTAGCCCCATTAGAAACGCTGTATTTTCCGAGTAGAGGTCGTGGTTAGAAGGTGATCTTGGCTACACAACCTCGTGTGCTGTGGTTTTTTAGTTCAAACGCCCATTGGTAACGACGACTAAGGTCATCGACGATGAGTAACCCCAAACCGTGGCCATCTTTATTGGGTTGATTACTCAGGCCCGGGCCATCGTCGGTGATCTCTATCATCTGAGTGCTGACATAAATGGTGACTTCACCTTGAACGGTTGCGGCAATCGCATTACGAATTAAATTGCCTAATATCATATTCATCACCGGCGGTGAGGCTTGCACTTGTGGTAAGGATTCAACCAAGAGATTGATGTTGAGATCTTTGTCGTGCGCTTGTAGTGAGTTATCGGCTACGATCGCATTCAATTCATTGTTATTGAGCATACGTTTGGGGGCATCGTTAGTATTTCGCTCATAACGCACTAAGCCTAATAAGGCATCTACCATGGTGCTCATTTGGGTGGTGGCATTTTCGATGCGAGCGATTTGGCGTTGATTAAATTCAGGTTGCTCAGTTCTTGCCAGTAGTTTACCTGCCCCTTTCACGACCGTTAGTGGTGTTCTGAGTTCATGGCTAGCATAGCGAGCAAACGCTTGCTCTCGTTTTAATGCGAGATTGAGATCGTTACGGTATTGGTTAAGCTTTTGGGTTAAAACCTGAAACTCCTCAGCTGCTTCGTTTGTGATGGTAAATTCACTCTCGCTATCGCCACTTTGTTGTTCGAGTTGTCGCACAATTCCGTTTAGTGGCTCGATCAGTCGTTTAGACAATCGATAGAGTAGTGTACCAAAAAGAAACATCAGTAAGGCCACCATTGTCACTACGATGATACTGGAGTAAACAACTTCTTCGGCGCTAAATTCAACCGTATCAATCGTTGTTAAAAGTACGATATCGCGCAGTTGGCCTTGATCGGTATATTGTCCTTTATAGACCATCCGAGAGTCACGCTCTAGAGAGGGTTCGAGCTCGCCCAGAAAGTGACTTTTTTCACTCAAATCGTGTTGATACACTTTGGGAAGCAACGAGAGATCGTTATAGGCGGTGGTAAGGATATCAATCTTAATTTTCCCGTTTTCACCAGCGACAAAGCGTTCAATTGCGATATCTTTGTCGAGTAAAATCCGTCTTTCTCCAACCCGATCTTCTGACCAATGCAACGCCAACGAGAAAATGACGAGAGTAAACATTCCCAGAGCGATTGAGATACCAATGAAAAAGACCGCCAGTCGACCGATGAGCGAGCGAGTGCTGTTTAACAAATGATTCATTGTGGCAACTCAAGACGAAATCCGCATTTGGGTACCGTGACAAGCATCGCGGTGGCAAAAGGTTTGTCGAGCTGAATTCTTAGTTGATAGATGTGACTGCGCAATACATCGTTGTTTGGCTCCGATTCTTGCCAAAGCTGCTCGGTGATCTCTTGCCGACTAACCACTTCGGGGGCTCTGACCGCCAACATTTCTAAAATGGTGTAAGTGGTCGGGTTAAGTGCAAGGGGTTTCTCTTCGCGGTAGGCTTGGCGCGTTTTTTGATCTATCAATAGAGGCCCAACCGTGATCTTGCTTGACGCCGTTTTACCTCGATAACGTTTAATCAGAGCGTGCATTCTGGCCTCGAGAATGTCTAAATCGAACGGTTTCGTTAGGTAGTCATCCGCGCCATGATTGAAACCAGCTAGCATATCCTCTCGGTTATCAAGTGCGGTAAGCATCAAAACGGGTGTGGAATTTCCCGCATCGCGTAACTTATTACAAACGGTAAGACCGTCCATTCTTGGCAACATAAGATCGAGAATAATCATGTCAAAATTGCCTTCGAGTGCAAGCTGCAGGCCGAGCTCACCGTTATCGGCGTAGTCAAGCTCCATGCCTAGGCTTTCAAAGTAGTCAAACAAGATACCGGCAATTTCACGGTTATCCTCTACCAATAAAATTTTATTCATGTCTTACCTACTTCTTATTCAACAAGAGATCGATTGAGGGAGATTTTATCGTTATGCCAGTCAAAAAAAAGTGGAAAAAACGTCAATAACATTCTTTTCACACTGTCAGCGATAAAGTCCAGCATATCATCCCTGAGTATGGAACTTAATAGAGTTGCCATGCGGATAAAAGTAATTAGGTGGTTTTATGAACGTAATCACATCTCCTCATAAGCGTGCAGAGTCCGCGATCACATTGACGGTCGTCGTGCCTTATTTCAATGAAGAATCCGTGCTGCCAGCACTCCATCAACGTTTAACGAAAGTGTTAGACACGCTTCCCGAACGGTGTGAAATCGTTTATGTCGATGATGGTAGTCATGATGGAAGCTTGGCTATCGTTGAGTGTTTTCAATCATCCACCAGTCTGGTACGCAGCATTTCATTGAGCCGTAACTTCGGTAAAGAGTCGGCGATGAGTGCAGGATTGCAATATAGCCATGGTGAAGCGGTGGTGCTAATTGATGCTGATCTGCAAGATCCGCCAGAGCTGATCCCTGAGATGCTGGCTAAGTGGCGGGAAGGGTTTGATGTGGTCAACATGCAGCGTAAATCTCGTCACGGAGAAACGTGGTTAAAGCGTCAGTCTGCCGCTCTGTATTATCGTTTACTTAATACTCTGGTTAAATCAAGTATTCCTGAAAATGTCGGTGATTTTCGCTTATTGAGTCGCCGAGTCGTCGATCATATTAACCAACTCCCTGAACGAAATCGCTACATGAAAGGGATTTTTGCATGGCCGGGTTTCAATCAAGTCACGCTTACATTTGATCGCGATCCACGCTTTTGCGGTGAAACCAAATGGAATTACTTCAAGTTGTTAGGGTTGGCCGTCGATGGCATCACTGCGTTCTCTATTCGCCCTTTGCGTCTGGCGACGATTGTAGGAGCATTGGTTGCAACCAGTGCCTTTGTATATGGCTTAGTAATCGTATTGAAAACGATGCTTTGGGGTGATCCTACGGTTGGCTATCCATCACTGATGGTGGTGATGCTGGCATTGGGGGGGATTCAGCTATTGAGTATTGGTTTGCTAGGGGAGTACATCGGTCGAATTTTTATCGAGTCGAAGCAAAGGCCGTTGTATCTTGTTCAGTCAGTTAAAGAAAAACCAGCTGTGATGTTGTTTCAAGTGATGGAGAAGCGCGCGTGAGTTTTAATCGAGTTCACCTTTGGGCGATCTTAGGTTCAGCCTTGCTTATTCGCCTTATTTCGCTGGGTGCTTACCCTTTGATGGATACCACCGAAGCTCGCTATGGTGAGATGGCTCGTTTGATGATTGAAACGGGCAATTGGTTAACGCCACAATTTGATTATGGCGTGCCTTTTTGGGGGAAACCGCCCCTTTTTACTTGGCTAAGTGCCGTAGGTATTGAGTTATTTGGCGTTAATGAGTTCGGCGTGAGAGCGCCACATTGGTTTGCTGGTGTACTGGTGATCGTTCTGATGGCCTATTTTGCTAAACGATTGAAGATCAATGCGTTGGTGACGGCGGTGGTATTAGCCAGTTGTGGTATTTTTTCAGTAGCAGCAGGCGCGGTAATGACTGATATGGCATTAACGCTGGGTATGACGCTCGCGATGGTGGGGTTCTACTTTTGTTGGCAAGGCCGCCTTGGATGGGGCTATATCGGCTTTATTGGTCTTGCGATCGGTTTACTGGCAAAAGGGCCTTTGGTGATCGTCTTAGTGGGTTTAGCGGTGATGCCATGGCTAATTATTCAACATGGTGTAAAAGGCGCTTTTGTTACCTTGTGGCAGCGTTTTCCGCTGCTGTCGGGATCGGCTTTGATGCTCGCAATCGCACTGCCTTGGTATGTGTTAGCTGAGCGTGCCACTCCAGGTTTTATTGATTACTTTATCATTGGGGAGCACTTTAACCGCTTCGTTGTTAGCGGTTGGGAAGGGGATCTTTACGGCAGCGCTCACGATGAGCCAAGAGGTATGATTTGGCTATTTTGGCTTTATTCTGCTGCCCCATGGTCAATTGTTCTGCCTATCTTATTTGGTTGGAAGTTAAAAAACAGCAAAAAAAATCAGCGCCCAGCGGTGTTGGCTCAATATCGCCCGGCACTCAGTTTTGCGGCATGTTGGATGCTGTCGCCATTGGTGTTGTTTACCTTTTCAGGCAATATTTTGCCTGCGTATGTACTGCCAGGAGTGCCTGCACTTGCGGTGATTATTGCTATTTTATTGCAAGATATTGAGCGTGATCCTAAGTGGTTTAAGTGCGTAGCGGGTGTTACGCCGTTGCTATTGATTATTGCCGTGGTCGTCATTCAATATGGCGTGGGTAATAAACGCAGTGATAAAGCTATTCTTGCTAGAGCGGATCAATCTCTTACGACTTTTTATGTTGGTAAGCGTCCTTTCTCAGGCCAATTTTATAGTGCCGGAAAAGCGTTGAAGCTTGATACAGAAAAAGACTTTTTAGCTCTGAAGCATTTTCAATTGATTGGAAAAACAAGCGATGTTGCGCCTTTGGTCACTGAGAATAAGCTTAATTGCGTCATTGAATATACCGCGAAAAGCAGACGCAGTCTTTATCGTTGCAGGCCTTCTGCATGATGGCAATTTTCGGTCATCGCATGGTGAGATTTGCCCTGGTTGGAGGGGTTGGTTTCATCGTCGATGCCCTAATGTTTGCTGTACTTTTTTACCTTTGCTCTATGCCGCTTTGGATCGCAAGAGGTGGGGCTTTTTTTTGTGCCGCCTCAGTGACGTGGTTAGGTAATCGTTGTTTTACTTTCAAAGCAACATTTGAGGCGTTATCGCCCGTGCCCAACGGTACAAAATGGTTTGAACTCAGGATTGAGCCATGGACACAATGGTTGAAGTTTTTGGGCAGTGCATTGATGTCTGCGATACCGAACTTTGTGATGTTTCAAATGGTCATCATGATGTTGGGTGCCGAGGGATTTAAACCTGTTGTGGCACTTGCTATGGGAGTACTGACCGGAATGGTGAGTAATTACTTTTTAAGCAGTCGCTGGGTGTTTAAAGCCGTTACCGATAAAAGGTGAATTCGCCTCTGTTTTTTTGCTGATAACCACTGTTTCAGGTGTTACTTTTAAGTCGTTGTAGGGTAGTGACAATTGTCTATCTTGCAGCGATTTTTTTCGTTTGGATTCGGTGGTTTTGAATTATCAAATGTCAAAAAGATATGAGGTCTGAAGATAAAAAAAACCCAGAGCAATTAGGCTCTGGGCGGATACATATAAATATAGGAGTTAATTAGGAAAAGCAGCGTAAAAATCTTTCAGTAGCAAGGAGAGCTCGACGGCCAGTTAAACTCATGTTCTTTGCTATCTACACTTATTCAGACCCACCTTTTCCTAAACAGTTCCCAAAAAGTTTAAAAATATTTTAATTATTTCTTTCCATATGTTTTCAGTAGCTTATTTGTGTACTCATTCACGCTGGTCTAACCAGTATTGCGTTTTGTGATGTTAACCACTTGTTAAGGTTGTTTGTGGTGTGTATATTTTCAAACAAGCGTTTAATACGGGTGATTGAAATGACAACAAAGCATAAAACCAAAGAGAAAATTTT
The DNA here is from genome assembly GCF_000222605.1 of Vibrio ichthyoenteri ATCC 700023. Classification (GTDB taxonomy): domain Bacteria; phylum Pseudomonadota; class Gammaproteobacteria; order Enterobacterales; family Vibrionaceae; genus Vibrio; species Vibrio ichthyoenteri. Next base: position 4,447 of record NZ_AFWF01000023.1, on the reverse strand, counting down.
GGATGTCGCCGAAGCTTTGTTTGCGGAGCAAGGGTTTAACGCGACCTCTTTGCGCACCATAACGTCTAAGGCGGGTGTCAACCTTGCTGCCGTCAATTACCATTTTGGGGACAAGAAAACGTTAGTGCGCGCCGTTCTCGGCCGTTACCTAGAAGCTTTTATGCCTGCGGTGTCGGATAGGTTGATTACGTTAAATCTCAACCCTCACTATACGATCGATCAGGTTTTCGACGCGTTAAGAGAGCCTTTGATGGCACTCAATAATGTGCATCCCAATGGTACGAGCCGATTTATGTTATTGATTGGACGAGGATATAGCGACGTCCAAGGCCACTTGCGTTGGTTTATTAGTACTCGTTATCAGCAGACGCTCACTCTGTTTACTCAGTCAATACTCACTGCGAATCCCCAATTAAGTCGTGAAACCCTATTTTGGCGCTTGCACTTTACCTTAGGCGCATGTGTTTTCACTATGGCGTCGAGCCAGGCTTTAGCCGAAATCGCGCAAAATGATTACGACCAAGAAGTGGATGTTCAAGCCGTCTTAGATCAACTTATCCCATATCTTGCTGCGGGTGTTTCTGCACCGTAGTGCTTTTACATCCGTACAAAAGATGAAGATTCGTCACGACAAGAACAGCACCAAACAGACATTATAGAATTTGAAATAACAATAAAAAAACAGCCCTGCAAAGGTAACAACGTGAACAAAAGGAACTGGTTATGAGCTCTCTACGAAGAAAATGGATCAGCGATCCAGCATTCAAATTGTTTAAGCAAGTCTTGCCACCATTGTCAGAAACGGAAAAAGAAGCGATGGAAGCAGGCAGCGTGTGGTGGGATGGCGAGTTGTTTTCGGGGCGTCCGGATTTTAGCAAGTTACACCATTACCCTAAACCAACGTTATCTGCTGAAGAGCAATCGTTCATGGATAACGAGCTTTCAATGTTACTTGCGATGCTTGATGATCACAAGATCAACAAACAAGAGCGCGATTTACCGCCAGAAGTATGGCAGTTCTTGCGTAAAGAGCGCTTTTTCTCGCTGATTATTTCGAAACAATATGGTGGTCGAGCCTTTTCTGCATTGGCGAACTCAACCATTGTATCTCGTATAGCGACGCGCAGCATCAGTGCCGCGGTCACGGTAATGGTACCCAATTCGCTGGGTCCTGGAGAGTTGTTATCTCACTATGGTACTCAAGAGCAAAAAGAGTATTGGTTACCAAGGTTAGCGGATGGTACAGATATTCCTTGTTTCGCCTTAACCGGGCCAGAAGCCGGTTCTGATGCGGGGGGGATTCCAGATAAAGGCATCGTTTGTTATGGCGAGCATAATGGCGAGCAAGTTCTGGGGATACGCCTTAGTTGGAACAAACGCTACATCACGCTAGCGCCCGTTGCGACAGTATTGGGTCTCGCTTTTAAAATGTATGATCCCGATAATTTAATTGGTGAAGAACAAGATTTAGGTATTACTTGTGCGCTGATCCCAGCCGACCATCCGGGTGTCGAAATTGGTGAGCGTCATGACCCTCTTGGTTTAGCGTTTATGAATGGCCCAACTCGTGGTGAAGAAGTGTTCATTCCGATGGACTGGTTGATTGGGGGACAAGAATACGCCGGTAAAGGTTGGCGTATGCTGGTGGAGTGTTTGTCTGCTGGGCGTGGTATTTCGCTGCCAGCACTAGGCACGGCAATTGGTCATTTGACCGCTAGAACGACCGGTGCGTACTCGTATGTGCGTAAGCAGTTTGGTATGTCGATCGGTAAGTTTGAAGGGGTCGCAGAAGCGCTTGGGCGCATTGGTGGCTTAACCTACTTACTGGAAGCAACGCGAACATTGACCACAACGTCTCTCGATATGAAAGAAAAGCCAGGGATCGTGACTGCGATAGCCAAATACCATATGACAGAAATGGCGCGCACAATCTTAAACGATTCGATGGATGTTCACTCTGGTCGTGCTATTCAAGATGGGCCAATGAATTATCTTGCTAGCCATTATCTTGGTATTCCGGTGGCGATAACCGTTGAAGGGGCAAATATTCTAACGCGTAACTTAATGATCTTTGGTCAAGGCGCGACCCGTTGTCATCCTTATGTATTGCAAGAGATGGAAGCGGCTTCGAATCCAGATACAGAGCAGGCAGCAAAAGATTTTGATTCGTTGTTGTTCAAACATATTGGTCATGCAACCAAAAACACGCTGGGTGCGTTTAGTGCTGCATTAACCGGTTCCCGTTTTATTAAGGCCGATATGAGTGGCGCAACTCAAGGTTACTACCGTGAGATGACACGCTTGAGCCGAGCCTTAGCAGTGAGTGCTGATTTTGCCATGCTGACACTCGGTGGCGATCTCAAGCGTAAAGAGTTGATTTCAGCTCGTCTTGGCGATGTTTTGGCCTATTTGTATATGGCGTCGGCTGCGTTAAAGAAATACGAGGATGACGGACGCCAACAACAAGACCTTAATTATGTGCATTATGCTGTTCAGCATTGTTTGTACCAAGGTGCACAATCGCTGCAGCAAGCCTTTAGTAACTATCCGCATAAAGGGGTGGGGCGTTTACTTAAAGTGATCATCTTCCCACTGGGTAATCGTTATAAAAAGCCAAGCGATGACTTAACGGTCAACTTAGCTGAGAGCTTAATGACTCTTGGGGCACATCGTGATCGTCTGACTCACCTTTGTTATATCGGTGAAGATGACAATGACAGTGTGGGCTTGATGGAAAATGCCTTTTTGGCCATGTATGGAGTGAAAAGTCAGGAGCGTAAGCTTAATCGGGCGGCGAAAGAGGGCATCGTAGCACGTAAAGGCGATCTCAAAGAACGTTTAGAGCAGGCCCAGCAAGCCGGTGTTTTGACGAAGCAAGAAGTTGAGCAAGTGTTATTGGCGGATAAGCTGCGCTATAAAGCGATTCAAGTGGATCACTTTAGCCATGATTTTAGCCAAGTACGCACTAATGAGACGACGAAAAAGACAAAGGGACAAGCTAAGCTCAATAGCGTCGCTTAAACGGCGCGGTTTCGTTCTCGTATTGGAAAAATCACATCAAGTATTGGCACCGAAAGGGTGCCAATCTTGTTTAGCGCGCCAAACTATTGAGTGAAAGTGCTCCAACCACTTGCATTTTCCCTGCAATTTTTAAGAAATTAGATGCGATTTACCGACGAACCTTTTATCCTAGCGAAGATTTTTAAAGGAAGTTGAATATGATCATCAAACCTAGAATTCGTGGATTTATCTGTACCACTACACATCCAATCGGTTGTGAAGCTAACGTAAAAGAACAAATTGCTTACACTAAAGCACAAGGCCCTATCAAAAATGCACCTAAACGTGTGCTTGTGATCGGTTCTTCAAGTGGCTACGGTCTCTCTTCTCGTATCGCTGCGGCATTCGGCGGCGACGCATCAACCATTGGTGTGTTCTTCGAAAAAGAAGGCTCAGAGAAGAAACCAGGTACAGCAGGCTTTTATAACTCCGCTGCATTTGAAAAACTCGCACGCGAAGCAGGCCTATATGCGAAAAGCCTAAATGGTGATGCTTTCTCTAACGAAGCGAAACAGAAAACAATTGATTTGATTAAAGAAGATCTTGGTCAGATTGATATGGTGGTTTACTCACTGGCGTCTCCAGTACGTAAAATGCCTGAAACGGGTGAAGTTATCCGTTCTGCTCTAAAGCCAATTGGTCAAACTTATACATCAACTGCGGTTGATACCAATAAAGATATGATCATTGAAGCAAGCGTAGAGCCTGCAACAGAGCAAGAAATCCAAGATACCGTGACGGTTATGGGGGGCGAGGATTGGGAACTTTGGATCAATGCATTATCTGATGCTGGCGTATTGGCAGAAGGTTGTAAAACCGTTGCTTACAGCTACATTGGTACCGAGCTGACTTGGCCTATCTACTGGGATGGTGCACTAGGCAAAGCGAAGATGGATCTTGATCGCGCAGCCTCTGAACTGAATGCAAAACTTGGTGCAACCGGCGGCAGCGCAAATGTTGCTGTGCTGAAGTCAGTTGTGACTCAAGCAAGCTCTGCTATTCCAGTAATGCCTTTGTATATTGCGATGGTATTTAAGAAAATGCGTGAGCAAGGTGTCCATGAAGGTTGTATGGAGCAAATCTACCGCATGTTCAGTCAACGTCTTTATAAAGAAGATGGTAGCGCAGCAGAAGTGGATTCTGAAAACCGCCTACGTCTAGATGACTTAGAACTGCGTGAAGATATTCAGCAGCACTGCCGTGAACTTTGGCCACAAATCACCACTAAAAACTTAAAAGAGCTAACTGACTACGTTGAGTACAAAGAAGAGTTCTTGAAACTATTTGGTTTTGGTGTTGAAGGCGTGGATTATGAAGCGGAAGTAAACCCAGCAGTAGAAGCGGGTTTCATCGCAATCTAAATCGCGAAGATAGAATAAAAAAAAAA
>NZ_AFWF01000024.1 GCF_000222605.1 Vibrio ichthyoenteri ATCC 700023 | reverse complement strand
TTCTTAATCGCATTAATTCAGCACCTCGGTGCTCATGAAAAATGGAACAGCAGAACACCAAGAAATATAGCTGATAGTATTGGTTTGGATATGGAAGATGTAGAAAATGTTCTTGATGGATACCCCGCTTTTTTTAGAAAATCCTCTAATTTAAGCGCCCAAAAAGAGCCTTTGTACTCTCTGCATATCAGGTATGCGAGAAGAGTTAAAAAACAAATAGAGGGAGAAAACTGTCTCAAGGAATGGTCTTCCCCATTGTCCTCTGATGAAATGCAGACACTCCTTAACCTAGTAACAAATATGATTGGATTAGAAGCTGAGAATCGAAGGCTTAAAGAAGATTCGAAACACAATAATATGAAGGTTTGGGTTGCGCTGGCTGGTGCTTTTGCCACTGCAATAGCGGCAATTTTTGCGCAAATTATCAGTATTGGTTCTTAAAAGGTATAATGATGAAACTCACGAAGTTCCGAGTTAGAAATTTTCGCTCAATCAATGATAGTGGTGAGATTACGACTGATAATTTAACAGCAATACTTGGTCGTAACGAAAGTGGTAAGTCCAACATTTTACTTGCTCTTCAGCATTTAAATCCTCCTGGTGGCATAACTAATATTGAAGCCATCAAAAACTTCCCACGACACCGCAGGCTTGCGGAACAAGATGAAAACACACCATTCCTTAACACCGAATGGATGTTGTCACAAAAACAAAAAGAATCCCTATCTTCGATTTTTCCTAGAGCGTCAGAGGTATCAACCGTCACCATAGCTCGTCGATACGGAAGTACTCGATATATTGGTTTCCCAAACTTAAAAGAACAGAGCTTAGATGTAAAAGCAATAAATAGAAACATTGATAAAATAGTTACGCTATTGGATGCTTTAAAAACTGCTGAAAATGCTGATAGTGTCGGTACTGTAGCGCAGCAAGTAAGTTCGCTGAAAGCAAATACTACACAGTCAGCCAATGATTGGTTGAAAGCAATTTTAGACCATTATGACCAAGTGCTCAGAAGTGCTGCACAATACGCGTTAGAAAGACAAGACGATTTCTTAGACCTGAAAGATGAATTCACGCAAATAGTTATTGATTTAGATGATGGAGAACAAGAGAAAAAAGCCCGTGCGTTTATAATAGAATGTCTGCCTGTTTTCGTATATATAGATGAATACCCGCATTTAGATGGGCACCAAAACCTCAGCATTCTTAGTCAGCACAAACAAAATCAGCAGCTAACTGCGGAAGACGAGGGTTTTATTAAATTATGTAAAGTTGCGGATATAGACCCATCTAAGCTACAAGAGTTAGTATCAGACCCAGAAACACGAAACCAGCTTGTTAATAGAGCTGGGGCGGTTGTTACCAGTGAAATTCGACGCTTATGGACAGATCGTGAGTTGAAAGTCCGCTTTAATTTGGATGGAAACTTCTTTGATACATACATATCCGATCCAACATCTACATATGATGTTGAAGTTAATCTTAACGAAAGGAGCCGAGGTTTTAGATGGTTCTTTTCATTTTATATTACTTTTTTTGCAGATACACACGGCGGGGATGCAGAAAATGCGATCATTCTTCTGGATGAGCCGGGACTCTATCTACACGCAAAATCTCAAAGCGACTTGTTAAAACATCTCGATGAAGACTTCAACAATCAGATTATTTATACGACGCATTCACCTTTCTTAGTTCCGACAAAACAACTTTCCACAGTCAAGACCGTGAATATATGCCAAGAAAAGGGGACAACTGTTACTAACGATCCTACGGGGGATTCAACGACATTATTCCCTTTACAAGCAGCGCTCGGGTATGAAGTTTCTCAGTCGTTATTCATTGGTTCAAACAACTTGGTAGTAGAGGGGGTTACTGATTTTTGGTATCTATCATCTATGTCAGAGTATCTAAAATCCTTGGGCAGGACAGGTTTGATGGATAAGATTACTATAACTCCAGCTGGAGGGGCTCAAAAAATACCATACTTGGTAAGTTTGTTGTCACCTCAACACCTTAATCTATTAGTTTTACTCGATCATGAAAAAGACGCACTAGCCACGAAGACCGATCTGATAACCAATCACAAATTATCAAAGAGAAATGTCCTATTAGTATCAGAGGCAACAGATAGCGACGTTGCTGAATTAGACATTGAAGATTTGTTTGGTTCAGATTATTTCTTATCTCTGGCCCAAGAAGCCTACCAAAATGAGATAACCGATATTCTCACGTATAATGAGAATATTCCAAGAGTCTGCAAACGATTCGAAAAAGCGATGAAAGCTGCCGGCATTAACAAACCATTTGTTAAAACAAAACCAGCGCGAGTATTTATGAGTAAACTTTCGGAAGGAAAAGAAAGCAATCTTCCAGAAGAGGTCGTTAATAACTTTGAATCTTTGTTTAAACTTATCAATAAACAGATGAAATAGACTTCTTACTCAATCACGCTCTTCATGAAAAGCAATTTAACCAACCGATTCAACTGGTTGGTTAAATTTTACCTTAATCTCGCAATCGCCTCTTTGATCCGCTCAATCCTCTTTCTATCTTGATACTGACGGCTTTTGCTATCTTCAAAAGCCAGAACTTCTTGAAGTTTATCAAGCGTTAATCGTGGAGGTGAACCGCGCCCTACTTTCGGCGTCACTAACTGACACAGTATAGTATCTGGGCAATACAAGGTTTCATTGTTTTCTCGCAACCAGCGAAAGCATTTGGGACAAAGCTTGTCGGTTTTTTCGTACATAATGTTTTCTGACACAGACTCTTATTTTAGACGGGCATTGATTCAATATTTTTCAACTTGAACTTATCTTGCTTGCAGCGAAAGTGGCCACGACTAATGCCAAGCATTTTGGCCGCTTTGGTTTGATTGCCATTGGTGTGCTCTGTTGCAGCGATAAATAGCTCTTCAGTAACGAGTGGAATGACCCA
>NZ_AFWF01000025.1 GCF_000222605.1 Vibrio ichthyoenteri ATCC 700023 | reverse complement strand
TGCGTCATGCTTGAATCTAGCAGTTTCCATTTAGTATCAAGTACTACCTTATTGTTCATTCCATGTCGAATCAGTAAATCAGGGCGTAGGCTAAACCTTCCACGATTGTCGTATGTTGCTAAATGCTGACCAGTCGCTTGTGTCGATAACGTAAACTCTGGGTGCTTGCTAGCGAGTTGTTCTTTTAATACCTTCGCTACGTAGTCTTCAAACACTTTTTCCATGGGAAAAAGTAGTGACGCAGCATTAGTATTGCCCTTCATGTTTTGTGGTGAAAAACCATTCAAGATTAAACGACACCACTCTAAAGGAGCCTGGTAATAGCTCATACCCCGATCTTGCTTGAGCTTCGTAAAATCAAGCTTATGATCGTTACTTTTAGGAATTTCATGGAAAACAAACAACAGTTCTTGTAAAAGCTTTTGATTGGAAGCACTACGAGCAAAACTCTTCACTTTGAGTAAGGCACTATGAATCAGTCGATTCGCAGGGCGATCCAGCATGAACTCATCATATTCACAGAAAAACTTATGCTTATTGATGAAGTTATGCCTAACTTGCTTGCCTACATTGAGCTTTCCTTTCAAGAAAGCTAGATTCTCTTCTTGCCGAACATAGTCACTTCTCAAACCACGCTTTATCAACACATTCACTGAGTTTAAAAACTGGCTGATAAATACTTCTAGCAATGGCATTTTCTGGCTAGTGATATTGGCACTTGAGGTTTGAATATGAGCAAAGCCCTTTAATGCCTTTAGCATGATCAACAATAACTGACGGGCTTCTTCATGCTCATCAGT
>NZ_AFWF01000026.1 GCF_000222605.1 Vibrio ichthyoenteri ATCC 700023 | reverse complement strand
TTTTGTCTACGGAAGAGCAAGCCCTAGCCTGCCATGCAGGCCTATCGACAAAAATCCAGAACCGTCATTCCCTACAGTGAGGAACGAACGTGATAGGGAATCTCGCATTTAGTTGTCAATGACCTAGCCACCCCCTTCCTCCAACCTTATACTCAACCAAAACCATCAATTGGAACGATCATGAGCTTTGAACTACACCCTCAACTGGCTAAAGACACCACGGTACTGGGTCACTTCCCTCTTTGTGTCGCGCTTTTGCATAAAGACAACACAGTGCCATGGGTTATTTTGGTACCACAACGTAATAACCTCAAAGAGCTGCACCACCTTCCTATGCATGAGCAACAGCAATTCCTGTTAGAGTCTCAAGCCGTCAGCCAAGCATTAGAAGCGACCTTCCAGCCAGACAAACTTAACCTCGGCGCATTAGGTAATATGGTGCCACAACTGCACATTCATCATATCGCTCGCTTCCAAACGGATGCGGCTTGGCCGGGGCCGATATGGGGCAATACCCAAGGTGTTTTCCGCGATGACGAAGAGCAACAGAATCTCCATCATCGTATTCGTAACGTACTTGGTCTCAGCAGTCTATTTACTAAAGCCTAGTGGCAAAAGCGACCGCGCTTCAAATACAAAAACGCCACTTCGAGAGTGGCGTTTTTATTGCTGTTATTAACGATAACTACATGGTTACCGTCAAAGACAAACTATCTTGCTTGTTAACTGAATATCGTACGCGAGTAATATGCTGAGCTTTATTGGTATCGATCATACGTGAAATCACGCCTTTCTTAATCCAAACCGACAGCATCGCGTCAACACCATCTTCACTTAGGGCAAATTTTTTCGCTAATTCACTGCGCGAGGCACTTCCCTGTGCATCGATGTGTTGCTTCAATTCAGTCAATATCATGCAATCTGTACCTCTAGATTTTGCTGTTTCTTACCTGCTGCTTTTAGGCCACGATACGTCAAGCCACTTAGCGCTAAAATCCCACCAATCCAAGCAGCACTGGTCACTGGATGATCAGCAAAATGGCTCGCTTGGTAATAGAGAGTTGCACTGCCGTAAGCGAGTCCCATCGTCCACACCGCAATAAAACGAGCATATTTAGGACCAAACTCACGTACATAAGCCCCCATTGCAGCAACACATGGTGTGTACAGCAAGATGAAGATTAGGTAAGCAAATGCTGCATGGCTACTAGCAAAGTACCCTTGTAGATTCCCAAAGATTGAAGCGTCCACTTCCTGATCTTCTGCTACCGCCGAGCTGTCAGTTAAATCACCAACTTCGACCCCAAGAGGATCTGAATAGTTAAGACCGGCTAGGTTATCAGGAATCGTCATTAGCGCTTCATGTAGGCTCGCCATCAAGTCGAATTCCGCATCATCACCTTCTGCAGGTGCATACAAACTGTTTAGTGTACCGACCACTGCTTCTTTAGCAAATATACCGGTAATAATACCCACCGTTGCAGGCCAGTTATCTTCTCTCACACCCATAGGAGCGAAGATTGGTGTCACCACCTGAGATGCTTTCGATAACACTGAGTTTTCGCTGTCTTCATTGCCAAAGCTACCATCGGTGCCAATTGAGTTTAAGAAGCTTAGGATGGTGACAACCACTACAATGGTTTTACCGGCGCCCAAGACAAAGCGCTTAAGCTTTTGCCATGTTTTGATCATCACGTTCTGCATTGTTGGCAGTTCGTAATCAGGCATTTCCATCACTAGACTGTCACTAGAACCCGGGTAAAGCGTCTTCTTCAACACATAACCGGTAAAGACAGCGGCAGCAATGCCGAGTAAGTACAAAGCAAAGATCACATTCTGGCCGCTTTCTGGGAAGAATGCCGCCGCAAACAAAGCATAAACCGGTAGACGAGCACCGCACGACATAAAGGGTGCCATTGACGCCGCTAGTTTACGTTCGCGCTCTTGATCAAGTGTACGAGTCGCCATGATTGAAGGTACGTTACAGCCAAAACCTAAGACCAATGGCACAAATGCTTTACCCGGCAAACCAATCTTCTGCATCACTTTGTCTAGTACAAAAGCAGCACGAGACATATAACCAGAGCTTTCGAGAACCGCTAGGAATAGGTAGAGACAGGCAATCACCGGGATAAACGTCGCCACCGTTTGAATACCGCCACCAACACCATCAGCGATTAAGGTCACCAACCATACTGGTAGATGCCCATCAAGCAGATAGTGACCACCATCCACGAGCACAGCCCCAACCCCGATATCAAAGAAATCGATGAACGAACCACCAACATTGATTGAAAACATGAACATCAAGTACATCACGACAAAGAAGAATGGCACACCAACCCACTTATTAAGAATGATGTTATCGACTTTCTCAGTAAAGCTATGGCTTAACTTACCTTCGCTACGACGGACCTTTTTACACTGTTCATGCAAGAACGTATATTTGACATCAGCAACATGCAGATCGATGTCAATCTCCAATGCATTGTGAGCTTGGGCAATCACATCTCGCTGCTCCGATTTCACGGAGTTCAGCACCAATACGTCATTTTCAAGCGCGCGGATAGCCAGCGCTCGAGCAGCAACTTCTTGGCCCGCAAAAATCGGCATGATGTTGCTAATTTCACGCTCAAACGTTGCGTCATACTCTAAATGCAATTCATCAAGAGTGACACCTTGTACGACTAATTTGTGGAGCAATTGTTTGAATTGCACCACTTGGCCTTTATTATTGGCCGAAATAGCAAACACCGGACAACCCAACATTTTTTCCAGTGCTTTGGTATCAATAACTTGGCGCTCTCTTTTCAGTGCATCCATTTTATTAAGTACTACGATCATTGGGCGACCCAATTCACGTAATTGCAACGTCATATATAAGCTTCGCTCGAGACATGTCGCATCAACAACGTTGACAATCAAATCCGCTGGATGAGTAAGCACCGCACGAGAAGCAATCGACTCGTCAATACTGTTGCCATCATTGCCGCTATCAAGCGCATAAATCCCCGGCAGGTCGGTCAGAAAAAAGGAATCACCAGAATGGTTAAAACGACCTGTTTTTTTCTCGACAGTCACACCCGCCCAGTTACCAACTTGCTGTTTCGCGCCAGTTAGACCGTTAAACAGTGTTGTCTTACCACTATTTGGATTACCGACTGTCAGTATTTTATAGTCCATTATTTTACCTCTACCAAAATTGACGCAGCAATATTCGCACGCACCGCAATAGAAACCCCACGCACTTCAACTTGAAGGGGGTCACCCATTGGGGCAAAGCGGATTAATTTGATCGGCGTATTTGGCAATAACCCCATCACCATCAGTTTCTTTCGAACGTCATTCGACAATTCATTAAAACCGGTAATGGTAGCTTCTTGCCCTTGCTGTAATTTTGATAATTCCATAGAGAGCCCAATATGTTTATTTGCTTTTAATAATGAGAGTTATTTTCATTTCTATTGAGGGATTTTAACTAAACAACGTGTTGCAATTCTTGTCTGAAATCAAATTTTGCATTTATAAAACCATATTGGATAAATGGTCTTTTCGTTATTTTCGTTAATTACGCATCGTTAAAAACGTCAAAACTTTTAACGCAATAATTTTTAATATTTTTGATTAATTCTATATATTCATGAAAATTAAAATAAACATCATTAAGATCAGCAACTTAAATTAGTGTCGCAAATCTTATGCTAACTTGGCGTTAATTTTATAAAGAAAAAAAGTTTATGACTTTATAGTGTCTCTCGTCGGGCAGCATATGCCTTTTGACAATGAATTCCAGAGGTGGTGCCTAGCACCACTCCGGCAGCAAGCGAAGGTGTCCTTGACACCCGTGGTATAGTCCCCCCGGCTATACCACGATATTTTTTTTACCACTCCCCGTAAAACATCACTCTTTTCTGCAACTTAATCACCATTACTTGAAGCAATATCTCCAATCACTTTGTTACCGTATTTTTTTGCAACGCAAATTTAGAAACTAGTCAATGAATACAGCTCTTCACCTAGGTTTAGCGCCTTCAATCATTATCAAACTAAAAAGGGCGACGTAAAGAATCGCATCAATCGCACTCGATTTAATCGATATAGCATGTGCGTTTACGAGGGGAATTAACGGGAGAGGAATAGCGTTTAGCAAAAGGAAAGCTGATGGCGGTGTAGCGCTCGTAGCATGAACGCTCAGTGAACCACATTTCTTAGCATCGCATTAACGATGCATGGCATTAACGAGCAAAAGTTAAATTCCTGAGCCCACTTCCGTATGCGGGTCTTTTTCTTCAACAAATTGCGTAGGAGAGACACCAAAGCGATGTTTAAATCTCTGGCTAAAATAGGATGGATCATTAAAACCACTGGCAAATGCGACCTCAGATACTTTCTCACCCGCTAATAACCGTCGACACGCATTATCTAGACGCACTTCACTCAAATAATCAGTAAAAGTACGCTGAGTGGCGCTTTTAAATCGGCGTTGCAAACTACGTTCAGAGACAAACATCAATTTGGCCGCAGTCGAAGTGCTAAAATCTGCGTCAGAAAAATGCACGCGAACTAACTCTTCCAACTTTTCAATCCAAGGATCGGCACCATTGTTAGCATCATTGCCATTTAGCATGGCTGCCATATTAGAAAACTCTAGCACCGAGTTTTCGTCGAATCCTTGGCTACTTTGCCAGGTCAATGTCACTACGTTCTGCCCATCAGCACTTTCCAATGACAATTTCCCACCGCTGGTTTCAACCAAGCTAATAATTTCAGGCCAAGCTGAATCCTTTTCTTGATCAATAACTAAGCCATGATCAAGCATCGACAAAGTGACGCATTCTTCACTGTATTGGATCACAACGTGAACGACTTGATGTCGAAAACAACGTTTAACTAAGCCATCCATAAGTAAATTGAACAATACATCAAGGTTAAAATACTCGAGTAGTACGTATTTTCCCTGCTGATCACCCGTGTCTATTTCTATACTAATCCCGGCTTTAGCAAAATCGTCACGCCAACCATCGAGAATCGATAAGAAAATTAACGATAAGTTGTAAGCCGCCAATTCCTCACTTTGTGACTCGCGCACATTGATCAATAACTCCAGCTCGCTTGAAATTCGTTCAATTATTCGCCCTTGCTGACTCTCTTCTTGACCTGAGTAAAACGATTTTGCATGAGCCAATCGTTCTCTAAAGGATTGTATTGCTTGAGTAAAAATAATCCTTCTCACCTGTAACTGCTTACGCAACTGGTGATTATTACTCAAAAGGATTCGGCTTTGATGCCTGAGCTGGTTAGTTTTTAAGGCTACTTGAGCTTTCAGCTCTCGGTTGGATTTACTCATCACCCTAGAGCGCCAAAAGATAATAATAGAGAGCAAAATAATGGCAAAAATCACATAGCCACTGATCGCAGCGGCGGTTAAATACCAGGGTTCGGTGATGGAGAAGGCAATGCTTTTACTTCTGCCTCGTTCTATTCCGTTAACGACGGGGCGCACATACAACTCATAACTGCCCGGAGCTAACCCTTCCATCAAAATTTGGTAACCATCAAGCTGAGTCCAATGTGTTTCATCATTGAGTCGATATTCTAATATCGAGCCATTAATATGCGGTAGCATACCGATTTGTACACTAATTGAATCACCATAAGGAGCCACAATCTCGGGGTGGGCTATCGAACCAAAAGAAACTAAGTTTTGGTTAATTCTGATTTGGGAAAAAATTACTTTTGCTTCTGGCAGAGGACTCACTACAAGATCCTCACTGTTCACTCGGACTAAGCTAAGCCATGATCCGAGTAGCAACGATTGCGGATCTTTTGCATCTGGCAAACAAAAACTATTATGAAATTCATTGTTAATCACACCAAATGGCTGGCTGTAGTGAGAAACAAACTGCCCAATCATTGAATAATGAGTCAACCCCGAGGACGACGTTAGCCACATTCCCGCATCGTTTCTTAGCAGGCATTGAGGGCCAATGTGTTCGTCAATTAACCTGATCGGTTGAAAATAAGTAGTGTTGATATCAAGAATATTGACACCATAGTTACTCGCAACCCAAACCTGATCCTCTCTCCCTTCCTCAATACTTAACACCGCTCCAAACTCTGCGCTTTGTGCGACAAAATAGATCTGCCCTTCGCGCAACATATAGATACCATGTTCAGTGCCAATTAAGAGATGATCGTTGCTTGAAACTACCATTGAGGTAATCGTCGAAGCAGGCAAGTTCGCCGCCATCCAGCTATCACGATACTCGGTCACGGCTCGGCTATTGATGTCATAGCGCCATAACTGACCATCACTGCTCCCCCACAAAATACCGTCATGACCTGGGGCAAGGTGTCCCGTCCCCAGCTCTTGTAGCACTCGAGGCAATTTCAATTCATCAAGAGGCTTACCAGTCACTGAATCAAAAACTTTCATACCTTGTGAGGTCGTGACCCAGAGTCGGCCATCAATTTCAGCAATATCGCCGACCAGTCCGGAATAAATGGGTTGTTTTACACTTTCCTCACCGCTGATAATTCGAGATAAACTGCGCTCGGATATCACCCAGTAACCCGGCGTTTGTTTCATTGCGACCAGATTACGGAGTCGTCCATGACGGTCATCCTTAATCAAGGAATCGTTGAATTCATTGGTCGGAAAGCGCTCAAATTTATCACCAAACAATGAGTAGTATTGGATTCCTTTATTCGTCGCAATCCACATCCCACCGACATTGTCATTCACAATTGCATTAATTTTTTGTCCCACCAAAGAATAACCGGCATCCTTTTTCCCGGAATATTTGGTGATTGCTCCACTAAGAAATGAATACACATACAACCCATTTTCAGTGCCTATCCAATATGCTTGCTTGGTTTCAGCAAAGGCTGTGATACCCGGGGAAGGAACGATAAATTTTGGGCCACTTGTATCATAGAGATCATAGACTACGGCACCAGTAGCCGTACCGACTAACAACTCTCGGCGACTTTCAGAAAAGTAGAGTTGGGATATATCGCGGTTTTTTGAGCGAGCAACATGACTAAAGCCATCTTTTTCTAATAGATAGACACCACTTTTAGTTGCCAATATCCATTTTTTCTTGGCTTTTAACGCATCATTGACCTGCATATGTGTCGAGTCATTAAACTGGTACAAAGCCATTAATGAATGCGTTTCTAGTTCTCCGGTGGAGATTTGGTAGGCATAAAAACTGCTGTCGTCGGTTACCCAGATATAGTCTTTATTACTGCCAATTTGATTGATTTCACTACCGGGAGGGAGGCTAAACACCACTTCTCGCTGCAGATGAGAGACCGAGCGATAAACGAGGTTGCCTTGGTAAGTCCAAAAACTATTGGCTTGAAATTGAAATTTGTCAGTACGGTAAGGTAAGACGGAACCCTGTTTAGGAGAGACCGTTCGGCCATCAAAAAACAGCACTTTATCTCGGACATCATGAATCCAAAGACCGCCACCGGGGGCAAGAAATAGCTGTTTTGCGGCAAATTGACGCCCTTGATTCTCAGTCGGTAGCGGATAGAACACCGATGGCGTTGAATCAAAAGCATTAGCAATATTTGAAAAGAAATAGAGCAGCACGGCCCAAAAGGCTTTTTTCACCGGCTAATTCCTTAGCGCATCACGAAAAGCAAACAATGAGCGCTAATCCACAGCGCTCATATATGAAATGTGCTTATTATTCTATTTCATTCGTATCTCGAAGAACACCTAAACTATTGTGTTTTATTAGAAAAGTTATCAATAGCGAGCTATTGCGCCAAACAGGTGACAAAATTACTGGCCATTTGATCAATAAACGTGAAGTAACTCCCCTTTTTAACTTCAATCTGCGAGGCAACTGGGTCCAAGACACCCACTTTACTTTCACTACCACGCACAACAGACTCAACCACTGCTGGGGTAAATTGCGGCTCAGTGAACACACATTTAGCCTGCTTGTCGGCCAATGCACTGCGAATTCGTATCAGTGTTTTTGCGCCAGGCTTGCGGTCAGGACTCACCGTAAAGTGCCCTAGGTGATTAAGATCATAATCTTGCTCAAAGTAACCATAGGCATCATGAAAAACAAAATAACCCACTTGTTTAACCGGAGCCAAACGCTCCACTATTTGCGTATGTTGTGCCGTGAGCTGTTGCGTAAAGCGCTGATAATTAATCTCATATTGCGCGGCATGTTCAGCATCAAGCTGTTTTAGAGATTCAGTGATCGCTTTCGCTACTTGCTGAGTAGGTTGAACCCCAAGCCAAAAATGGGGGTCATGGCTGCCGTGGTCATGACCATCGTGATCAGCGTGACCCGCTGCAAATTCACGCAGAGACAACCCATCGATTTTGGATAACTCTAGTACGTGCTCTTGTTTCTCAACAACTTTTTCTAAAAATGGCTCCAAATCATGGCCAAACCAAATCACCAGATCAGCAGACGCGACTTTTTTTACGTCTGACGGGCGTAGCGCGTAATCATGCGGTGACGCGTTGGAGTTCAGCAGCACATCCGGCTTTCCAATATCGACCATCAGTTCTTGAGTGATCATCTGTATTGGCTTAATACTAGTGAGAACCACAGGTTCTTGAGCCATTGCAACAGCGCTTGTTAGGGCCAAAGCAAGAGTAATTCGTTTCTTCATCGGTTAACCACATCGTGACTTATGGAATTGGTAAGCTTTAAATGTTACATTATAACATTAACCAATTGCAAATGAGTTCCATTCATGACCTCGTTAGTCAGCCTCACCAATATTTGTGTTCAATTTGACGAACGCAAAGTGATAGACAATGTTAGCGTAAGTTTAAACCGTGGCGAAATCACCACCCTTATTGGGCCAAATGGTGCTGGAAAATCGACGCTGGTTAAAGTATTGCTTGGCTTACAACGTTGCACTCAAGGAACCATAGACAAACCTAAAGGATTAAAGATTGGCTATGTGCCGCAAAAGCTCAAGTTGAATGATTCTCTGCCACTTGATGTTGAACGATTTTTACGTTTAGCCGGACGTTATAGCCAACAAGAAATTCAAGAAGCACTGAATCTAGTCGGGGCATCACATCTTCTCAAAGCCAACATGCACTCACTTTCAGGAGGTGAAACACAACGTGTTTTACTTTCTCGCGCATTACTGCAACGTCCGCAGTTGTTGGTTTTAGACGAACCGGCACAAGGTGTCGATGTTCAAGGTCAAATCGATCTCTATGATCTGATTGATACGATCCGTCATCGTTTTGATTGCGCGGTTTTTATGGTATCTCATGACCTTCATTTAGTGATGGCAAAGACCGACCACGTAATTTGTTTACATCACCATATTTGTTGTTCTGGTGCGCCGGCATCTGTCGCCCAGCATCCAAAATACCTCGCTTTATTTGGCCAAGCACGCCAAGAGAAAATTGCGATTTATCATCATCAGCACGATCACCACCATCACGATCTTTCCGGCCAACCGGTTAAAGGGGATGGTTCAAGTTGCGATCATCATTCACACGGACACCACCATCATGATTGAGTTCTTACTCCCATCTATTTTTGCCGGTCTCGGCATTGCGTTGATAGCTGGGCCTTTAGGCTCGTTTGTGGTTTGGCGTAAAATGGCCTATTTTGGCGATACACTCGCTCATGCCTCATTGATGGGACTGGCGTTTGGTTTCTTATTAGACGTCAACCTTTATCTAGCACTGGTCGTTTGCTGTTTGGTTTTGGCTGTGTTGCTGGTCACCTTACAGCGCCAACAATTGGTTGCAACGGATACCCTGTTGGGCATTTTGGCCCACAGTGCTCTCTCTCTCGGTTTGGTTGCGGTCAGTTTCCTCGATAATGTTCGCATCGATTTGATGAGCTACCTGTTTGGTGATTTACTTGCGGTATCTCCTAGTGATTTAATCTTTATTTATCTCGGTGTTGCCGTGGTAGGAATCGCACTTACCATTTTTTGGCGCCCGCTGCTCTCTTCTACCGTCAATGAAGAACTTGCTGCGGTTGAAGGCCATGACACCGATTTGATGCGATTGATTTTAATGTTGTTGGTCGGCTTGGTCATCGCGGTGGGTATGAAGTTCGTTGGTGCACTTATCATGACATCACTGCTGATTATCCCAGCAGCAACGGCAAGACGCTTTTCTCGCACTCCAGAACAAATGGCTTTATTTGCTTCAATACTTGGCGCTGTTTCGGTATTAATCGGTCTGACACTCTCTTGGCATTTTGACACCCCAGCAGGCCCTTCTGTTGTTATCAGTGCGAGTGGTTTGTTCTTGCTTAGCCAAATGAAGAAGCCCGCTTAATTAGACTTCTCGTTTGATAACTGCCTGTTGATAGACAAAAAAATGGCTTCCCTTGGGAAGCCATTTTTAAATCTAACGTCAGCTTATGCACCTTCGTTATAAAGCTCTAAGCTTGCGAGATCTTGCTGCAGCTCTGCTTGCAATTTGGCATCATCACAACGTAATGACTCTAAATACTCAAGGTATTGTTGAGTAATATCGCCCGTGACATATTCGCCACTAAATACCGACGTTTCAAACTTGGCGATATCTGAATTGCCTAAACCAACCGCACTAACCAAATCTTCCAGTGTTTGGAAGATCAGCTCGTCCGCACCAATTTGCTTACAGATCTGATCGTTATCACGGCCATGAGCAATCAGTTCATTCGCGCTTGGCATATCAATACCGTACACGTTCGGGAAACGAATCTCAGGAGCGGCTGAGACCATAAAGACCTTCTTAGCACCAGAATCACGCGCCATCTCAATAATTTGCTCTGATGTCGTACCACGTACAATTGAGTCATCCACTAATAGTACGTTCTTATCTTTGAACTCTGAACGAATCGCATTGAGTTTACGACGCACCGACTTCTTACGTTGCTGTTGACCCGGCATAATGAAAGTACGGCCGACGTAACGGTTTTTAACAAACCCTTGGCGGTAAGGTTTATCAACCAGTTGGGCAATTTGCAGCGCGATATCACATGAGGTTTCTGGAATCGGAATGACCACATCAATATCGAGGTGACTGAATTCATCACGAATACGCTCGCCCAGTTTTTTACCCATTTCTACACGTGCCGAATAGACCGACACTTTGTCGATGAATGAATCAGGACGAGCAAAATAAACGAACTCAAACAAACAAGGGTTTAGTTCAGGGTTGTCAGCACATTGCTGAGTAAATAGCTCCCCGTCAAACGTGGCGTAAATCGCCTCGCCTGGTAATACATCGCGGATGAAATCGAAACCAACCGCATCCAATGCAACTGATTCAGACGCCACCATGTATTCCGTGCGCTCTCCCACTTCACGTTTGCCTAGGCATAGAGGGCGAATGCCTTTAGGGTCACGAAAAGCAACAAGACCATGACCAATGATCATCGCAGTCACCGCATACGCACCACGAATAGTACGGTGCACGTTCGTCACGGCGCGAAAAACATCTTCTGATGTCACATTGCCTTTCACCATATCAATTTCATGCGCTAATACGTTGAGCAGCACTTCTGAGTCTGAGGTAGTGTTTAGGTGACGACGGTCTTTTGCAAACAGCTTCTCACGTACATCATGTGCGTTAGTGAGATTGCCGTTGTGAGCGAGGGTGATACCAAATGGGGAGTTTACGTAGAAAGGTTGGGCTTCAGAGACACTTGAACTGCCTGCGGTTGGGTAACGTACGTGGCCAATACCAACGTCCCCTTGCAGTCTTTGCATGTGTTTTGCTTCGAATACATCTTTGACTAAACCGTTCGCCTTGCGCAGACGAAAACGATTGCTTTCTATGGTACAAATACCAGCGGCATCTTGGCCACGGTGCTGCAATACAGTCAAAGCGTCATAGATAGACTGATTTACAGGCGAAGTGCCCACGATTCCAACAATACCACACATGTCCTAACCCTCGATTTGCGATAATGGCTGGCGCTACGACGCGCCAGATAAGAAACTCGATGAAGCTTGTAGGTGTTCGAAAAACGGCTCTATGATGAGTCTAAAATGGGGAATTAGCTCCGAGCTTGTCCACCATTCGCTATCATTGAAAGTGGTGAATGTATCGATGAAGAATAATAACGCCGAAACGATCAATACTCCTCGTAATCCACCAAATACGATACCTAACACGCGGTCGGTACCAGATAGACCCGTTTTTTGAATTAACTGCCCCAGTACATAGTTTACCAACGCACCTACAATTAGCGTGGCAACAAATAAGGCAGCAATCGCTGCGCCATTACGAAACATTTCATCTTCGATCTTGGTAAAGTAAACCGCCAAACGACTGTAATACTGACTGGCGATAAAAAATGCACCAAACCAAATAACCAAAGACAACGCTTCTTTAGCGAAGCCGCGAACTAAGCTGATTAAAGCCGAAAGGCCAATCACGCTCAAAATGATAATATCTAACCAATTCATGTGTATTCACAATTTCAGTTTGCGCGCATTTTAACAGAAAAAACGCTGACGCAAACGTTTTCTTAAGGATTTAACGGTTTAAATTTAAGCAATCGGCCTTTTGAGCCTGTGATTTTTTCGAGTTCCTTAATTTGGCGCTCGAGCTTATTTTTGGAAATATCTGGACCGATAATCACGCGCGTAAAGCTGTTATCCAACTTGGTATGCGCCTGATAGCCACGCTTTTGCAGATCTTTCACCACATTTTCTGCATTCTCAGCGTTTTTCAGCGCCATCAATTGAATGATCCAAGCGCTCTCTTGGTATTCATTTCGCTCTGGTACTTCCTTTATGACCACGGGCTGTGGCTTATCGGCGACTTGAGCTTCAGCCTCGACCACGACCTCAACAGGGGTCGGCGGCAAGGCGGCACTATCATCTTCAGGTTCCAATACTTCAAAGGTTTCAACATCACTTTGTAATTCCGGCTTAATGGGAATGCTGGCGATTTCTTCTTGGTAATGCGTTTTTTTGCCATCTAATACATCAGGCAATACGATCACACCAATTGAAACCAAAATGATGGTGCCAACCAGACGGTTTTGAAATTTACTTGCCATTTACTCTCCTTTACTCTGCCAGTATTCAAGCACTTCACCGACGGTGTGGAATGATCCCACCACGATGATGACATCTTGCTGGTGAGCGTTTGTCATTGCCGCTTCAAATGCAGCCACAGGCGTGGCAAATTGCGCTTGTTCTGCACCTAAATAACGACATAATTCTTCTGCTTGCGCGGCTCGAGGGCCAGTGAGAGACGCTGGATACCAGTGTGTCGCGACGGGCGCTAAAATCTCAAGCGTTGATTTAATGTCTTTGTCATGCAGCATCGCCACAACCATATGAATGATTTGCTGCGGGAATTGCTGAGCTAAACGCTCAACCAGGTATTGTGCTGAGTGTGGGTTATGCGCGACATCCAATAGCACGGTCGGTGCCTGATTAATGAGCTGCATACGACCTGGCAACGAGGCATTGCGCAAACCATTAACGATATTAACGTCTGATAAATCTAAATGCGCACTCGCCAGTGCCATCAATGCCGTCGCAGCATTGGGTAGTGGTAGGCTTGGCAATGGCAAGTCATCTAGCTGAAAACTGCCATGCGTCCAGCGCCACGTGTTGTTGCTGGTAAGCGCATAGTCATACTGAATACCGACTTGGAATAGCTCGGCATTAATGTCATCTGCGTGAGCGGCAACCGTTGCCGGCGCTTTCGGCTGGCCACAAATCGCTGGTTTTTCACTGCGGAAGATACCCGCCTTTTCGAAACCAATCACATTAATGTCGTCGCCAAGCCAATCGACATGGTCAATCGCCAGACTCGTGATCACACAGACGTCATGATCAACCACATTGGTTGCATCTAAACGACCACCTAAACCGACTTCCAGTAACACCACATCTACTTTTTCCGTTTGGAATAAGCGCAATGCCGCGAGCGTACCGAATTCGAATAAGCTTAAACTGATGTCGCCACGCTGCTGTTCAATAAAATCGAATGCTTGAGCATGTTTCTCATCACTAAGATCAATACCATTAACACGAACACGTTCGTTATAACGGATTAGATGGGGGGAACTATAGACGCCAACCGAGTAACCCGCATCAAGTAGAATCGCTTCCATTAATGCACAGGTAGAACCTTTACCATTAGTGCCTGCGACAGTAATAACCGTCGGTGCAGGTTTGGTCAATTGGGCTTTATTTGCGACGGCTTGAACTCGGTCGAGACCCAGATCAATTGCTGAAGTGTGTAGCTCTGCTAAATAATCAAGCCACATCGCAAGTGGTGATGTGGCTTGAGGAATTTGGGATTGAATCATCTAACTTTAACCAATAAATCCGTGGTTGTTTGTTAGTGAGATACTTTACCCTTTTTCATCGGCTTCTGGTACAGAATACTCAGCTTCTTGTGGAGAATCATCCACAGAAACCACCAACGGTGAGGCTGTATTGGTTAATTTAGCCAATAAACTGCTCACACGTTGACGCATTTCACGACGGTCAACAATCATGTCAATTGCGCCATGCTCAAGTAAGAATTCACTGCGTTGGAAACCTTCTGGAAGATCTTCACGTACCGTTTGTTCGATAACACGACGACCTGCAAAACCGATTAGCGCTTTTGGCTCACCGATATTAATGTCTCCGAGCATTGCCAAACTTGCCGATACGCCGCCCATGGTTGGGTCAGTCATTACCGAAATAAAAGGCAGACCTTGCTTCGATAAACGTTCTAGCGCTGCACTGGTTTTCGCCATTTGCATTAGAGACATCAACGCCTCTTGCATACGCGCTCCGCCAGAAGCTGAGAAACACACTAGACCGCAGTTGTTCTCCATCGCTGCTTCCACTGCACGTACAAAACGAGCACCGACAACAGAACCCATGGAACCACCCATGAAAGAGAATTCAAACGCACAAGCAACAACCGGGATTCCGATTACTTCGCCTTGCATTACAACCAGCGCGTCTTTTTCACCGCTGGCTTTTTGCGCAGCAGAAAGACGGTCTTTATAGCGCTTTGAATCTTTGAACTTTAGCTTATCTTGTGGCTCCAGTTCATTGGCTAATTCAACGCGGTTAGTCTCATCTAGGAATGTTTCCAAACGACGACGTGCCTTCATACGCATATGATGGTCACATTTCGGACATACTTCTAGGTTACGCTCTAGCTCAGCATGGTAAAGCACCTGTTCACATGATGTACATTTAGTCCATACCCCTTCAGGGATCGATGCTTTACGTGAACTAACGATATTGCTTTTTTCTAAAATCTTTTCAAGCCAACTCATGGAAGACCTTTTCTCTATCACTCTTTCGCGCCATGCAAAAGATATAAAAACTGAATTTATGCGTGAGGATTAAAGCATATAAAATGCCAAGTGTAGACAAAAAACTGGTTGTACCTATTTTTGCTAGCTCAAGCGGATGCTCTATTCTCTCGTCACATAGCGTCTCTCAATGAACTACTAAATCATAATTTCTATTCAATATGAACAAATTAGCATGATTTAGTTCAAATTATCTGGCAAAAACAGCGGACCGATCGGTGCTCTTGGTAACTCAAGTTCGGCTGGGTAATCAACATCAACCAAATAGAGCCCTTCAGCTTTCGCCGTCGCACCGGCTAATTTGCGGTCTTTTGCCTTGAGTAGCCGATCGATCCATTCGGGTTCTTGCTCACCACGGCCGACACACAGCAAACTGCCCGTAATATTACGTACCATATGGTGGACAAAGGCATTCGCTTTGATATCAATCACCACATACTGGCCATGACGAGTCACATTCAAATGAATAAGATTGCGCCAAGGGGTACGTGATTGACAATGAATGGCACGGAAAGAGGTAAAATCATTCTCACCGAGTAAATATTGCCCCGCCTGCTGCATTTTGACTTCGTCCAACTCACCATGGTAGTGACTGACACCTGATTGTAAAATGCCCGGGCGCAACTTACTGTTAAAGATAATGTAGCGGTAGCGGCGAGCAGTGGCGTCAAAACGAGCATGAAACTCATCCGGCACTTCTTTTGCCCAACGAACCGCAATGTCTTTTGGCAAATTGGCGTTTGCACCCATAGTCCAAGCTACCATTTTTCGACTTGCTGTCGTATCAAAGTGCACAACTTGACCAGTACCGTGTACACCCGCATCGGTACGACCCGCACACTGCACTTCTATAGGATGATTGGCGACTAAAGTTAATGCACGCTCAAGTTTTTCTTGCACGCTTTGAACTTCTCTTTGGCGCTGCCAGCCAAAGTAGTGAGTGCCATCATACTCAATACCTAAAGCGATTCTCATCTTGGACTCTCTTACAATATGGGTCGGGCAGTATAGCGAAACTGACCATGGCTTCAAGTGGAGCTAGAGAAAGTTCACTGAAAAATACCCTGAGCACTCTTCATTTAAATCATGAAAAAATTAAGGGGCTTACGCCCCTTTTATATTCTATCGACCGTTTATGGCGTCAATTAAACCCTTGGCTTCACGACGAATATCATCATTACCATCGACGATTGCCTCTTCAAGTAACTTGATTGCTCCCGTCGCATCGTTCATTTCCATATAGATCTTCGCGAGATCGAGCTTACCTGACGCCTCTGCGTTGCTGTCAACGTCGACCTCTGACATATGTCCAATCACATCTGGAAAATCACTTAAGCCAACATCTAATTTGAGCGCCTCTTCATCTGGATTAAAGATGCCTTCTTCACGATCGACTTCTGCCATCAACTCATCAATAGTGCGGTATTGATTATCACGAGGATTAAAATCAATTAAGTCATCTTGATTTTCCCAATCTTCATTCGATACCTTAGCTTGAGTTGGCTGATTTCCTTCATCCCAAGCTTGACGCTCTTCTTCAGGAATATCATCCGAGATAGACGCTTGCAGCTCTGGGCTTAAACTAAAGCCATTCCAGTCTTCGCCACCCATTTCGAGCATCGCGTCAATATCCATTCCCGCAGAATCACTGGCACGCTGATCGATTGGTTTCTCTACCGGCGTATAACGATCATCGCCTTCTGCTAGTAACTCGTTAAACGTTGTTTCATCATAATCAGATGTCGCTGCAGAGCCCGTGTGCGCCGGTTGAGTCTCGGAATCAAAAGATGAATCGCCAAACAAACCTGACAATACATCTTGCTCATCCAAACGCTGATCCAGCTCAGCATTATCAATATCAATCGTTTCTAGATCATTAAAATCAAAACGTGGCGCACGTGGCTGTTCAGCCACTTGCGCTTCCTCTGGCAATTGTGGTTGAGCACTCTCCTGATGAACAGGCTCGTGCTTCGCTTGATTTAACTCAGATTGATCCTCATCGGTAATCTCAGTCTCAATTGCTCCAGCTTGTGGGTCGATATCAAAATCAACTTCATCCTCAACGCGCTCTTGCGGCTGTGTTTGCTCACTAATTTGTGGTGCAGGCTCGTTCTCTTCCGGCGCCATTGCCGGTGCTTCAGCAACAGCGACATCTGATTGCTGTTCCATCTCTGCAGCCGCGTCTGCTAACGCATCATCTTCACCATATTCTGGTAACTCTAAGTCATCAAAGCTAAAGCGAGTTTCTGCATCCACATCACTCAGTTCTGGCTCAGATGACAAGTTATCTGATGGCATCGCTGCAGCTTGCTGCGGCATTTCAGCTTTGAAGTCTGCGATCGCATCTTCTTCGCCATATTCCGGCAGATCTAAGTCATCAAAATCAAAGCGCTCTTCATCTGAGACACTTTGCGTCTCTGGCTGTGATACATCTGCCTCCGTCTCAGTCTCAGCGATAGGATCGTTGGCCGATGTTTCAATTTCCGTGTCATCAATTTCAGCAGCATTTGTTGCATCAGAGTCATTCACCTCAGGTGATGGTTCCGCAACCATCTCTTCTGTTGGAGAAACAAGCTCCTCAGCCGTTTCGGCCAACGCTTCTTCTTCACCAAACTCAGGTAAATCTAATTCATCAAATTCAAATGGCGCCTCATCATTTGCTTGCGCAGCTTCTGTCTCTGTTACCTCTGCCGGTTGCTCAACTTCCGATTGCGCCCCGTCGTCGTCTGCAGAAAGATCTGAGATAGCTTCTGTAACATCAGACTGATCAGAAAGATCCTGTTCAGAGACAAATTCTTCCAACACTGATGCTTCATCGTTAACGGCTTCCGCGCTATCCGCGCTTTCAACCGGTGTCTGTTCTGTTTCAGGTTCAGACGCAGGTTCAGATGTCATTGCTGTGTCCGGCTCATCAGTCATCAATGCTGAGTGCGGCTCATCCAATGGCGTCTCAGCTTCGTGACTGTTAGCTTGTGGCTCTTCTATCTCTTCCGTTTGCACAGAGTCTGCTGGTTCTAGCGGCTCGTTAAGCTCCTCGTCAAAGCCAAGATCAACCTCGGCTTCACTTAGCTCTTGTTGTGCAGGTGCCTCTTGCAAACCCGCTAGCGCATTTTCAGTTTCGCTGTCGCCATCAAACAACCAATCATCATCGCTTGGTGTACCGAACTCATTATCCATGGTTGGTAGTGCAGCTTTGATTGGCTCTGGCTCTGGCTCTGGCTCTGGCTCTGGCTCTGGCTCTGGCTCTGGCTCTGGCTCTGGCTCTGGCTCTGGCTCTGGCTCTGGCTCTGGCTCTGGCTCTGGCTCTGGCTCTGGCTCTGGCTCTGGCTCTGGCTCTGGCTCTGGCAAGGAGCTTTCGCTATCTCGCTCAGTGGTGTCAAGTGTTTGAGGCGCTTCTGTCTCTTGAGGCGCTTCTGTCTCTTGAGGCTCCTCTTCCAATGCATCAAAATCAAACTCCCCTAATAGTGGGTCTGACTCTGGCGCAACATTGAGCATGTCATCAAGGAAATCATCACTAGAGAAAGCTTTTGCTTCGTCTTGAGTATGATCTTCGCTATCAGTCTCTTGTTCGCCTTGAACCTCTTGTTCAAGCGCATCGAGTGATTGCGATTCTACCGGCGCATTATGCTGATTGAGTAATTGTTCGATATCATCGTCACTGGCGATTGCTTCAGGCTCAGTTTGCGAATCATCACTGGTAGTTTCCAATGTTGCTAAGCTATCTTCAGACTGCGCTTGCTCTGGCTGACCTTTTTCGATTTCAAGTAGTTCTTCAAAGAGGTCAATACCATCATCACCAAAATCATCAGCAGCAAATGAGTCATCACTACTTTCCGTGTCACTACTGTCATTGAGCAGTTCATCAAGCAGATCGGTACTGTCCTCGTCATAAGTTGACTTAGCCGCGTTTTGATCCAGCTCTTCTTCATCAAGCAATTCATCAAGCATCGATATTGAGTCTTGATCAAACTCAATATCATCGACATCATCGATTGCAGTGCTCGGTTCCGTTGGCATGACCGGTGCAGACTCAGCATCAGTCTCTGTTGCGACATTAAGGCTATCCGTACCCACTTCGCTGTCTGTTGATTCTTCCTCAAGCAACTCATCCAACATTGCGGTTGAATCATCAGGGAGTTGCAATGAATCATCGTCGTCACTGTCATCTAACCAATCATCGAGAAGGTCAATACTCTCTTCATCTGAGCTTAAATCGAAATCGTCATCCTCAGAATCCAATAACTCATCAAGTGTTTGAGTATTCGTGAGCTGTGACTGAGTCTCTTCTGTCGATTCAGTAAATAACTCATCAAACAGCGCGCTGCTCTCATCTTCGAGTTTCTGTAACGCTTCGTCTGGTTGCTCTGTTATTGGCGAGTCATTCTCAATACTGTTGTTGATCGCGTCTTGTTCAGCCTGCACTTGTGCAAAC
Organism: Vibrio ichthyoenteri ATCC 700023; assembly: GCF_000222605.1. Lineage (GTDB taxonomy): Bacteria > Pseudomonadota > Gammaproteobacteria > Enterobacterales > Vibrionaceae > Vibrio > Vibrio ichthyoenteri. The sequence goes on along the minus strand of NZ_AFWF01000026.1, from coordinate 14,130 downwards.
AGATCATCAATATCGCTATCAGAGGTGATCGACTTATTAGACAGTTCGTTGTCATCTTCACTTAAATCGAAACCTTGCGGATCATCGAGTAAGTTATCAAATGAGAAGCTATCGTCACCATCGGTCGATTCGCTAAGTAGCTCGTCCAGCATCGCTTGTTCGGCGTTGTCTTCGTCATCATCGAGATCATCTAAAGCCGAACTAAATAAGTCATCAAGTTCACTTTGACTAACGCCGCTATCAGAAAGATCAAATCCATCTTCTTCTTCCGAAGAGTCTTCAATAATCACATCATCAAGAGCGCTTTCCATTTCTTCTAAGCCAAGCGCTTTCTCACCACTATCAACACTGATCCCATTAGAGCTAACATCAAACGATGCTAAAGACTCGTCGAGATCGCCATCATCATCGATGGCTGCGAATGGGTCCGTGTCATCTTGGTCATCTAGATTGAAATCGAGCTCGCTATCATCAAGATCAGCAAAAATGTCCGCTTCTTGGGTTGTACCTGTGTCGTCATCCATCTCATCTGAGAACAAGGTGTCGTCATCACTCGACTCACCAAACAGGTCATCATCAAGATCCAGTTCATCTTCAACATCATCATTGAGAGCACCCGCTGCCAGTGGCGCAGCGGCGGCCGCAGGTGACATCGACTGCGGTGTACTTTCCAATTGTTCTGTTTTAGCTTCTTCTTTCTTACGACCAAGCAGTAACATCACCATCAGGCCGATGAGTAGCCCAGGGATGATCGCAAGCCCAGCCACCAGCCAACCGTTTGACAGAATATTATCTAACGCGCTTGGGGCATTATTTTGCTGTTCTGCAACACGCAGACGTTCAGCTTCCAGTAATTTTTCGACTTCTGAACGAATTCGGTTTTCATCCCCTAACTCTTCTTTTAAACCATCCACTTCCGTTTGCACTTCTGCCAACATCAGGCGTAAGCGGTGATTTTTTTCTTCTAAAGCCGTTAATTCCGTTTCTGAACTATTAAGTTGTGTCTCTAGGTTCTTAACTTGCTGTGGTTTATCGACCACAACTGGCGCAGATGGTTTTGGCGTTTCAGCCACAACCGCTTTATCTTGTGTCGCCGGCGCTTTAGGTTTCGCCGTTGGCGTCGTTTCTGCAACGACAGGTTTCGCCACGCTAGGGGCTGGTTCACGGCCATCAAGGCGCGCTTGATGCAGGTTCATAATACGAACCGCTTCATCAGTGGAAACACTCTCTACCTGAGCCAGTGAAGGAATACGAATCGTGCTCCCTGGTAGCAGAGTATGGATATTCTGATTCTCAAACGCTTGTGGGTTAAGTTGGTAGATAGCCAACAACGTCTGCTGCACCGACACTTGATTGGACGGTTTTAAACGCGAGGAAATTCCCCATAGGGTGTCTTGCCCTGAGGTTGGTCCATAAAAGCGTGAAGGTTCGCTCGCAACCGATGAATGGCGCGTAATTTGCTCAGAGTATTGTGGTGAGCTTTGAATCTCGCCATTTGGCCCTGTCAGGCGAATACTTTCTGCACTTACGATGTTTGTCTGAGTCACGGCTACTAAGGCGAGTGGCATTAGGAGACGTTGGAGAATTCGACGCATATATGGCTCAGTTAGGTGCTGATGGAAAATAAATTTAGTGATCTGCTAAATATATCGGATCATGAGGGCAAAACTATAGCCGTAGTGGCAAAAAATGTGTCCCTAGCTTAATAATCGCATTAATCTCACACATTTTTTTCAGGATTGATTAAAAAAGCCCCGCGAAAACGCAGGGCTTTTGAATAGTATCACTGACTGGCTAAACGATGATCAGTAGTAATCGCGAATCAACACTTCAGCAATTTGAATTGCATTTGTTGCTGCGCCTTTACGTACGTTATCTGCAACAACCCATAAGTTGATGCCACTATGGTGGCTAATATCATTACGGATTCGGCCAACCATGACATGGTCTTTGCCGCCTGCGTCACGTACTTGTGTCGGGAAGTCATCGCCTTGGAATACTTCGACACCTTCGGTATTTTCCAATAATTGGATAACATCTTGAGCATCAATTGGCGCACAAGTTTCAACATGAAGTGATTCAGCATGACCGTAAAAAACCGGTACGCGAACACACGTTGGGTTAACGGTAATACCTGGGTCATTGAAGATTTTTTGCGTTTCCCACACCATCTTCATTTCTTCACGGGTATAACCGTTTTCCGTCATTTGATCGATTTGCGGAATACAGTTAAACGCGATCTGCTGAGGGAAGTGCTCACTTTCAGCTGGAACGCCGTTTAGTAGCCGAGCTGTTTGACCCGCTAACTCATCGATACCTGCTTTACCTGCACCAGATACTGATTGGTACGTTGAAACGTTGATACGTTCAATACCCACAGCATCTTGAATTGGTTTCAGCGCAACGACCATTTGAATCGTTGAACAATTCGGGTTAGCGATGATGTTACGGTTACGAAACTCAGCGATCGCCTCTGGGTTCACTTCTGGCACAACCAGTGGAACATCGTATTCATAGCGGAACTGTGAGGTGTTATCGATAACTACAACGCCCTCTTCTGCCGCCACTGGCGCCCACTTCGCTGATTGCTCAGCACCCGCTGAAAACAGTGCAATGTGTACTTGAGACCAATCAAAATCTGCCACATTTTCTACGCGTACAGTTTTACCATTGAAGCGACTGGTTTTGCCTTCACTGCGCTCACTCGCCAATAGGTAGATGTTACCTACAGGGAATTTACGTTCTTGCAGTACTTCTAAAATGGTTTCACCGACAGCGCCTGTCGCACCAAAAACGGCCACGTTATATTGTTGGCTCATTTAATTACCTCAACTTGAAAACCTAATTTCGCTAGCGGTGCCAAATTACACTCTGAATCACCGACTAACTTTACAGCGCCATATTCACGACGATCCCAATACGTCTTGCGCATTTGATCAAAAGCGCCTGGCTGATGGATCTGACGGCGAAATAGCGCGTCGTCTTTGCGCACATCATAGATGATTTGCGTTAAATTGTGCAGCGTCGCTTCATCCCAACAACGATCTAACGTTAATTGCGGAATCGGCGCGACTGGCAATAGCTCTTGTGCAGTGGCCACCAATGGTTGCGCCAAATACTCACAGTAGCTATTAAAAATCATCGTTGTTCCGCGTGCCTTACCTTCTAAACCATAGCCTGCAACATGCGGGGTGGCGAATGCTAACAGAGGAAGAAGGGCCATATCAACGTCTGGTTCAAACTCAAACACGTCTAGTGCTGCAGTAAAACCATCTTTTTTCGCCAAACGCTGTTTAAGCGCTTGGTTATCAACCACTGGACCGCGTGCTGCGTTGATTAAAATTTGGTCACCACGTAACGTATTCAACACCTGCTCATCAATCAGGTGATGAGTAGCATCATCCCCTTCACGGGTAATTGGCGTATGTAGGCTGATAATATCGGCACGCTCTAGCAGCTCATCCAATTCAGTAAACTGACGTGTGTCTCCAGCTCGCTGCTTGGGCGGATCATTGATTAGCACTTTAATGCCAATCCCTTCTAAGCATTGCTGTAAATAACTGCCCACTTGGCCTGCGCCGATAATACCAACCGTTTTATCAAAGACCGAGAACCCCTCTTGCTGGGCAAGTACCATCATGACGCTAAAGACGTACTCCGCGACACCCACCTTGTTACAACCCGGTGCGGCAGTGAAAAAGATGCCTTTTTCTTGCATCAAAGCCTGATCAACATGGTCCATACCTGCGGTGGCTGTACCCACAAATTTTAGCTTATTGGCTTGGGCGATTAATTCAGCATTCACTTTGGTCACAGAACGAATCATCAATGCATCAACATCAATTAAATCCTCTGCAGTGAGGTTGCGTCCCGGCTTTAAAATTACTTCGCCAAGTTGGCTAAAAAGCGCCTCAGCGTAAGGCATGTTTTCATCTATGAGAATTTTTTTCATCTGCGTACGTTCGTCGGTTGAGAATGAGTTGGCAAAGATTTTCTATCTTGAACTGTGTTATACCAGCTCTCCTCACTATATGTACACCTAGTGATGATAGAAAAACAATCAGTATGAGATTAATGAAGTGGTTGATTATAGCGGGATACTGCGAGCGTATTGACGTTATTCGTAAATAAAAAACCGGCCTCAATTGAGGCCGGTAAGATCCAGAACAAAAGGAATTTGACTCGCTCTCCATGAGCCAAAATCTGCGTCTGTTCGACTTAAGCATTACCTAAGTCAAGCTCTGGAAACTGTGCTGCCATGCCAACTACGCTGGCGGGCAGATTCAGTCATACCAATCAGAATAAGTAAGTGGTCAGAAATTTGTGCAAGAATGACCAAAAACTTATGTTGATTGGTATTAACCTTGGTACTTTTTAATCACAAGCGTTGCGTTTGTGCCGCCAAAACCAAAGCTGTTTGACATCACAGTAGTCAGCTCTGCTTCACGCATTTCTGTTACGATATCTAGGCCTGCAGCCGCTTCATCAAGGTTATCAACGTTAATACTTGGCGCAATAAAGTTGTTGTGAAGCATCAGTGTTGAGTAAATCGCTTCGTGCACACCAGCAGCACCAAGTGCATGACCTGTCATTGCTTTGGTTGCAGAAATTGCTGGGCTGTTGCCACCAAATACTTGCTGGATAGCGCCAAGCTCTTTTACGTCACCGACTGGCGTTGAGGTACCGTGAGTGTTCACGTAATCAACACCATCAACCGCTGCCATCGCCATATTCATGCAACGTACTGCACCTTCACCTGATGGTGCTACCATGTCGTAGCCATCTGATGTTGCGCCGTAACCAACGATTTCGCCATAGATTTTCGCGCCACGAGCCAATGCATGCTCAAGCTCTTCGATAACCATCATGCCGCCGCCACCAGAGATAACGAAGCCATCACGATCTGCATCGTAAGTACGAGACGCTTTCTCAGGTGTTTCGTTGTACTTCGTTGATAGTGCACCCATCGCATCGAACATCATGGTTAATGTCCAATCCAATTCTTCACCACCACCTGCAAATACGATGTCTTGCTTACCTAATTGGATAAGCTCCATTGCGTGACCAATACAGTGTGCCGATGTTGCACACGCAGAACTCATTGAGTAGTTCACGCCACGAATTTTAAATGGGGTTGCTAGACAAGCTGAAACCGTTGAAGACATAGTACGAGGTACCATGTAAGGACCCACGCGCTTTACGCCTTTCTCACGCAGGATATCAACAGCTGCTGCTTGGTTTAGTGATGAAGCACCACCAGAACCGGCAACGATACCAGTGCGGTCGTTAGACACTTGGTCTTCTGCCAAACCTGCGTCTTCAATTGCTTGCTGCATTGATAGGTATGCATAAGCCGCCGCATCACCCATAAAGCGCATCTGCTTACGATCAATATGCTCTGCTGGGTTGATTTTAAGATCACCCCATACTTGTGAACGTAGACCTTTTTCTTTGAACTGCTCTGAAGCAGTGATGCCAGATTTACCCGCTTTTAGAGACGATAAAACTTCTTCGACGTTGTTACCGATACTTGAAACAATACCCATACCGGTGATTACGACTCGTTTCATTATGACATTCCTATAATTCAAGATACCGCTAGATGATAACTAAGTTAGCTAGGAAAAGTGGTCAGCTTTCCCTTAAAACCGTACAATCAACCTATATTTATGGTCGATATTCACAAAAATCAGACACTATGACTTCTATTACCAATGCTCAACTCGGCTGGAATGAAGCTGGCACGCCCGTTTCAGACCAATTCGATGACGTCTATTTCTCTAACGTAAATGGTTTGGAAGAAACGCGGTATGTGTTCCTCAAGCAAAATCATCTACCAGAAAGATGGCAAGAATATGACCAGCGTCGTTTTGTGATTGCTGAAACTGGCTTTGGCACAGGTCTAAATTTCCTTGCCGTATGGCAATGGTTCGAACAATTTAGACAACAGCATCCCAATGCACCTCTTAAAGAGCTGCACTTTATTAGCTTTGAAAAGTATCCTTTGAGTAAAGCGGACCTAATCAAAGCCCATCAGTCTTGGCCTGAACTGGCCGACTACGCTGTTCAATTACAACAACACTACCCGATCGCAGTGCCTGAATGCCAGCGTATTGTACTCGCTGATGGTGCCATCACTCTAGACCTTTGGTTTGGTGATATCAAAGATTGCATGCCATTAGTACCTGTTTCTGCACAAGGTTTGGTCGATGCATGGTTCCTCGACGGCTTTGCGCCAAGCAAAAATCCGGAAATGTGGAATCAAAACCTGTTTGATGGCATGGCACGTTTAGCGAAGCAAGACTGTAGCTGCGCGACTTTTACCGCCGCGGGTTTTGTCCGCCGAGGCTTAATCGAGGCTGGATTTGCGATGAAAAAAGTCAAAGGCTTTGGCACCAAGCGAGAAATGATCGCTGGGAGCCTGACTCAACGTGAGCCTGTCAGCAATTTTAAACCTTGGTTCCATCATACGCCGAGCAGCGAACATCAGCACATTGCCATTATTGGCGGTGGCGTCGCCAGTGCCACGCTCGCAACCACCCTATTGCGCCGTGGACAAAAAGTTACGCTCTATTGCCAAGATGAACGAGCAGCCCAACGCGCTTCAGGAAATCGTCAAGGCGCGGTTTATCCACTGCTTAACGGCGAACATCGCGGCGTATCACGCGTCTTCGCTCCGGGCTTTTTATTTGCTCGCCAGTTTGTTGATCAAGCAGCGGAGAAAATCCCGTTCGATCACGACTGGTGTGGCATTACTCAACTAATGTGGGATGAAAAGTCGACAACCAAACTAGGCAAAATGCTGGAAGGCAAGTTTGACCCTATGCTGATTCATCAGCTTGACGCAAAACAGACCAGTGCCACGATTGGCTTGCCGATTACAATGGCAAGTATTCAATATCCATTGGGCGGTTGGTTGTGTCCGGCGCAATTAACGCAAGGTCTAATTGACGAACTGGAAAAAGATGCTCGTTTTACGGTTAAATACCAGCACAAAATCGACGCTATTACGCGTACCGATGAACACTGGACGCTAAGCAGTCAAGCTGGGAATTTCGAGCACGACTGTGTCGTCATTGCCAATGGTAATGAGTTTGCGAGTTTCGAGCAAAGCGCTCATGTTCCGCTTGGCCAAGTCAAAGGTCAAGTGAGTCATATTCCGACCACGCCTGAGCTAAGTTCGCTGAAAACCGTGCTCTGCTATGATGGCTATATGACACCAGTGAACCCGAATAATCAGCAGCACTGCATTGGCGCAAGCTATGACCGGAGCCATTTAGACTATGAATTCGACGCTCAGGCTCAGCAGGAAAACGGTGACAAGCTACGTCACTGCGTGCCTGACGAATCATGGCCTCTAGCCGTTGACACCTCGGCCAATCAATCACGTCAAGGCATTCGTTGTGTCAGTCGCGATCATTTGCCCTTTGTTGGCAACCTTGCTGATTACCAGCAAGTGAAAGCTCAGTATGCGGATCTCGCTCAGCAAGAGCTTGAAGACATTCAGCCAACGCCACATTACCCAAATCTATTCTGCTTACTGGGGTTAGGTTCTCGTGGGCTTAGCTCCGCTCCGCTGATGGCGGAAGTGTTAGCTTCGCAAATTTGTGGTGATCCTTTACCACTACCTGTCGATGTATTAGAAACCCTTGACCCTAGCCGTATGTGGGTTCGTAAGCTGCGCAAAGGTAAAGCGATAACTGAGATCTGATCTATCACTGTCGTCTGGAATGATATTGATAGGCCAGATTCAAGAGATAAAAAAGGCCTCCGATTATGTGGAGGCCTTTTTATTGCACTTAGCTCGTGGTCATCTTCTGGTTAGCACAGCTCTACCACTAATTTCTCGACCTTTTGCGCCCACTCATCCTGGCTAAATTGGCCACTCGCTAAATCAAAACAATCGTAAAAACTTGGAATGGAAAGCGACCCCTTCACCTCCGCACCAAAATACGCTGCCGAAGCAGTCGCTTGAGCAAGCACATTTTGAGCTCCACCAGGACCTGGAGAGGTTGAGAGATAGATTGCTGGTTTGTTTTGAAACACCTGCGGATTAATGCGTGATGCCCAATCAAACAAATTCTTATAAGCCGCAGTATAAGAGCCATTATGTTCAGCAAAAGAAATAACCACCACATCCGCATTTGAAATGTACTGTAAAAAAGCTTGAGCCTCAGGCGCTTGGCCAATCTCTTTTTCGATATCTTCGCTAAACAGCGGTAAATTGAATTGGTTTAGATCAAGTAGGGTGAGCTGCGCATCATCGAGACGGCTAGCAAGAAGTTGTCCTGCGTAGTGAGCAAGTGTTTTATTGATTGACGTTGAGCTGCTTGACGCGCCAAAAGCGAGGATATTCATTGTGGTTATTCCTTTTATTCAATGTATCTACCATGCTCAGCATAGGAATAGAATAAAAAAGCAACAACCACAATTTATGTATAAAGACGTTCAAAATTATTGAACGAGATAGGATTAAGCGTGATTACTCAGCTCTAACCACAAATCATTTACCACTACACGATCGGCAGGTGTAAGCTCTGCACGTGCTTTATCTAAGCTAGCAACAATACGTTGTTTAAGCTCATCAACGTCATTGATGCCTTCTTCTTCGCATGCTGCGGCTGACAAAGAAATATGACCACGTAAATAACCACCAGCAAACAATTCGTCATCCGAAGCGGTCGAAATTCGCTCATCAATTAACGTCAGTAGCTTCTCTTCAAATTCAATAATCATGATCTATATTCAATCAACTCAGTGGGCTCACAAAATAGGGCTGAAGCTTCTCATATTGCGAAAATGAACGCAAATTATCATCAAACCCTCATTGGCTCGGTTTTCCATACTTACTCTTGTGGTTCGCAACGTTGAAAGGCACTTTCAATGCACGCCTGACTCAATATTTGAGCTTGTTCTAGTTCACCCGCGGTTAATTTTGTCTGCAATAACTTTAATCGCTGATTGGCTAGTTCAAAACCCTGTGAATCGGCTGCGCTTAACCACACATAACACTGTACATAATCCGAGCGGGTGGCTGCGCCATTATACAATAGCGTTGCCAAATCAACCTGCCCCTCTGGTAACCCTAAGGTCGCAACACGTAGCAGCCACGGTTTGGCTTTATCTGGGTCGTTCTCCCCAAGAGATCCATCCACATATAAAAGCCCCATCTTATGCATCGCTGGGCCAAAATTTCGTTCAATCGCGATTTGATACCACTTTATCGCTTCAATCACGTTATTCTCTTCGTCTAAATAGAGATTGCCTAATACATACGCTGCCTCAGCGTGACCATGATCCACGCTCTCAACTAACCATTGCTTGGCGATGGCTAAGTCTTGCTCGCCACCACTGCCCTCTAACCACAGCAAACCCAACATAAATTCCGCTTCTTTCCTTTGCTCAACGGGTAATTGGCCAGCCGATTTTTGATACCAATAACGAGCAAGATCCGGCCGCTCTTCACCATACACTCCACTTCGATATAACTCAGCCAAATTATATTCCGCTTGGGGAAAGCCTTGCTCAGCAGCAACATGATATAAAGCCATAGCACGTTGAGGGTCGTGCTCCACCAACATTCCTTTTGAATAGAGATAGCCTAAATTAGTGGCCGCGATAGGATCACGTTAATCGGCATTATCAATGCAGTAAGGTGAAATTTGATCGGTAAGTTCGTTAACCGCATAGGAGCAGTATGGATCGAACGTGATTTTTTGTTCCACTTGGTGGCTACAAGCAGCGAGTATGATGATCATGAACACAACAGCAATAGCTCGTCGCCAAGCACTAGAATCCCCCATCAGTTTAAATTCGACACGCATCGGCTACTCCATCGACGGTTTTATCAATCAGTTTAATTCTCAAAAATGAACGCTTAGCTTTTCATATTGAGAATATAAAAACAAAATCTTTTAAATTCAATAGCTAACAATATGGCACAAGCTGTGCAACCTCCTTCCTACGCATTCTAAAATGAAGGGGTTGTCATGAGCAAACTAGAAGCAAAAATTCATTTACCCTTGTTGTGTGCCGCACTAGCCTTCAGCACTGCAAGCCATGGCGCAACGCCATTTACATCCTGCCCGACCCAAGCTTTTTTAATTCAAAATCCATCAGGCACTCCTATTGCCTACGGGGTCAGCTTAGACGTGGGGAGCTATTCCACGCTTTCTTGGAATGTCGGTAGCGCAAAAATCAATGGCGTTGGCTTTAGTGTTCATGACGACTTTATCTACGGTTGGGATTATGGCGCAAAATCCCTTACTCGTATCGGGTCTGAATTAACATCCAACCCAATGACAATTTCAAACTTAGGCATCGCCCCAACGTCATTTTACGTTGGCGATGTTTCGGTGGAAGAAAATGCTTGGTATGGCTATCGAATCAACTATGGTCTATTTCGTATTGATCTCGAAACCAATGCGATGACCCAAGTCGCTACATCCAACCAAATTGGTAAAATTCGCTTACTTGATATGGCCTTCCATCCAGACGATGGCTTTATTTATAGCGTCGATAATTCCGGTTATCTCTATAAAATTGATTCCAGCGATGGCAGCAGCACACGGTTTAACCAAGTCCTGAATAGCAGCGCGCTTGGCCACAGTTTGGCATTTGGCGCACAATACTTCGATGTTGAAGGCAGCCTATATCTGAGTAATAACGGCAATGGGCATATCTTTAAGGTGACCATCGACGGTAATAATTCGACCGCAGAATTCTTTGCTTATGGCCCATCGAGTAACTCTAATGACGGGGCAAGATGTGCCTTGGCAGCCGTGATACCTGGAGATCAAACCGACTTTGGTGATGCACCAGATAGCTATGGCACAACCTACGCCTCTTCAGGCGCACGTCATGGCATTAGCGGCTTAAAACTAGGTGACCTCGTGGATGGTGAGAACGAAGCCTATGCTTATCCTCTCTCCGATGACACCGCCGATAGTAGTAACGATGAAGATGGCGTCTCTTTTCCAGTTCCCCTTGAGATAGGTCAAACTAGCTTTATTTATGCCAACATCAATGGCGCTGATGGTGAAGGGGTTCTAAGTGCTTGGATCGATTGGGACCAAGATGGGCAATTTAACGATGACGAACTGGTGATCAACAGCGAATCTGTCGATGATGGTCAGAATCAGCTGTATATTTCCGTACCTAGTTGGGCTCTTGATGGGGACACTTGGGCCCGCTTTCGCCTGAGTAATACCAACGATGTCGGGCCGACTGGCGGCGTCGGGGCCGGTGAGGTAGAGGATCATCAAGTAACGGTTACTAGCCAAGGGGTTACGGTAGAGACTTACCCATCAGGCTCTTCTTACACCACTTTTGCATACGAAGACCAATACCCGCAAATGGGTGACTACGACATGAATGATGTTTTGATGAACGTAAAATACACCGAGTTCAGCCAAAACAATCAAGTAATCCAATTGAAAATTGAGGGACAGATTGCCGCCCTCGGTGGCACTTATCATTCTGGTTTCGCCATTCGCTTACCTGGGGTTGATCCTAACGCGATCAAAACCGATTCAACCAAACTCTTTATCAATGGCCAGTTACAATCGGTTGATATTGTTGAATCGGGAACCACGGATGCGGTGTTAATCGTTCATGAAGACTTGTGGTCAATTACCGAATCTGGCGAAGCTGATGGCTGTAATATGTTCCGAACCGAACTCGGCTGCGGAACAAGCTATCGCCCAAGTTGGGAATTAGTTGTGCCATTGAGTTCACCCATTGCTAGCGCTCAAATGCCTGAATTCCCATATGACCCATTCATCTTCGCCACACCGGGGTTCTATCATGGCGAAACCGGGCTGCAAGTGAGTGGTGGCTTCCCAGGACGTGGGCTCGAAGTACACCTAAAAAACAAAACACCCACCGCTAAATTCAACTACGGCTATGTCGGTAAAAAAGACGATGCCACGGATGCCGGCGCGGGTACCTATTTCCTTACCAGTAACGGTCTTCCATGGGCAATTGAGCTACCCCTTGATTGGCAGCACCCAATTGAGACCATCAGCATTCTAGAGACCTATCCAAAATTTGCAGACTTCTCTCAAGACCCGTTAGGATTGACAGAACAAAGCTGGTACGTCACCCCTATCCTCAACAAAGCCTATACAGACTAAGGAGTATTTTATGAGCCATTTAATGATTAATTTAAAAGCCTTAGCTGTTATTGCGAGCAGCACAGTTATCTTGGCCTGCGGCGGCGGAGATGGCGACAACGGTGGTGGTTCAAAAGCTTCACCAACACCCACTCCAGCAGTAACGCCGGCTCCAAACCCACAACCAGCTCGTTTATCGGTAACAGATTTAAACATCGCCGCCGACAACAATCTCGAGTCTGTATACCAGGTTGAGGTTGATGTCGATATTTCCGCCATATCAACCGAAAAGGCGTTTATCTCGATTTGTGACAACACCGCGGCCAACGGTGATCTTGCCAAACTCGATTTTGATATGTGCTTACTGAAATCAAGCCTAGTGGATGGCAAAGGCAGCTTTGAACTCCGTGTCGCCAACCATTGCGATGAATTGATTGCTGTGATTTGGATTATGGAAAAAGGCCGCGCGCCATTGACCTATACACTCAGCCACAACAACCAAAAACAAACTTATTGGACCATCAACTAGCCAAATGCCCCTCTTCCGTCATAAAAAAAGCCGACACGCTGTCGGCTTTTTTATTGTAATATAATCAATAGATTATATTACGACAAAGTCATCGCGAGTCAGTGGTGCAACAGCATAAAATGCGCGCATCGCCTCGGAGAGCATCAACACTCTTGGCGGAATACCCTGCTCTAAAATGGCCATAACTTCATTATGTACTTTCGCCATAAATAACAAACGATCTGGCTCGAAATCGCCATTGAGGTTATCGCAGCTGACACTAAATGGAAAACCAGCGCTTAACGCTAAAATCCATTCATAAGCTTGCGGGCGGATCTCTACCTTCTCAAACTCGGCTTGCACTTGTGCAGTGCGGCCATCGGGCTCATACCAGTATCCGAAATCTTCAAGTAAGCGACGTTCCGGTCCTGCAACGCACCAATGAGCAATTTCATGCAACGCCGAGGCATAAAATCCGCGGGCAAAAATAATTCGGTGCTGAGGATGCTGCGCATCAGCAGGCAAGTAAATAGGCTCATCGCCCCCAAGCTCTAACACGGTGTTATAGCTAGCTGAAAAAGTGTCATTAAAGATTTTAATCAAATCTTGGTAATCGTGATTCATAGTCTTTGGCTAATGGAATGAAATAAAGCGCCCGTATTCTCGCATCTTTTAGCGGTTTTGCACACTGCCACGCATAGCTCTGTCATTAGAAATTATTATCTGATAAACGTTTTCGTAACCACAAAAACTCATTCGTTTTTTCACGCCATAACCACTACACTTTCGCCTTCATTTTATAAGATAGGGCCTTTGTATTCGCCCTATTGCCTCGTTTTCGTTATTTGAGTAATCGCTATGCTGTTAAGTGTGTTGTACATCATTGGTATCACTGCCGAAGCCATGACTGGCGCTCTCAGTGCTGGTCGTCGAAAAATGGACTGGTTCGGTGTCATGTTAGTGGCCAGTGCAACCGCTATCGGTGGCGGTACCGTGCGTGACATTTTACTTGGTCACTACCCATTAGGCTGGGTTAAAAATCCAGAATATTTGGCGATTACTTGTATCGCCGGTGTGCTCACCACAGGATTAGCGAAATGGGTGATCAAATTCAAAGGGCTATTCATTCGTCTTGATGCGCTTGGCTTAATCGTCTTTAGTATTATCGGTACCAAAGTGGCACTAGGGATGGGCTTGCATCTTGGGATCTGCATGGTGGCAGCGCTTGTTACCGGCGTATTTGGTGGCTTACTGCGCGATTTGATCTGTCGCCAAACGCCGTTGGTGTTGCACGAAGAGCTATATGCATCGGTATCTTTAGTCGCTTCAGGGCTTTACTTAAGCTTACTTGAATTTGGTATTGATGACGTGACCGCAACCATCGTCACACTGGTAGTCGGCTATATTTTACGTATGGCGGCAGTACGCTTTAAATGGCGCCTACCTTCATTCCATTTGGAAAATGATGGTCCACTACACTAATCACGACCTGATAAAGATAAAAACGCA
>NZ_AFWF01000027.1 GCF_000222605.1 Vibrio ichthyoenteri ATCC 700023 | reverse complement strand
GGAAAGGGTTATCAAGGGAAGGGTTTTCCCAAGGGAAAAGCCCTATCCAGAAAGGGTAAATGCAACCAGCTGTGCTGGTTTTTCCGGGAACAACCCCCTTGTATTTTAGTAGAAGAGTCCGTTAAAAGCTTATCCAGAAAGGGTTTGCAGGTATTGGAATTAAAGTTGCCCCATAATTAATAATCGTGACAAAACTACGTTTGCTTAGGTAAAAGTGTCACGATTATTAATGACCTTTAAATGTTTTTACCAATTCGCACTCCTATCGTGACAGTTTTACCTAACTTCAAGTAAAAGTGTCACGATAGTTTTTCGCGGATTAAGACTAATGCGAGATCACAGATTATTTCTCCATTAAGCATTAGGTCAGCCATATTGTTTTTCAAAATCAATAGCTCATCGACATTAACATCTTCTTGAGCAATAATTTTTGCATGAATAAGATGAGCGTGCTCAAGAACGGTCAATTCTTTATGCTTTTTATCTTTAAATTTTTCTCCATGAGTTTTCCATGTAAAGGTGAGGAATCTCTCACCATTACGTTGCGATTCTTCGAAACTAAGATCATAAATATCCGTCGTATGCGAAATTTCCTCAATCGCAGGTTTTAAAAAACGGCGCCTAAAATCACTCATTCGTTGATAAGAGGTTGGTAGTTCGTAGCGTTCCAAGATCCAGCTTACTGAAAATCTAGCTTTTTTCAGTGAGTTATATTGCATCAAACTTTCATATAGACGCATACTATAAGGAGATGTAAGTTCCCCTGCACTGATAAGATATCGTGTGAAATCACTTTTTATAGCCAAAATAGTTTTTAGTAATTTAGCGTTAAAATAAAATGTAGTAACACCACGTTTAGGTCTATGAGTACGCCCGTTGACCCATGATATCGCAGTAAGTGCCTTTTCGCTTTCAGTGCTCTCTTCTGGTTCAAAAAAAACCACTTCCCGTTTAACAATACTCTCAGCAGCAGCTCTAATTTCTTTGCTGGCGTTATCTGTAGTAAATTCCCTCAGATAATCAGAAGTATGAATATCAATAGCAACTTCGCCCCACCTTACAGTCTCATAATCAATTTTCATTTTTAGGCATTGTTGTAAGGCCAAATAAACAACTCTTTTCTCTGAACGACTTAGGCTATAAGCAGCCGTTGTAAGAGCGTTAGATTGACGAAGAATAAGCTCCTGCTTTGATATGATATGTTTTTGTCGTGACATAATTACCGTAAAACCGTGACAACAAGAAAGTTGTGTCACGATATCAATAAAAAAAAAAGAACCTATAGCTAAATCCATAATGCTACAAGAAAATTTGATCCACTTTCCTAAAATTTATATTAGAGCCTTGCCCTATAGGGACGGGCTACTGGGAGTAACTTCTTGACAGAGCAAGACTCTTACTGCTTTAGCCACGTAAACGTTTGCGTTAAATCTAGGGCTAGGACTAATTTTCAACTTCTAATTGTCGCTAGACAAGGGTGTTTAGTAGACGCTGGGTCATTTTTTCTAAATCCTTTGGTTTTCCACAATACCCCCAAAAAGAACAGTAAATTTGTCACGAAGAATAGGTAAATTTGTCACGATAGATGGTAAATCCGTCACGATAAAAGGTGTATTTGTCGCAGAGTTGAGTAAACCTGTCACTCCGGAAGGTAAATTCGTCACGGAAAGGTAATGTAAACATATGATATAAAAGGATTATTCCCACCTAAAAAGATCTTAAAAAGATCAAAGATTAAAGATCAAAAAGATTATTAAAAAGTGTATGGATAATGTGTATAACAAGACAAAGTGGAAATAAAGGTAAACGGTAACAACTCACTGAAACGATTTGCGGTTTATTTTCTTGTAATTGTTTCAGGTCTTCATTATTATAAAAGAATACTAACATTGAGGACTGTACAATGAACGAAGTAGACAAATTGAACCAAATAGCAGAAAACATGAAAAAAGAGCAGTTAAACCACAGGGAACTAATCGCTCAACAAACATCAGTTGAAGTTTCTGATAAAGAAGTAGATGGCATGGATCGCCTAATTTACAATCACTGTCTTAATAAAAAAGCTTTTCGAGAACTTACTCGGCTTTCTCCTATTACCTTTCAAAATAAAATTCAAAAATCTATTGATGAACACATAATTCAAGAGCCTATTTATCAAAACAAGCAGCATTTATTCACGCGAGATCATATTTTAACCCTTATGGAATACTGGGATATGCCAAAGTATAGAGATACGTACCACTCTCGCGTAATTGCTATTGAAAACCAAAAGGGCGGAACCGGAAAGTCAACAACAAGCTCTACATTATCTGTAGCCGCTGCTCTTGACTTAGATGCAAATGCTAAGGTTTTATTAATCGATCTTGACCCACAAGGAACTCTTGGACAAGGTATGATCACTAATGTAGATAGTGATGCCTTCTATCTTACTGCTGTAGACATAATTTTAGGTAAATTTGAGAATAGTGGTGATTATTCAGACTTAATTTCACAAGGATATACTGATAGAGAAATTATCTTAAATTCGCCATTTAACACACATCTTCCTAATCTTGATGTTATGCCAGCCTTTGCTACAGACGAACGATTTCATGATCTTTTTTGGCAAGCTGAGTCCGACGAATTAAAAACAGAACTTGTATGCCGATTTGCTCAAGAAATAGTGCCTATTCTTAAAGAAAAATACGATCTTATTTTTATTGATACTCCTCCTCAAGAATCACCTTTAATTTGGGTGGCAAACGAAGCTCTCGATTGCCTATTAGTTCCTATTTCTCCACGGGAATATGACTTTGCATCAACCACAAACTATCTTATGACAACCACTACTCGTTTTAAAAGCCTTCCTTCAAAAGGGAACAATCTGCTTTGGAGTAGAATATTAGTCGTCAACCATGATGAAAAGAGTAAGCCTGAGCGAGACGTAGTTGATAAATTAAGTCGCACTGTCCAAGATAGACTTATGTCATCATACATAATTCATTCTGATTTAGTTGTTACCGCGGCAGAATTAAATCGTACCGCACTTGATATAGCCAAAACTGAAAAAAGAGTTAGCAACAAAAAACATGATGAAACAATAACTTCGATTAATTCAGTCTACCGTCAGTTTATTCGTGAAGTAAAAAGCGTTTCTGTTAAGAGTGAGGTTGTTTCATGAATAAGAACTCTTGGGGAAGACAAGTTGATAAGAATACACTTTTAGGAAAAAAAGAAATTGGTAAAGTAAATCAAACAAATAACTTAGGTAGTAAAATTTCTTCCAAACCTAAAACATTTAGACTTGAGGGTGGTGTTGTTCCAGCATCACTTAGGGTTATAAATTCAGAAAATATATTGTTAGAAACAGAAATTCATCCATTAAATCCCAGAAACCAAGATGCTTTAGATGATATCTCAGTTAAGAATACACTTGAATCTATTAGTAAAAATGGTATTGATACCGATTGCTTAGGGATTTGGTCAGACGATGAATCTAAAATCCTTATAATAGAAGGAAGTGTTCGACGCTACTGTGCAATAAAAACAGAGCAATGTTATCCTATTTGGGTGTTACCTGCGAAAAGTGCTACGAATAAAGATATTCGTCGTCTTATTGCAGATGCTAGTGACAAAAAGAAACATTCATTACGTGAACGAGGTGAAGCCTATTGGAAAGAAGCATTAGAACTTACCGATAAAATTGATTCCATGACCAACGAAGAACTGAGTGAGTTACTATCCGTTGGGCGAGAGACTCTTAGGAAAGCCTTACAAGCCTTTCATATTGATATGCGCTTGTTAAAGATATTGCCTGATTATGAAGGAGTTCAAAACGCTATATATCCAAAATTGGCTAAAATAGAAAAACACCTGAAAAAAAATAGTGTTAGTATTGACTTATTTATTCAAGAGGTCGAATCCTCTCCAGAACTTAACAATATAAAAGAAATGGAAAACACTGTTGATATTCAGCAACAAATATTAACAGTGATGGAAGCGCTTGCTTTTAAAGCTCGATTGAAAAAAACATCAAAATGGCATACAAACGATCTAGTTCAATTTGAGCAAAAGAATAAATTTGCTCGAAAAAGTATTAGTGCTAACGGGGAAAGTGTCAGGTTCGAGTTTGGTCGTATTAATAGTGATTTAATTGAAGATATTGAAGAGCTAATCATGCGGAAGTTGCAGTAAATTTCATAATGCAATAGAGCGTAGATGGTTTATTAGTTACCATATATAAAATATATACTCAAAGTTAAACATTCTTCTTTTTCTGGTATAGCTCTGCACATTGAGCTATACCAGGGCATATTTTATGAAAGTAATTTTTTGGTTGCTTTTAATAAATAATCGCTTTCTTCCGAGTGACACCTTACCAATTGAATGATTTCTTGTTTCAATTGAGGTAAATCCGCCTCTTGTTTATATGATGATTGAAGCAGTTTATTTGCATCTAAATTAAGCAGATCACACAAAGCTCCGAGTTTTTCGACAGAAATTTTACCTGTATTTCGCCACCTACCAACCAGTGAACGTGAAACATTCAATCTATTTGCTATTTCATAGTTACTAAAACCGCTGGATTTTATTGCATTAGTGATGGTTTGTTCGATCAATGTCATCTTGATTTTAGGATAGCTCATATTCTCTGAGATTTAGCGATTTTATGATGTTTTCGTCCTTTCTATAAGTGCTACATGTGGTACGCATAGCGCTACATGTTGATCACTTCGGTTAATTAAATTAGAATGAAACT
>NZ_AFWF01000028.1 GCF_000222605.1 Vibrio ichthyoenteri ATCC 700023 | reverse complement strand
TTCTAAGGCATCGAACAAACGATCAATTTCAGCCTTAGTGTTGTAATGCATCATACCAATTCTAACCACCCCACCAGCTTCCTCGAGATTCAACTGGCGCACTAACCCCAGCGCGTAAAAGTGACCACTCCACAGGCAGATATTTTTCTCACCCAAAGCCTTAGCGACTTCAATCGGTTCAGCGCCGGCAAAGGTCAGCGCAAAGGTTGGAGTGCGTAAATTAGCGTCCGCCACATCCCGTCCCCACAGCGTTATTCCCTTAGTTTGCTGTAGACGGTTAAGAAAGTAGTCACTTAGTTGGGTTTCATAACGATTGTAGAGTGCATAACTTTGCTCTAGACGTTCTCTCAGATCGAGCGATTGATCCCCCCATTGTGCAAGATAATTGATGCTCGCAATCAAACCAGCTAACGCTTCAAAGCTCTGCGTTCCGGTTTCGAATCGCCCCGGGCCAATATCCACCGCAGGTTCCACCTTATAAGGCTGAAGCTCTTGCAACCATTGCGGCGCGATATACGCGATGCCAATATGCGGACCAAAAAACTTGTAAGCGGAGCACACCAAAAAATCACAGCCGAGCGCTTGCACATCGACTAATTGATGTGGAGCATAGTGAACAGCATCAACGTACACTTGCGCGCCGACTGCTTTCGCCGCGGCAACGACTGGCGCAATATCAACCATGGTACCCGTTGTATTGGAGGCAAGCGTGATCGCAATCAAGCGAGTTCTTTCCGTGATAAGCGAAAGCAAATGTTCTATATCAACGCTGCAATCTTTCGGCTCAACCCGAGCCGTTAAAAC
The DNA here is from genome assembly GCF_000222605.1 of Vibrio ichthyoenteri ATCC 700023. Classification (GTDB taxonomy): domain Bacteria; phylum Pseudomonadota; class Gammaproteobacteria; order Enterobacterales; family Vibrionaceae; genus Vibrio; species Vibrio ichthyoenteri. The sequence goes on along the minus strand of NZ_AFWF01000028.1, from coordinate 17,570 downwards.
CGTGACCGATTTATCCTCCGCCGCTTGTTGCCATGTACTGACATTGGCATAGTGATCAAGCGCAGTCACAATAACTTCATCCCCTGCTTGCCATGTTCGACTGATCGCTCTGCTCAACGAAAATGTCAGCGATGTCATATTGGCCCCAAAAACAATTGAATCTGAAGTTGGGGCATTGAGGAGAGCTTGGCACGACACACGGGCGTCCATAAGCAATTGTGTGGTTTTTTGACTGGAAAAATAGTGCCCACCAAGATTGGCATTGTAATGACCAAGATACGAACTCATCGCGTCAAGCACCGAAAGGGGAACCTGTGCTCCCCCAGGGCCGTCAAAAAAGGTCACCGGCTGATGGTTATAGCGTTGATTGAGCGCGCTAAACTGCGCTCTAACGCGCTCAGGAGTGAAGCTCATTGACACCATCCTTAGCGGTTAATACAAACACATCCATATGCCCTTCATGTTGATGATCAATGGCGCGAATGGGACAAGCGTTGTGCCACAATTTACTGTCGGCAAGTAAGGCGACATCGCCATTTTCCAATACTTTACGGAAAAATGGCGCTTCGTGATTGTCGTTGTACAGCATTATCTCACCGCCCACGATGTTGTGGCGATCAATGCCCACCAGCGCGATGTGATCGAAACCATCTTGGTGTACCCCTTCTGGCGCCACTTGAGTCTCATCAAAGACGGCGGTAACACGAATTTGATGGATTTCGATTTCTTGCCCGTTGGCAAGTTCATTGCTTTCGACAAACAAGGCACACATTTCCTGCATGCCCTGACTAGATAAAGTTGCATCAAGCAGGGGCTCGAATTGACGCACGATATCGCCTTGGAAATGATTGATATCCTCGATTTGCACAAAATCATGCTTATCGGTCACCTTTACCTGCCCATCAACAAAGCGCACTACCGAGTAACGACGTAAACGGTACTGGCCATCAGCGTGCTGGGTATGAGGTAATGAACTAAAAGAAGGGGCGAGTTGGCGAATCGCATTGCCACTCAAATGAGTAAGCTGCAATGTATTCTCATGACTATGTATCATCATCGACTCCTTAATGAATATACATGACTATTTAAGTTAACATTTCATTTACATTAACTATTACGCATTAATTTCACCAAATCAACTTTAAACAAAAGATAAACCCAACATATTTTATAAATCAACATATAACACCACCAAACTGACTGTAATTAGTAATATAAACCAATCGAGCTTCGCAGTATTGAGTCAAACCAGATGAGTTAACTAGTCTCGGCGGCGTTTATTCGTCAATTCAACTATTTAGGCGAGTTCTAAGCTATAGCCAATTATTTCTAGCTTGTGACTTGAATGTCCTTTTCCCGTCCCCATTATTTCTATTACAATCAGAAACAATCTCAACTTACAGTGAGCCCCCTCGCCTATGGCGTAGCTCGGGTAATGCTAATGGAGCGCTAATGAGCAACGTAAAACACTGCAGCCTGTTAATTCTTGGTTCTGGCCCTGCGGGTTATACCGCGGCAGTTTATGCTGCACGTGCCAACCTAAAACCGGTATTAGTGACCGGTATGCAGCAAGGCGGTCAGTTGACCACCACTACCGAAGTTGAAAACTGGCCGGGTGATCCAGAAGGCTTGACCGGCCCGGCGTTAATGGATCGCATGAAAGAGCATGCCGAGCGTTTTGAAACCGAAATGCTGTTTGATCATATTAATGAAGTCGATTTCAGCCAGCGTCCGTTCCGCCTAAAAGGCGATAGCAGCGAATACACCTGTGATGCCTTGATTATTTCAACTGGCGCTTCAGCGAAATACCTTGGTTTAGAATCTGAAGAAGCGTTCAAAGGGCGCGGCGTATCAGCGTGTGCCACCTGTGATGGATTCTTCTACCGCAATCAAAAAGTTGCGGTCGTTGGTGGTGGTAACACCGCGGTTGAAGAAGCGCTGTACCTATCAAACATTGCAGCTGAAGTTCACCTAGTGCATCGCCGTGATAGCTTCCGTGCAGAAAAAATTCTGATCAAGCGCCTGATGGATAAAGTCGAAAACGGTAATATTATTTTGCATACCGATCGTACTTTAGAAGAAGTGGTCGGCGATGATATGGGTGTCACCGGTGTTCGCTTGAAAGATACTCAATCTGATGCGATTGAAGAAATTGATGTAATGGGTGCGTTTATTGCCATTGGCCACCAGCCAAATACAGCAATTTTCGATGGCCAATTAGAAATGAAAGATGGCTATATCGTTGTTAAATCAGGCCTTGATGGCAATGCGACGCAAACCAGTATTGAAGGTATTTTTGCGGCCGGTGATGTTATGGATCATAACTACCGTCAAGCGATTACCTCTGCAGGTACCGGTTGTATGGCTGCACTCGATGCAGAACGCTACCTCGATGGCCTTGCAGACAAAGCGTAAAATAGCCCTCTGCCGAGCTCACTCACATTTTTTCACTAAATCCCTAAAGCCCCGCGGTATTACCGCGGGGCTTTCTTTTGTATACTCAATGGTTCATAAATTATAAAAACAGCAGTAAGCCTTCATAATGGATAAAAAGAAACAACGCGGCTTGAACAAGTGGCTGAGAGAGCAAAGTAAGCTAGCTAAACGCTGGCTGCTGCTTGCTGTCGGTTTAGGCGTACTTTCAAGTGTCTTCCTTTTGGGGCAAGCAGCTTTGCTCGCTTCCATTCTCCATCAATTAATTATTGAACAAGTCGACAAAACCGCTCTTGTCGGTCAATTTGTTACACTCGCAGTCATCATTGCCGTTCGCGCCCTATGCTCATGGGGACGTGAAATTGCTGGTTATCGCTGTGGTGAACAAATACGCGTCTATATTCGTCAACTCATTCTCGATAAGCTAAGAGAACTTGGTCCCGCTTATATCAAAGGCAAGCCTGCAGGTTCTTGGGCAACCTTATTGCTAGAGCAAGTAGAAGAGATGCACGATTTCTTTGCTCGCTATCTGCCACAGATGTCACTAGCAGTCATGGTGCCATTTATTATTTTAGTGGTGGTCTTTCCGGTCAACTGGGCGGCTGGTGTGATTTTTGTGCTCACCGCACCGCTGGTGCCATTATTCATGGCATTAGTCGGCATCAAAGCAGCGGATGCAGGACAAAAGAACTTCAAAGCGTTACAACGTTTGTCTGGTCATTTTTACGACCGACTACAGTCAATGACGACCATCCGTTTGTTTGATCGCACCAAAGCAGAAACAGAACTGATGCAAGGCGCATCGGAAGTGTTCCGCTCGCGCACGATGGAAGTGTTGCGTATTGCCTTCCTCTCTTCTGCGGTATTGGAGTTCTTTACTTCAATCTCAATTGCATTGACCGCGGTTTACTTCGGTTTTGCATTTATCGGCGAGCTTAACTTTGGTGGTTACGGCGCGGCAGTGACACTGTTTGCCGGTATGTTTGTCTTGATCCTTGCACCAGAGTTTTATCAGCCGTTGCGTGATCTGGGTACCTTCTACCATGCAAAACAGCAAGCAGTCGCCGCCGCAGAGAGCATCGTCGAGTTTCTTGATACCGATGTAACGGCGGTAAAATCCGGTGACAAAGCCCTGCCCCATCCAACACAAATATCAATCAAAGCAACCGCTCTTGAAGTGTTTAGCCTTGAAGGCAAAAAACTGCTTGGCCCGGTCTCCTTTGAACTCAGCCCACAGCAAACCACCGCACTAGTCGGGCCAAGTGGCGCAGGCAAAACCAGTCTTGTTAACGCGATTTTGGGCTTTCTACCTTATCAAGGTTCCTTGGTCATCAATGGTGTTGAACGTACTGAGCTTAATTCGGCTGACTGGCGTAAAAACATCAGTTGGGTCGGTCAAAACCCTTTGCTACTGCATGGCTCTATTCGCGACAACATTACCTTAGGTAAAAACCACATCAGCGATGAAGAGATCAAACAAGCGCTGCAAGACTCGTTTGCTGCTGAATTTGTTGATCAGCATGGCCTTGATTACGCTATCTCCGATCGTTCTGGTGGCCTTTCTGTGGGCCAAGCACAACGTCTTGCACTAGCCCGAGCAATGCTACAAAACGGACAATTTTGGCTGTTAGATGAGCCCACTGCGAGCCTAGATGCACGCAGTGAACATCTGGTTACCCAAGGTTTGAATCATCAAATTCAAGATAAAAGTACCTTAATCGTGACCCATCAACTGGCGCCATTACAGAGTGTTGAGCAGATCCTTGTGATGCAAGATGGGCAAATCGTCCAAGCTGGCACTTTTGAACAGCTTTCACATACTGACGGCTTATTCCAGCAAATGCTGGTCGCTAATCAAACCATGCAACACAGCAATGAGGGGAACTTAGATGCGTGATTTACTTCCCTACCTAAAACTGTACCGTAAGCATTGGTTTGGTTTAACGCTGGGTATGCTGCTCGCGTTACTCACCGTCGGCGCTTCCATTGGCCTGCTGACCTTATCCGGTTGGTTCCTATCGGCGGCCGCCGTTGCGGGCTTAACCATTGCCCGCGAAACCTTCAACTACATGCTACCAGGCGCCTTTGTACGTGGCTGCGCCATGGGCAGAACGGCTGGTCGTTGGGGTGAGCGCGTTGTTAGCCACAATGCAACGTTTAAGCTCCTCACCGATTTGCGTATTTTCTTCTTTAAGAAATTGGCGCCATTGGTTCCAGGTAAAGTGGCCAACTTGCGAGATGCTGACCTACTTAACCGCTTAGTGGCCGATATTGATGCCATGGATCATGTCTACTTACGCCTTATTAATCCGGTGGTAGTAGGTGTGCTTGGTGTAGCTGCACTGACTGGCGTATTGTACTGGTTTGACTCTACTCTCGGCTTAACATTGGGCGCAATCCTAATGACGCTGCTGATCCTATGGCCAATATTGTTTTACAAGCTTGGCAAACGTAACGGCAGTGAGCTAACAGAGAACAAAGCTGATTTGCGAATTACAACCCTTGATTGGTTGCAAGGCTACAGTGAACTCACCCTGTTTGGTGCCGAAGAGCGTTACCGCAATGCAATCTATTCCGCACAAGAAAAGCTGCTCAAAAACCAAATGGTCAACGCGCACTTTTCTGGCTTAGCGCAAGCATTACTGATGCTTGCCAACGGTTGGACATTGGTATTAATGCTGTGGTTGGCCGCTGATGGTGTGGCAGGAGCAAAACCTGACCCTATGATTGCACTATTTGCTTTTGCAACCATGGCCAGTGTCGAGCTGCTTATGCCAATCGCAGGGGCGTTTCAGCATCTCGGAAAAACCTTAACCTCTGCGCGCCGACTCAATGAAGTCATTCTGGCAGAGCCGGATGTGACTTTCCCAGCAGAGGCGATTGAACATGACCATCAATTTAGCGTTGAGTATCGCAATGTCAGCTTTACTTATCCTGATGGACAGCAGCCGGTTGTAGAAAATATCAATCTCATGATCCCCGCCAAACATCACATGGCGATTGTTGGGCAGACTGGCTCTGGTAAATCCACCTTGATCCAACTATTAACCCGTTATTGGGATGTCAACCAAGGTCAATTGCTGATTGCCGGAAAACCGATTCAGCAATGGAGCGAATCTCAATTGCGTGCGGCGGTGACGGTTGTTAGTCAACGTGTCGATGTACTCAATGGTACGCTGCGTGACAACTTGATTTTGGCTAAACCAGATGCTTCAGATGAAGAAATCAGCCTCGCGTTACACAAAGTGGGTCTTAGCAAACTACTACAAGGTGACACACCCGAGAAAAGTGGCTTAGACGCATGGTTAGGTGATGGTGGTCGTCAGCTTTCTGGTGGTGAAAAGCGCCGTATTGGTATTGCTCGTGCACTATTACACAACGCGCCTATATTGCTATTAGATGAGCCAACCGAAGGTTTAGACAAACAAACTGAGCAACAAATCATGCATTTGTTTGAGCAACATTTTGCTGATAAGACAGTGCTCTTTATCACTCACCGCCTCGTCAATTTAGACAAGATGAATAGCGTGTGTTTGATTGAAAATGGTCATGTGATCGAGCACGGTTCACATCGTGATCTGTTGGCACAAAAAGGCCGTTATTACGCACTGAACCAAACACTGTAACCCGCGCAAGCTTGCAGTGACTATCTAACCTCTCCGGCCGAACTTGTTTGTTCGGCCTTTTTTCCCCTCTCTATTCTCTATTCTCTATTCTCTATTCTCTATTCTCTATTCTCTATTCTCTATTCTCTGCGATATTTCTCGCTCTTGCTTGTGAAAACGCCATTTTTGGCACAAGCTGATAATTAACACATTTACAACATTAAACCTTTAAAGGTGATTGCTATTGAAAAACGGTCGTGTAACCGAGCCACACTTATCTCGCCAAGTGGTCTATTCAATTCATGACATTACACCATTAAAAAACCAACAGCCAAGCTAACAGCGAACTAGCAACGACTGATTTCTACACCGTGAAACCTTGGAAGAGCAAACCGTTTCCTACGGCGCGACTAAGGTTTTCAATAAGGAGATTGGAAATGACAAGCTTTGCTTTGCATTTTGATCATGATGAATACCAACAGCGCTTGGTGAAAGTTCGTCATTCGATGGAAGAGAAGAACATCGATGTATTAATCATCCACGATCCATCTAACATGTCGTGGCTGACCGGTTATGACGGCTGGTCATTCTACGTTCCACAATGTGTTGTTGTAGGTCCAAGTGGTGATCCAGTTTGGTTTGGCCGTTGCCAAGATGCCAATGGCGCTTATCGCACCGTTTATATGTCAGCAGAAAACATCGCCTATTACCCTGATCACTATGTAATGAATCCACCTCTCCATCCGATGGCTTATCTCGTCGAGAGCGTTTTAGAGCCGAGATTGTGGGATAGAGGCCGAATTGGCGTCGAAAAAGACAACTACTATTTTAGCGCGACCGCATTTGAATCCTTGGCTAACAACCTCCCCAACGCCAGCTTAGTCGATTCAACGGGCTTGGTGAATTGGTGTCGCGCCATCAAATCGGAAACTGAGCTTAACTACATGTATCGTGCTGCGAGGATCGTTGAAAACATGCATCGCGTCGCTTTCGACATGATTGAACCGGGTCTCCCTAAACACCATTTAGTGGCGGAGCTCAACCGCCAAGCGATCTTAGGCCATGAAGATCATTTCGGTGATTACACTGCCATCGTGCCACTGTTGCCCTCTGGGGCTGATGCTTCTGCTCCTCATTTAACCTGGGACGACCGGCCATTTCGCAAAGGTGAAGGTACTTTTTTTGAAATTGCAGGCGCGCATCGGCGCTACCATTGCCCACTATCACGCACCATCTTTCTTGGTGAACCAAGCGACAAATTCAAACGAGCCGATCTTGCATTAACCCAAGCGCTGGAAGCGGGAATTGAGGCCGCTCGGCCGGGAAATACCTGCGCTGAAGTCGCGCGAACCTTAAACTTAATCCTCGACAAAGCGGGGTTTTCAAGACAAGGCGCGCGTTGTGGTTACCCGATTGGCCTAAGTTACCCGCCCGACTGGGGCGAACGAACCATGAGCCTACGCGATAGCGATAAAACCGTTCTTGAAGAAGGCATGACTTTTCATCTTATGCCGGGTCTATGGTTTGAAGATTGGGGACTCGAAACCACCGAAAGCATTGTGATCACCAAACACGGGGCGAAAACCTTATGTGATTTCCCGCGTCACCTTTTTATTAAGCACTAAAGTGCTCGATACAATCTAAGGAGAAGGTTTATGCGCTTAGATCGATACGACATTAAAATATTACAGATCCTCCAACATGATGGCCGTATTACTAAGTCGCAACTGGCACAGCAAATTAACCTGTCCGTGAGCCCTTGTTGGGAGCGAGTTAAAAAGCTCGAACAAGCCGGTATTATTGAAGGCTATGGCGCACAGATAAAACTTGCCGACCAACACAAATACACCACGGTACTGGTTGAAATATCGCTCAAACAACATAACGCACAAGCATTCAAACATTTTGAACAACAAGTGCTCAATACAGAACAAGTGTTAGAGTGCTACGCGACAGGGGGTGGCATTGATTATGTGGTTAAATTTAAATGCAGTGATATCGATCAATATCAACGCTGCATCGACCAATGGCTCGAATCCAATGTCGGCATTGAACGCTACTATACCTATATCGTGACCAAAATCGTTAAGCAGCCAAAGCAAGCCACCAACGTGGATTCCCCACTAATCAAGGCCGAGTTAACAAGCCGCAATTGACCCAAAACAGAAAATTCACCAACTTCTCGCGCCACAACAGAAAAAATCGCCGCCAGCTCTCTTCTATGGTTAACACATGCAAACCAATCGCTTCGACACCGTTATCGAAATTCGCCAAACGAGTTGCGGTTTGATTGGTTGATTGGTTGATTGTCATTCAGCGAGTTGGAGGATGTTGCCATGAGCACAGCTCGACGATTTGTTATTGAAGAGACCAAAGCCACCCACGAAATGATGGCTGCGCTAACCGATGTCCGCCTTGTTCGCAACCTTGCCTATGTCAATGGTAAGTGGATAAGTGGCGAACAGTTTAACCCCGTCTACAATCCCGCCAGTGACGAAATCATTGGCTATTTCACCCAGCTTAGTTGTGAACAAATAGAACAAGCCGTCGACCAAGCCCAAAGCGCATTTACACCTTGGCGACAACTGCAAGCCGACCAACGGGCTGAAGTGTTATTACGTTGGTATCAGCACATCCTTGACGCCAAACAAGATCTTGCCCACCTCATGGTCGTTGAGCAAGGCAAGACCTTTGCTGAAGCGCTGGGGGAAATTGAATATGGCGCCTCTTTTGTGCGCTGGTTTGCCGAAGAAGCAAGGCGCAGTTATGGCGAAACTATTCCAAGTCATATCCCCAACGCACAGCTTTCAACGATCAGAGAACCGATTGGCGTCGCCGCGCTCATCACGCCGTGGAATTTCCCCAATGCAATGATCACCCGCAAAGCTGCCGCGGCAATGGCTATCGGATGCCCAGTATTAATCAAACCCGCCAGCGAAACCCCCTTCTCTGCCCTCGCCTTAGCCGAGTTGGCCGATCGAGCGGGCATTCCACCAGGCATATTTAACGTAGTCACAGGCAAAGCGAGCACGTTTTCCCATGTCGTGTGTCAATCAGATAAAGTCAAAGCACTCTCTTTTACCGGTTCGACTCCGGTTGGAAAACTGCTACTCAGTGATGCTGCTAGCACGGTAAAAAAATGCAGCATGGAGCTGGGTGGTAATGCACCATTTATTATTCTTCCTGACATGGACTTGGCGCAAGCTGCGCAGGCGGCAGCCGATGCAAAATTTCAAACCTCAGGCCAAGACTGTCTGGCGGCCAATCGCATCTTCGTCCATCAAGATTACTACGATTCATTTCTCGAGCACTTCGCCGTGCATGTTGAAAAGCAAGTGATCGGTAGTGGCTTAGATCCCAAGGTCACCATAGGCCCATTAATCAATCGTAAATCGGCTGAAAAAGCGATGCAATTGCTCAACGATGCCCTATCAAAAGGCGCACGCATCGTTGCACAAAGTGCTTCGACCAAAAATAACGCGCCGATAAGAGGTAATTTTTTTCCACCCACCTTATTGGCCGATGTCACGCCTGAAATGGCCATTTACCGTGAAGAAAATTTTTGCCCTATCGCCGCCGTCTTACCCTATCAGGATGTTGATCAAGTCATCGAGATGGGCAACGACACCGAATATGGTTTAGCAGCCTACGTCTATGGTCATGACATCCACAATATTTGGCGCTGCATGCGTGGGTTGGAATTTGGCATGGTCAGTGTCAACTCGGTAAAAATGACCGGGCACCCCATCCCCTTTGGTGGAATGAAACAGTCGGGCCTTGGCCGAGAAGGCAGCCGCCATGGATTTGATGAATTTAGTGAAATTAAATATTGCTGTTTAGGCGCACTGCCCAGCGTCAGCGGCAGCTAGTTAGCTGTGCTCACAGCACACAATCCACTCACTTTACGTTGCCATAAATAAGAGCTGACTTTCCCTCAGACAAGTCAAGGCAACAGAGTATTTAGGAGAGATTTAAGATGGATAATAAAACCAAACAATTGCTAGATAGCGACCGCCAGCATGTATTTCATGCCTCTACTCATCTCAAGCAATACACCCACGGGGAACTTGCTGGGCGCATCATCACTGGGGCCAGTGGCATTCGTATTCAGGACTCATGTGGAAACGAATTGATTGATGGTTTCGCCGGTCTTTACTGCGTCAATATTGGATATGGTCGTGAAGAAATGGCCGAGGCGATTTACGAACAGGCTAAAAAGCTCGCTTATTATCACACCTATGTCGGTCATACTAATGAAGCCTTGGTCACCTTATCAGAGCGTATTATCAACATGGCACCTTCAGGCATGAGCAAAGTCTACTATGGCATGTCCGGCAGTGACGCCAATGAAACCCAACTCAAGCTAGTGTGGTACTACAACAACGTATTAGGCCGCCCTGAAAAGAAGAAAATCATCTCACGTGAGCGTGGCTATCACGGTTCTAGTATTGCTTCAGGCTCGATGACAGGCCTCCCCTTGTTCCATGCTCATTTTGACCTACCACTTGAGCGAATTAAACACACCATCTCACCTTATTATTACCATCGCCGCGATGACTCAATGAGCGAGTTGGAATTCTCAGCTTACTGTGCTTATCAGTTGGAAGCGATGATCCTTGAAGAAGGGCCTGATACGGTGGCAGCGATGATTGCTGAGCCGGTTTTAGGCACCGGTGGGATTGTGCCACCGCCTGAGGGCTATTGGTCTGCTATTCGTCAAGTGTTAGACAAGTACGATATCTTACTGATTGCCGATGAAGTGGTGTGCGGCTTTGGTCGAATTGGCTCCGCTTTTGGCTCGATACATTATGAAATGCGCCCAGATCTTATCACTATCGCCAAAGGGCTAACCTCCGCATATCAACCTCTTTCAGGCGTCATTGTTGGCGATAAAGTATGGCAAACGCTGGAAAATGGTACAGACAATTGGGGGGCATTTGGCCACGGCTATACTTATTCAGGCCATCCTCTTGGCGCGGCGGCAGCCAATTGTAATCTGGATATTATTGAGCGCGAGAATCTGATTCAGCAAGCCGCAGATAACGGCGCATACTTACAACAACGCATGGCAGAGACCTTTTCAGAACACCCCATCATTGGTGATTCGCGTGGCGTAGGGATGTTACACGCACTTGAGTTTTCATCGCAAAAAGAACGTCGAATGGCCTTCGACCCTGAAATGAAAATCGGCCCTATGGTTGCCGCCGCCTGCGGCGAAGTCGGTTTGATTGCGCGCGCGATGCCCCATGGGGATATTCTCGGCTTCGCACCACCACTGGTCGCCACGAAAGATGACATCGATATGATCGTGGATAAAGCCCACCAAGCCATCAATAAAGTCACCGACCATCTGGTTACCAGTAAACAATGGCAGGTGGTTAGATTGGATTAATCTTTTTGTGACATTATCACTAAACAATAAGGCCAGAATGCTCTGGCCTTATTTTGCTTTATTCTGCGTTGCGTTTGTACTTATGCAGCAATTCAAATGGGATATGGCAATAATCTTCAGGGTGATTGGTAAGCCGGTCTTGATGCTCTAAATCACTCTTAACGTAATTATCCATCCTTAATACTTCTACCACGATTTGGGCGGCATCAGCACGCTTCGCTATATAGGCTTTGACTTGAGAAAGGTGGTGGTCTTCAACGCTGTAAACACCGGTGCGGTACTTCTCACCTACATCATCACCTTGCTTATTAAGGCTGTAAGGGTCGATGATCTCAAAGAAAAAATCCATCAACTGAGCTATCGACACCTGCTGCGGATCAAACTGCGTTCGTACGCATTCTGCATAACCATCGTAGGGAGAAGCGGTCGTATTACTGCGTCCATTCACGCGCCCTGCTTCGGTTTTTATCACACCAGGCAGATGGCGCATGAATTCTTGCACACCCCACAAGCAGCCGCCTGCAAAATAGATTTCTTGCATTGTCTTCTCCAATTTTATTCCGTTGTATTATCTAATGCTTGGCTGACAAAGCCCAGCAATTCTCACAAACGGAATTGGAGTCAGCGACTGCTTAACCGAGGTTAAGTTTACGATTAACTTTAACGACCAAACATACGAGATAAGGTGCCGTCTTTATCCATCAGTTGGTGTTTTAAGGCGCCCGCCACATGTAAAACCACGACCGCAATAATGATATTGACTGACCAACCATGAATGGCGCCACCCAACTCTTGTAACCATTGGATTTTTTCGCCTTCAGCAATAAAGAACCAACCAAACACATCAGCACCACGACCACCGCCAACACTCATGGCAATGCCAGATAGCGGCATCGACAAGGTGGCGAGCATGAGTAAGCCATGAATCGCTTTAGCCAGCTTCTCCTGCCATGCTTCAACAATAGAAGCAGGTGGTATCGGCCCTTCTTTGATACGCCAAACAATACGAGCGAGAGCGACAACCAGCAAGATCGCGCCGAACGATTTATGCAAACCGATCAACTCTCCCTTTTCAGGGCCACGAGGCAGATCGACCATGTACCAACCGACCGAAAAAATCGCGATGAACATCACCGCAGTGAGCCAATGAAAGCCGATCGTTTGCCAGCTAAGAGATTGAGGTTTTAATGTGTTTTTGTTGAGCATTTGATATCCATATTATTTTTGTGGTTTGTAGCGATTATCTATCAAATCTCAATTGAACACTATCTGTACAAAAGTAAAGCTGCGTAAATTTCCACCAACAACTGTGACCTAAGTATAAAAAGCAGAAAACAGCCACAATCATCATTGCGCTACTTAAACGGGGACAAATACGCTAGAATGCGCGCCACTATCTTTGCTTTGAGCCTTTTATATTAATGACTACTGCTACAACACCAGCCAACTTTGCTGAACTTAATCTGATTCAACCTTTGTTAGCACGATTAACTGAGCTTGAATATCAACAACCTACACCAATTCAAGCACAAGTGATCCCAAGTGTTTTGGCAGGCCGTGATTTAATTGCAGGTGCAAATACAGGTTCAGGTAAAACAGCGGCTTTTGCGCTGCCAATGTTGCAGAACATTTTCATTAATCAGCATCCAAGCCTTTACCGCAAAAATAACTCAGTCACGGGACTTATCTTGGTTCCAACCCGCGAACTTGCAAAGCAAGTGGCCGACAACATTAAGTCATATGCCACTCACTTTAACGGTGCGATGAAAACAGTCTGTGTCTTTGGTGGTGTTTCGGTTAACAGCCAAATGCTGGCGCTGCGTGGTGGCACCGATATATTAGTTGCCACTCCAGGTCGTCTGCTTGACCTAATTTCAAGCAATGCCGTAAAGCTGGACCGAGTAAAAACCTTGGTGCTAGATGAAGCTGACCGCATGCTTAGCCTTGGTTTTACAGAAGAGCTCTCTGAACTGCTAGCGATGTTACCGAAACAAAAGCAAACCTTGTTGTTTTCAGCGACCTTCCCTGAAGAAGTCCAAGCATTAACGCAAGAATTGCTCAATGATCCGCTAGAAGTACAGTTACAGAGCAGTGAAGCAAGTACACTTGTACAACGTGTTTTCACTGTAGATAAAGGCAAAAAAACTGCCCTACTAGCTCACCTCATTAAAGAAAATGATTGGCGCCAAGCACTGATTTTCGTTAACGCGAAAAACGGCTGTGAGCATTTAGCAGACAAGCTCTACAAGCGTGGTATTTCAGTTGAAGTATTCCACGGCGACCAAAGCCAAGGCGCGCGTACTCGCGTACTGGAAGATTTTAAAGCGGGTCAGCTTGATGTATTGATTGCCACCGATATTGCCGCCCGTGGTCTTGATGTCGAAAAACTGCCTGTAGTCATCAACTACGACTTACCACGCAGCCCATCAGATTACATGCACCGTATTGGCCGAAGTGGTCGTGCTGGTGAAGTTGGTCTTGCATTGTCTCTGATCGATTACGAAGATTACCATCACTTCAAAGTGATTGAGAAAAAGAACAAAATTCGTCTTGAGCGTGAACAAGTTCCGGGCTTTGAAGTGGATGAAACCATTACTGCTGCGATGCTTGAAGCAAACAAACCAATGGCAAAACCTGCCGGTACGGGTAAAAAGAAACGCAAAAAGAACCAAGCACCTAAAGGTGACGTTTGGTTGAAGAACAACTAATCAGCTCTGTCTACATTGCCTCTCGCAGTTATACAGAAACAAAAAAGCAGCCATTGGCTGCTTTTTTGTTTCTCAACACTTATCGAAATAGCACGGAGTCAATGACCGGCCACCTTGCTAACCCGATGTAAATCTTTTAACGGTACTACGCCGCGGATATAAAAACCCAATTCAGATTGATAACCATAGAGCAAGTAATTCGTCTCATCGAGCTCATACCATGCTTGCGTAATACAGATAAAACCGCGTGCAGTGGATTTGATGTAGTCACTCTCGATTTTATAATCACATTCTTTGCTTGCTGGTAGATGGAACGGCTCAACTATCTCGACTCTTTCATGTGGCGATCCCACAAATTGAGTGTAAATAGAAGGAATGGCATAGGAGATAGAAACCCAATACAGCATCAATAAAAGACAGCCTCCAAATAGCGATTCAATCACTTTCAAATAACGATTTTTCAAGCGCGGCTTAAGTATCGACATTTTCCGACCATAAATGATCGTTAATGCCAGCAACACAACAGCGACACCTCCTCCCAATATTTGCACTGGTTTGATCGGCACAAAATCGCTAAACAGCCCTACAAGACCTAAAATCAACGTTGCGCCAAGCAGGAGAGTAATCAACCTCTCAGCGGTACTTTTCTTATTTACATCATTCATTTGAATCACAACGAAACCCGTAACTAGAACACCATTACATGGTCAACAAAAAATCGACCGTCACGCTCGACCATCACCATTTCGGCAACGTATTCGCCATCAACCTTGCTAAACGCTTGTTTCCAAACAAACGCCAATGAGTCTGGTCTTCGAAACAAAGCAACATGCTCACGCAGGCCAAACAACCCTTTCTCGTTTTGATAGTGGCGACAAACTCGCTGAAAATATTCTGGCGTCACAATTTCTAGCATTCGCGGAGTAAAGTCTCGAGTATGCTGGGCGTGATCAATGGCAGTAGAACCAGCCATCAAATTATCCATCAACTCATCTGCAATTTGCCAAAGTTGCTCTTCTGACCTCTGCTCAAAACTCACTTTCAACGCTCACTATGATGTCCTTTTTTCCAAGCCTGCCATCGCTTTTTCTTTATCGCAACCAATAAGTTAGCTAAGCCTATGAAAATAGTATCCACAGTGCGAGTGACCACGACGAAAATGGATTTTCTCCACATGGGAAAAATCCCAGCACCCGAGCGCCGCCGGCGCAAACCAAAGTGCCGCTATACTAATAACAGACATAGTAATTAAGGAGCGATAGAGATTCGCTCATTGTCGTAACTAAGGCGTGATGATGAAAATAATAAAAATTGCCCTGCTCAGTATATTGTTACCGTTACTCAGTGGCTTTTTTGCCACACCTACACTTGCACAAAACAGCGCATTCACTAACATCAAAGTCGGTTCATATAGCTGCCCGCCTTTTGTGATTTTAAATGATGATGGTAGCTATTCCGGATTAAGCTTGTTTTTATGGCGAGAAATCGCCTTAGATATTGGCGCGAGTTATTCTGTCAGCCACCACGGTCTTTCTGAGCTCATCGAACAGGTTGCGGATGGTTCACTGAATGTGGGCGTATCCTGCTTGTCCATCACACCAGAAAGAGAAGAAATCCTCGATTTTTCTCATTCCTTTTACGAAACGCATCTCGCCATTGCGGTCAAACAGCAAGGCTACCTCGCCTCAATCGGCAACATATTCACCAACACTAAACTGCTTTATATCATCGGTTTTGTTTTCACTCTTGCCGCGGTAGTGGGGGTGATTTACTACCTACTCGAACACAGGATTAACGACAAACTCTACTCCATGCCGGGTAAAAAAGCCCAAATGGTCGAAGGCTTTATTCTGGGCTTACTATTTATAACCAAGGGCCCTTTTAATTACTTTGAATTTAAGACCCTACCCGGTCGAATCCTCACCGTCTTTCTGGCGATTTTTACTACCTTCTTTATTGCCAGTGTGACCGCCGTGTTAGCCAGCACATTTACCCTAGGCCTACTCAATAGCGACATAAAGAATGTCAATGATTTAGCCAACCTCTCTGTCGGAGCAAAAAAATCGTCAACCTCTTCTCAATACCTGATTTCGCAAGCGATCGTTCATCGAACTTATGCCAATATCGATCAGCTGTTACAAGCCCTCGACCGTGATGAGGTTGACGCCATCGTTGCCGATGATGCGGTACTCAAATACCTGATCAAACGAGCGAAAGAAGAAGGCCAATACCAACAACTCACTGTCTTACCTTATCGATTTGAAAAGCAAAACTATGGTCTCGCGATTGAAAACAACAGCCCATACCGTGAGCAGATTAATCGCGCGCTACTCAAGATCCGCCACAGCCCAGAATGGCGCCAAGTGCTGCATGAATATTTTGCTGATGAGTGATTTTTTAGCGAGTAGACGCGCACGTAAGCACCCACAATGGTCATTATCCTGCACACCGAAAGGTCTTCCCTTACGTCATTCCCACGCAGGCGGAAATCTAGTGCGCATCGACTTATTGTTAGGCAAATGATTATTTAGGCGCTGTATTTTTCGGCAATGTTTTGCGGATGTTTTTTAAGCTTATGAAAACTCAGATTCTATCGTCCAATCAGAGACTTTGACTGGTTTTGCGTAGGAGGGAGTCTTAATTGCGACAATCGCATCAATCACAGACTGATGAAAAAAGACGATGAAGGACTCAAATGAGGGCCTAAACACCAGCCTATTTTCTAAAGCAATAGAGTTTAACTTTTCGAAGTCAAAACCTACCTCATCATCCAAAATATTAATAATGTTGTAGCAGTGAAGATAAAGGTAATCTTTATCAATAATTTTAGCGGGAACAAGCGAATTATTATATAGATCCAGCTCAACTAAAGGTTGCGCATAATCCATATCAAAGAGCAGCTTAGTGCTCGCCGAAATGTCGAATGCTGCGGCGATTGGTTTAAAGGTGCGCAGACTTTTGCATTCAAAACTAGCCGGGATATTTGTTAATATCGCTTGGTCTCGCAAAATCCCCAGCCTGCGAGTATCATTCATATTGACTACAAAATTGACTTTAGAGTAGTCATTTGAAAAAACATAATACTCATCTTTAATTGGCATTGTCGGAACCTGTCTTATATAACTTTAGTGGATGAGTGTATTTGTCTACTCGGTTAGAGATTTGCAATATCCTTGATAATCCTTGCAACGCTAATTTATCCATATCATCGCCACACAATTGCCCAGCCCCTTCTCCGCTGGCAGTTCGTAACTTCGAAGTGCCCTTGCCTTGTTATAGGTGCCAATTCGCCGATTTCAGCTTACTGAATAATTTTCAGTCCATTCGAGTAATAAAAGTTTGCTCGTCATCTACAAAAGCGACAAAGCCGCCGTGGTAGATAAACACCCGACCACGCCCCTCAACTAGGCAAGCAAGCTGTGGGTCTAAGAA
>NZ_AFWF01000029.1 GCF_000222605.1 Vibrio ichthyoenteri ATCC 700023 | reverse complement strand
ATCTCGATGATCTAGGTATTTAAACGCTACGGTTCCTCCGCTGTAATGCCGTAATCTCGATGCTGAGATTGGTGGGCGCTTTAAGTATCGCCCTAGATAATTCACTGTCTGCTTTAATGCTTTGGTTTTATTGGAAAAATGTATGTTCCAATAACGCTGATATTGGCGGTCTAAAAAAATGGACCATTGTCGATAGTCATAAATATGCCACGTGCTCTCAGTTGATAAATTGAGTTCGGAAAATTTTTTCCTTAGATGTGTTATTAAGCCTCGACGCCAGTGGCTCTCTACATGTTTCTTTTTGAAATAGATGGGTTGCCAGCAGTGGTTTTCATCCAATCCACCTCGGGTGACTGACAGGTGAATATGGGGATGCCAATTAAGTCCTCGCCCATATGTGTGCAAGGCGCCAAATATTCCTACTTCAAGACCATGCTTTTTCGCCCAATTTAACAAGGTATTTGCCGCTAATGAAAATAAGTCATTTAGCAACTTTGGATTGGTTTCGAATATAGGCCAGAGCTCACTAGGCATGGTGAAGGTGATATGTTGATGCTCGCAATCTAGCATGACTTCCATCTGCGTCGCTATCCATTGCTCTGTGGATTTCGTTCCGCAAGAGCTGCAAGCCTTAGTCTTACAGCTTTGGCAAATGACTTTTGTATGGGGGCATTTACCATTACCACAATCGTAGTGTTTGGCTCCCATCAGGTTGGTTCCGCACGCCAACATCTTTTCAACACAAGTGATCTGCCAGAGCGTGAACGTACTAGCGTGCTCCCAAAGTATTTTTTCCCAAGTGTTGTCTTTTTCAAAAAGGAGTTTTGTTGCCCGCGGGACAAATTCTTTTTGAGAGTGGTTTCTGCATCCTGAATAGAAGGTCAATTTGTTGAATGTGTGAGAAATGAAGTGAAGAGAGCATAGCGTCAACAGGGTGAATGTTGAATAAATGATTTAACGGCGCCCACGCTCGATGCGTAGCATCGCTATCTTGGACCCCAATGAGCTACGCCAACCTTAGCGACATGCTGGCAGAGCGAGGGATTTCGGTTAAGCGTTCGACCATTTATCGTTGGTTTATTGAA
>NZ_AFWF01000030.1 GCF_000222605.1 Vibrio ichthyoenteri ATCC 700023 | reverse complement strand
TATAAATGATAAGAAAAAGGCCTTAATATCCATGAAGCGAGAGAACGACCAAGACGAATGAATGTCGGCGTGTTTTCGTAGATTCGACCATTGTAGAGCCAAAGTTGTTTACCAATATGTTGATAGAAATAAGGTACGGGTGGAAGAAAGGTCACAATATCCAAATCACAACATACGCGATAAGTCTTGTGGCTAAGAAGGTAATGTTTAACAAACTGAGGGCCACCTAATGAAGGCTGGCCGAAGGTGACGACGCGTTTAACCGATTTAGCATAACGTCGCTCTAAAATGTCAGCAAAGAGGCAGCCAATCGCACCACCAGAGGAGTGCCCGGTAAAAGTAATGCGTTTACCTTGATGGACCAGCGGCTCAATAATCGCGAACAAGCGCTGATATACCGTCAGCAAGTCGTCGTCATGTTTGTGAAATACGGCACTTGGTTGATGAACTAAAGCGAGATAACCGGCGTGAACCGCGTAGGGGAGTTTGAGTTTATCGCAACGTTTTTGCCAGAGAGCAAGATTAAGCAGCCAATCCCATACATTGTGTGAGCCTTTGATGACGACGATAACTTCATCACTACTGTTGCTCCAAAGAACCCTTAGCATCGGTTTTCCAAAGCGATTGGCGATGACACGCTGTCCTTTTGGAGCAAAACCATAACGGGTTTGCTTCAAAACGCGACTGTACGCAAGATTGCAAAGTACAGCGTAACGCTCATATTGATATCGTTTAAGTTTTTTCAATCTAAGCTACTAATTGACCTTTTGTACACACAGTATGGTAAATCTGCATGAAAAAAGGATGACAATTCAGCTCAGTTGTACCACTGAATAAAGTTGTACGTATTTGCGCACTAATTGCTGATCAGTTGCTCGTTTTAATGGGTGAGTAAACTTGACATAGTAGGGACTAAGACTAAAGCACTCATCAAGAGTGAGGGAGAGTTGCGAGTCGCTAGTATAGAGACTGACGCCTTGAGATTTATAGTCTTCAATATCATCGGGTATATGCCCCGTCCACCAATGAATTAATTCCCGGCTCTGCTTACTTCGAGTGATCCAATGATCGGAGAGTAATAACACTAAGTCATTAGGTTGGATCGCGTAATCATACTCATTTTGCCATTGATGAATGGTCTTAAATAATTTGCGGCGACATGAGCTACCTGCACTCACCAAGTGCGAAGTCAATATCCATACTGTACCCACATCAGATGACACGCGAAAATGACTCGGTTGCTCAACCGATGGATAAGATTCAAGTGCGGCGTAATGACAATGATGACCAAACTCGGTCAACGTTCTTGCTAAGCGACGAGAAAAGGCCAGCCCAAGATGGTGTTCGGTCATACCACGGTTATGAATGGTGGGATAATGCTGTTCACATAGCGTCATACAATCCGCTTGAAACTCATTAACGCTTTGAATGAGCACATCCAGTAACAAAGTTATTCTCCCTAACAAACCTCAAATTTGGTTTGTTAGGTTAACATGCAGCTGAGACTTTTCGTTACACTAAATGCCAGTAAAGAGATTATATAAGAAGGGTTTATGTCTAAGATTGAATTTACATCACAACAAAAACAGAAGATGGCGAGCTTGATACAAGACTATCTGGCCGATGAACTAGATATTGAGATCGGTCAATTCGATGCTGAATTCTTCGGCGATTTCATTACGCAAAAATTTGGCCCTGCCTTTTACAATAAAGGGCTTTTAGATGCGCAGAATGTTATGCAAAACAAAATGAGCGACATAGCAGATGAGATATATGAAATTGAACAAATCGATGAACTTAACTCGTTCATGTAGCGATGCTTTTCAACTCCTATTCAAAAAATTTGAATGACTTAATCAATTTGCGTTGATGTTCTGTCAATGAGGGTTAGTGAATAATCAAATCAACAACATGATGTATGAGTGAAGGGAAACAAGGAATCACGATGAGTACAGAAGTAACAAATTACAATTCAATCGCGAGAGCCATTCACTGGATATCAGCCATTGTCATTATAGGTCTATTCGCGGCGGGGTTATGGATGGTTGATCTTTCTTACTATAGTGAGTGGTACCGCACTGCACCGCATTGGCATAAATCCATTGGTATTCTATTAGCCACATTAACGCTGGCTCGATTGATTTGGAAAATAGTTACCACGTCACCGAAAGTGGAAGGTAATGCCTTTGAAAAAAGAGCGGCTAAGTTTGCTCATGGTTTGATGTACATCATCCTGCTAGCGCTTTTTACATCAGGCTATCTTATTTCTACCGCTGATGGTCGAGCAATCGAAGTGTTCAATTGGTTTTCGATTCCGGGTGCAGGGGCATTATTTCCTGGCCAAGCTGATATTGCTGGAGAGATCCACTTCTATGCCGCATGGACATTGATCATTATGGCGAGCTTACATGCGCTCGCAGCACTAAAACACCATTTTATCGACAAAGACAATACGCTACGCAAAATGATAGGAGCTTCAAAATGAAAAAAACATTACTTGCTACGGGACTGGCGATGGCAATGGTTATGCCAATGAGCGCAAGCGCAGCGGATTACGTTATTGACACCAAGGGCGCTCATGCGTCGATTAACTTCAAAGTTAGCCACTTGGGATATAGCTTTATTCAAGGACGTTTTAACACCTTTGATGGTGATTTTTCTTACGACCCACAAGATATTGCTGCCTCAACAATCACGGTGAATATTGATACACGCAGCTTAGATTCAAATCATGCCGAGCGTGATAAACACATTCGCAGTGCTGATTTTATCAATGTTAGCGAATATTCAACCGCAACGTTTAACAGCACGAAAGTTGTCGATAAGGGTGATGGTACATTTGAACTGTTGGGAGATTTGAATCTTCATGGCGTGACCAAACCTATCGTCATTCAAGCGAACTTTATTGGTCAGGGCCAAGACCCGTGGGGTGGTGAGCGTGCTGGTTTTTACGGTACCACTCGTCTTGAGTTAGCCGACTTTAATATCCCAGTGATGGGGGCATCCAGTTATGTTGATATGGAACTGCATGTCGAAGGTATCAAGCAGTAATCCGTTTTAAAGTAACAAAAAAGCGCCTCTCAAAAGAGGCGCTTTTCGATTTAATGTGACAACGAGGCGTTGTTATTAAGCCGTTTGTTTGTGTTCTTCAATTACTTCTGTTGGTTTACCAAAGACGTCACGCATTGCGTTAAGTACTTCTATACGGCTAACAACACCAACCATATGGCCATTTTCAAGGACAGGAAGTACATGTGGTTTGCTCACTTTGATGCTCTTAGCTCGTTCTTCTAGAGATAGAGTGCTAAAGCGAGTTGCAATGCCCATGCTGGTTGTTGGGTAAAGCTGTTCTTTATCAATGCAAAGGAATTCCGCAACATCAACGAGTTTATCATTTACATCGATTGCAATAACATCACGAGCCATCAAGTCCACCACTTTTTGACCTTGAGTTGGGATGTAGTTTTGGCACCATAATTCAACCATCACATCGTGAGCAGAGAAGAAGCCAACTAAACGACCTTCAATATCGGTAACTGGAGCACTCACTTCATTGTGTGCAAGCAGGTGATCAATCGCCATTGGCGTGGTCATTTCTGCGCTAAGAGTGATTGGTTGCGTGTTCATGATATCTTTGATGATGATGTTGTTTTTCATAGTGCTTTCCTTAACTGACGTAATATTTGTGGTGGTGGTAATAGTTGCGATGTTGGCTGCTTTTAGTTGCGGACGACGGTAGATACACCAGTTCGCCAGTCCTACAAGTACGGCACCACCAACAATGTTGCCAAGGGTTACAGGGATTAAATTGGCAGTAACAAACTGCATGACATTTAAGTCGGCGTACTGAGCTGCAGTTGTTCCTGTCATTTGCCAGAAGCTTTCTGGCGCAAAGTTTTGAATCACGATGCCAAGAGGCACCATAAACATGTTTGCTACGCAGTGTTCAAAGCCACTAGAGACAAACATAGCAACGGGCATAATGGTCATTGCTGCTTTGGTCATTGCGTTTGCACTGCTGAACGTTAACCAAATAGCCAAACAAACAAGTAGGTTACAAAGAATGCCGAGCGCAAAAGCTTGAACCATAGTGTGGTGCAGTTTGTGTTGCGCAATATTGAGCGCATTCAAACCCCATTGACCACTGTCCATTTGGTATAAGCCTGCCGCAGATACGATGGCGAGCAGCAACATTGCGCCAATAAAATTGCCAAAGTAAACTTTTCCCCAAGTCGAAATCATTTTTCCAAAGGTGATTTGCTTGTTTGCCCATGAAATGCTTGAAAGCACAGAACTGGTAAACAATTCACCACCGCAGATAACGATTAGAATCAACCCCATACTGAAGGCAAGGCCACCAGCGAATCGACTTAAGCCCCATCCAGCATCGGCGCTACCGGTTGTAACAGTGATATAAAAGAGAAACGCTAAACCGATAAATGCACCAGCCATTACAGCTAGGCTTAAAGTCATACCGCTACTTTTCTTTGCTTTACTTAACGCAAATTTTTCAGCCTCAGCCATCATCTCCATGGGAGAGAAGTATTGATTGTTGGCTTGACTAGATGACATAACCGCTCCTAATCATATGTTTCATAAATAACCTCCTTATGTAGAAAACAAGGGGCTTTCGCCTCGTTGCCAATTTAGATTAGGCCGTTTGGATACACAGGTAAAATTGATAATGTTGAGTAACTTCATCAAATAATTTGATATGTTTTTAGAAGGCGTTAAAATGAGCTTATGTGCCTACTTGTGCACATAAGAAAAAGGAAAAATCGAACACTTAACGTAATAACGAAAAGGAGAGTTATGCGTTATTCACTAAAGCAACTCGCGGTATTCGATGCAGTCGCCGATACCGGTAGTGTGAGTATGGCAGCAGATAAGCTTGCACTGACCCAGTCAGCCACGAGTATGTCGCTTGCCCAGCTTGAGAAAATGTTAGGAAGACCCTTGTTTGAAAGGCAAGGAAAGCAAATGGCACTGACCCATTGGGGGACATGGTTAAGACCCAAAGCGAAGCGTTTGTTGCAGGATGCTCAACAGATTGAGATGGGGTTCATTGAACAACATTTATTGAGTGGCGAATTGCGCATTGGTGCCAGTCAAACGCCAGCAGAACATCTCGTTCCAGACCTTATCAGCAATATTGATAACGACTTTCCTGAAATGCGAATGTCTTTGAAAGTTCGCAGTACGGACAGTATTTTAGAAGGTCTACTGGATTACAAATACGATATTGGCATCATTGAAGGCCGCTGTGACGACAACCGTTTGCACCAAGAAGTATGGTGTCGAGATCATTTAACAGTTGTAGCGGCTGCTCATCATCCATTTGCTAAATCCGAGCGTGTCAGTTTGGCACAATTGGAACAAGCAAAATGGGTGTTACGCGAACATGGTTCGGGTACTCGAATGATTTTTGATAGCTCAATTCATCATTTGATTGAAGATCTTGATGTATGGCGTGAATACGAACACGTGCCAGTATTACGAAGTATGGTTGCCAACGGATTGTATTTGACTTGTTTACCGTATTTGGATGTTGAGCATCATATCGAAGCCGGTCAGTTGGTTGCCTTGAACGTTCCTGAACTGAGTATGGAAAGAACATTGTCATTTGTTTGGCGTGCAGACATGGTGGAAAACCCTCTGGTTGAATGTCTTAAGCGAGAAGGATCGAGAATGATGAAAGGTAAACCATCGGTTTTCTAATTCTGACACGAGACTGACGTTGCTGTTCGCAACGATAAAGCATTGCTATAAAGCCCAAGCGTTATTCATCGCTTGGGCTTTTTTATTAACGGATCTTGTTGAAATATCGATTGCGTCACCTTTTAGTGTAATTATAAATCTTATGTTGCATACATATGTGAGATTGATCGTTCAAAGGGGGCGAGTTAGCGGTTAGTATGGGCTGCTGTGACAAACTATATGAGTTTTATTATGAGTACTTTGGTTGCCATTTCTATTACAACCGCGATTCTTTCGGGGATTTGGGGCTGGGTTGCGGTGAGTTTCGGTCTACTTGCTTGGGCTGGGTTCTTAGGCTGCACGAGTTTCTTTGCTGCGCCTCAAGAAGGCACTAAAGGATTATTGATAAGCCTTATCACAAATTTAACCGGAGTGTTTTGGGCGATGGTTATCATCGCTGGTGCGCAATATGTAACGTTAGAAATTGGCGGCTACATTCTGACGGGTTTGATTACTTTGTTTATGTGCCTGCAAGCAAAACATTCATGGCTAGCCTATATTCCTGGGACTTTTATTGGCTCCTGCGCAACTTTTGCCGCGAATGGCGACTGGCAAGTTGTGGTTCCATCGCTGTTATTAGGCGGACTATTTGGTTACACCATGAAATGGACTGGCTTATGGCTACAAGCTCGATCTCAATTGAGCAAGAAAAACGCTGCTATCGAGAGCCAAGCAAACTAGGGCCGTTGTCGTTGAATGGGCGAGCCAACCATAGTGATAAGATTTCAGCGCGTATTTGTGTATCCCAAAACGAGGGGAGTCACTATCAGGAAAATTGAATCGCTACTGAACTTTACTTTAGTGCGATAACCTTACATGGGTTAAGGCGTAAAATTCAGTCAGCGATATAGCAAATCATCTGTAACAAACCATCAAGTCGATTGGCCAAAAAGCCTTGTCGCAGCGCGTCAGGTATTACCATTGGCCATTGTGACAACGCGTTTTAGCGTCCAACGAATCAAAAGAGGTATGCCTTCAATCCCTTTCTCTTCCCCATGAGAGACAATCGCGAGCGCTAAATCAGGCTTAGCGAATTTCTTCAGTACACGGTGAACCACTTTTTTGGCAGGAATAGGATGATCTTGAGGGATCTTTACCATCTCACGAAAAAATGGCTCGAAACCATGGTTATACAAATAGTGTTCGATATCGAGATCAGGCAACTCCGTTAATCGGTGACGTTCTTGATCATTCTCAAGCCGCGTTCTAACGGTGTGAGCGTATTTTTTGCCTGCAGCATCACCATCAGTAACCACATGCCAATCAATACCGAAAGCTTTCGCGACTTTAATTAGAGATTTCAGTCCTGACTGGGCAAATTCAATGATCTGAACCCCTTCTGCCGCCAAATTGTAACCACATTGGTTCGCAAATTCGTTAAATAGCCATACTTCGGTTTCCCCTTCAACCAGCAGCCAACAACGAGCAAAGAGGGCGCCGGAGCGGTGGAAACGAATATGAAAGCCCACTTTACGTAACTCGTCTCGTGATAAACTTTGTAGTCCGAGGCTAGTACAAACCGTTTTATCGGATTGGCGCACCAAGCGTCGAATACTGTGAATGGGTACACGAGCCAATAAATCACCACTATTTGTGGTAAGGATTTTCTGCATCGGTAGCAATTGCAACAAACTCCACGCACGAGCGAGATGGGTAGGGTGCAAACGGCCTTCAGGATCTTCAATGATCAAAAGCGGACGAGCACAGCGTCGTAGTTTATTGGGTCCTTTAGCTTGTAGATAAGCGTTCAATAACCCCATAAACAACAAACGGGTTTGCTTGTTATTGGTTTGTTCGACCACTTCAGAAATCGATAAAGAATTTGGCTGGCCGGTAAAGAAGATGCCGTCTCTTTGCTTGCGCAGGCTATTACGTGCATTGGACTTAAAAGAAAAGTAATGTTCTACCAGCATGCTCATAGAGTTCAGACTGCTGCGCATTTCACCTTTATTGACATGGCCTGGAATCGCCATCAATCGTCGGCAGGTATTATCAATGCGTTTTTCGATACGCTCATTGAGATCGCCATTGGCTTGAATAGGGCGATTAAATCGGCGTGAGTCCTTTAACCGGATCACGGGATGAAGTGACATCAACTCTTGTGCTAGCTTGACGGCATGATGCAAAGCCAGTGGGTTTCCTTCGTGATCAAGGAAGTCGTATTGGGTTTCGATGTCATACTGATTGCGACTGGCACTGAGACGATAGTAAATACGATGTACGTTTTCATCATCAGTGGTCCAGATCGGTTTGATTTTTCGATAGCGACCAGAACGTAATTCACTTTTATCGTTTGAGACTAGACTCAGCACGATCTGCAAGTCTTGCGTCTGGGGGTGAGAAACTGAATAATCAACATGAAAATCAGACATCTCAAATTGGTAAGGGACGCCGTCAGGTGGCAGCGCAACCGACAGAGCATCGAGTAATGAAGATTTACCCCAAGTATTTTCACCAATCAAAGTCGTTAATTGTTCGAACGAAAGGGATAGTCGCTTAATTCCACGAAAGCCCGCAATTTCAATGCGTTCTAATTGCATACTGCCACCTCACCATTATCAATTACCTTAAGTAAAGCATAAAAGAAAAATACTGTATAAGCAGGAGGTTAGCTCACATAAGCGAATTATTCGCAAAAAGTAATAAATCTGTCATTCAGAATGAGTTAGCATGACGGTGAAAAGTGAGAAGAATTATGATGAAGAAAAAGAATAGAGCGATCAGAATCAGAGTCGCTCATATAAATGACACACATTCCTATTTTGAACCAACGTCCTTGCAGCTTGAGCTTACTATTGGTCAGCAATCGTATGCGCCTTTTGTCAGCGCTGGTGGAATTGCTCGTATCAAAACACGAGCAGAACAACTTAAACAACAAGCAGACCAAGCTCAACGCGCTTTTCTGTTCCTTCATGCCGGAGATTGTTTCCAAGGCACTTTGTATTTTTCTTTGTTTAAAGGAGAAGCAAATGCGGTGATGCTCAATCAACTCGGCCTTGATGGAATGGCAATCGGCAACCACGAGCTTGATATGGGTAACCTTCCGGTTGCCGAATTTGCTGAACGAATTGATTTTCCTTTACTTGCCGGTAATTGGGATCTTTCCAATGAACGTCAAGACAAGCCGAAAACACTGCGTTGTAATCCGGCTGTGTATTCGTACAAACCACAAAGCCAATCAGCCCAATGGGTGATCAAACACGTCGGTGATGAATCGGTAGCCATCTTCTCTTTGGCGCTGGACAAAATGTCGGAAATCTCAAATCCAGATATCGACACGCCATTTGTCAGCAGCATCACCACCGCGAAAAATACCGTCGCTGAGATACACAAAGCGGGCATCAATAAGATTATATTGCTTAGCCATATGGGTTATGAGGTTGATCTCGATTTCGCTAATCATGTGGATGGAATTTCATTGATTGTTGGCGGGCATAGTCACGTTCTACAAGGTGATTTTAGTCAAATTGGTTTGACAAAGAGCGATGATTACGGCGTAAAAGTTAAGCAAACTTATGTCGTTCAAGCCGGTTTTCATGCCTTGTCTCTAGGCCACTGTGATATTGATTTTGATGCAAGTGGGCAAGTCACTGCATTTAATGGCAAGAACGAACTGCTACTGGGACGACGATTATTTGTCGATACCACGATGAGCCAATCTTGGCAGGATGACAATTACTTGCCAATAAGGGAGTTTGTTCACGCTCATCCTAATGTGGCGGTATGTAAAAAAGATCTCGCAATACAGCAGTTGTTAGTCAAACGCTATCAAGCCCGTGTGCGCGAGCAACAAAAGACGATTCTTGCACACACAACCAGGAAATTGCGCCATATTAGAATTCCAGACCAACAAGGCGGCAGTGAAATAGCACCTATGGTGGCGGATTCCTTTGTCTACGCTTTAAAGCAAAATGGCATTCATGCCGATTTTGCAATTCATAATGCAGGTGGTGTGCGAAATTCAATTGCCGTAGGTGACATATCAGTTGCCGATATAGCCGGAAAGGTATTGCCGTTTTTAGTTCCGATTGGCGCCTACGAGATCAAAGGCGCCTATATTGCTCAAGTGCTTGAAGGTGCAATAAACAATGCCTTGAAAAATGGCGTAGAAGGAACGGGCTCAGGGTCTTACCCGTACACCGCTAACTTGCGTTATCAATATGATGCTAATGCGCCAAAAGGTGAACGCATTGCTCAATTGGAAATAGCGTTGCCCAGTGTGGGGTGGCAGCCTGTCGAAGCTGAACGAATATATACTGGCTCTTCTTCTGCTTATTCAATGAAAGGCAAAGAAGGCTATGAAGCTATTCTCAATATGAGAGGGGAAGGTAAGATCTCGAACCTATCCATGGCTGATTGCTTCATTATGTATCTAAAAGATAATCCAGAAGTATTAAGTGACCCACAAGTTGTTAATGCTAATTAGTGATTAAATTTCGCACACTTGGCATGGGCTTTGCTACTTATTCTCCGATTCATTTGATCGTAATTAATGAATAGGGAGTTGCTGTGTGGAGTAAGGATTGGCTTGATATCGCTGTCGTCATCAGTTGGATATCAGTATGGGCCGCGATGGTCTACTTAATTCCCGGTGGGGGAATGTAAAAAAAAGGAGCATTATTTTGCTCCTTTTTGATTTTCTTGTAGACGAAATATCATTTGAGGCATACAATCCGCGGCGTTTGGGGAGTAGTCGCCTCTGGTTTACTTATCGTCATCTCGTTAGGCAATGCCTTTCCGGTAAGTATAAGCGTTATGCGCTTCGACGAGACCAACGTATTCAAATCCTTATGCCTTCTAATCGAGGTATGAGGCTGTTTGTTTGCGGTAGGGATCGTTAGCATGAACGCACCGATCCCTCCGTTATTTGGAGGATAAAATGACCCCATCTACCTATCTAGGCCTTGGTCTAGTAACGCTCGCTCTTGTTGCTCTCGATATTTGGCAAACACGTGGTGGTAACATCACTATCAAAAAAGCCGCTGTCTGGAGTGTCTTCTGGTTTGTACTTGCTTTTCTTTTCGCTGGCTCTATCTATTTCTTCTGGGATTTTTATGCGCCAGGAAGCAGCTACACAGCCGAAAAAGCCACCGTTTCATTTTTAACGGGCTACCTGCTTGAAAAATCATTAAGTGTCGACAACCTATTTGTCTTTGCGATCATCTTCACTCAGTATTCAGTGCCTGAGCATTTACGCCCACGAGCATTGCTATGGGGCGTGATCGGTGCGCTTGTTCTTCGTGCAATCATGATTGCAGTTGGTGCACAGTTGCTTGCTCAATACCACTGGATTCTTTACATCTTTGCCGCATTCCTAATTTGGACTGGTATCCAACTCGCGCGCGATAAAGGTGAAGAGGAAGAAGTGAACCCACTACCTGAAAAAATCATTCGCAAATTTGCTACTGTGACCGATGGTTACCGTGGAAATGCGCTGACAGTGATTGAAAATGGCAAGCGTTGTGTAACACCAATGATGATCGTTATTGGTGTGATCGCGTTCATGGACGTGATGTTCGCACTGGATTCTATTCCGGCGATCTTTGCGGTGACCCGTGAACCATTCCTCGTTTTAGCTGCTAACGTATTTGCGCTGCTTGGTTTACGTTCTTTGTACTTCGTACTACAAGGCATGATGGATAAGTTTATTTATCTAAAACCAGCGTTGTCCTTCATCATGGTATTCATCGGTATTAAGATGTTGCTTGTCGGAACCGAGTGGGCAATTCCAACACCCGTTTCTCTACTTGTCTTGTTGATTACAATGACGGTGGCCGTAGTTGCTTCAATTCTTAAGCAACGTAGCATGGCACAGCAGGCTTAATTATTTCCGATATTTCAGCTAATTAAAATGCGATCTCCGCCTCACTAAAACTCAAGGATTATGTTTAATAATTGTTGCGTGGAAGTGGGGCGTTTTTTATTGCTTGAATAATTATTCACCAATATTCGAGTTTTAGGTGCCGTTGAAGTCTAGGGTTGCATATTTGACTACTGAGCATGTTATCGAGTTGTTTTATTAGATAAACTAATGCCATTTTTGAATTATTGTCATTTTAACTTACGATAAAATCAACGTTAAAATGTCTTCAAGCTGAGTTATGCGATTTCAAGAAGAGGCACATATGGCACAAGTATTAGACGCTACAACCATAATCAACACCCCTTCTAAGGACAGAAAAACCTACTCGGTTACCATCAAAGGATTGTTTGTTCATCTGTTAGATATTCTGTTCACTGATCGCGAAGAGGCTCGCACATACTATGCAAGCGACTTATCGATCCATATGCAGAAAGACATCGGTTTAAACCGATAAAAAGACAAATTTAAGACGCCAGTGTTTTACACTGGCGTTTTTTTTTGCATAAATAAAATGTTGTTCGTTAAATACTTAGCTTAATTTCACTGATAGTTAAGCTGGATTACCCCTTGCGGCACGAAATATTGCTCTATTCTTACGTATGACGATAAGTGCTTAATTGCATAAATATAATTTAAGTCAGTGACTAGGTAAGGATAAACTATGAGCGAAATGGAATACGACTATCCAAATAACTACAACCTAATATCAATTACAGACCCTTCCAGTTATATAAAATATGCAAGCGCCCATTTTAGTGAAGTTGCAGGTTTTGAAGACGGGGAACTTGTCGGTAAACCGCATAATATTGTGCGCCATAGAGACATGCCAAAGGCCGCTTTTAAGGATTTATGGAGCCATCTTCAGGCCGGTAAACACTGGATGGGGATGGTAAAAAATCAACGTAAAGGCGGCGGTTACTATTGGGTCGATGCGTTTGCGTCCCCGATAAAATACAATGGGCAAACGGTGGAGTATCAATCTGTCCGTTTTAAACCTGAGCGAATTTATGTCGATCGTGCTGAAAAAATCTATGCCAAATTACGTAGAGGGAGCAGTTCATTGTTACTGCAATTACCTCGTACACGTTTATGGATGCGCACAACAATCTGTGTTGCTGCGGCTTGCGCGGTCGGAAACGTATTAATTAATTATGGCCAAAGCCCTATAGTCGCACTCGGTGCTGTTGCCGTGTTGACGGCGCTTTCTAGTTACGTGCTAACCCGTCCTTTGGAAAAACTCGCGCAAGAGGCAAGGCAAGATTTTAACAACCCCATGATGGAATACATCTACTTTGGCCGCGTGAATGATCTATCTGAAATCGCGCTTGGAATGAAGATGCGCAAGCAATATGCGGATGCTTTATTGGGACGCGTTGGAATATCGGTCATGGATTCTTGTGAGGAAACCAAAACTAATGCGGATTCGGCAGCGAGTAATAGTGAACGTGTGACGCAAAACCTGAGCGAGCAGAAAGTGGAGATCGACGTGGTAGCGACTTCGGTTAATGAAATGCAAGCGGCTTCCGCTGAAATTTCACAAAATGCGCAAGCTACCGCCGATGCGACATTAACGGCACAAAATACCATGACCAGTAGCCGTGGTGTTATCGACAACGTCAACCATTCTGTTCTTGAATTGGTGAGTGAGCTTAAGCAAATCTCTGAAACCGTCACCGATCTCAATCATCAAACCGAACAAATTGGTTCTGTTGTAGAAGTTATCAATGATATTGCCGAGCAAACCAATCTACTGGCATTAAATGCGGCAATAGAAGCTGCGCGCGCCGGTGAGCAGGGCCGTGGCTTTGCCGTTGTCGCCGATGAAGTGCGCACCTTGGCGCAGCGTACTCAAGAGTCAACGACCGAAATTAAGTCTGCGGTGGAGAGTATTCAAAGCGGCAGTAAGACTGCTGTTAACGCACTGCATAAAGGCAATGAAAAGTCTTCTAGCACTGTTGAGTTACTGGCGGAAGCACAACAGAGCATCCAACTACTTGAAGAGTTAGTACAAGATGTGGTGGACCGTAACCAACAAATTGCGGTCGCGATTGAAGAGCAAGTGCATGTGTCTGATGAGATCAATGAAAACATTCAATCTATCAATCTTAAATACACGGATTCGTATGAGTTGATGACGTTAACCAATGAAATGAACAGTAAGGTTCAAGACAGTACCAGCGAGCTGGCCGAAGTGATCAAAAAGATTGCTTAGTGAGAGGGACAGCGGATAAAAATAAAGCACCGTGAAGGTGCTTTATTCTTTTTAATCTTAGCGATTATTTTTTACGGCAGTATTCAGCAATAACATACATAGATTGGCCGCCGTTCACTTTACCAGAGATAAGTTTAGGGTCGTCAGTCAATGCGATACCACGGATAACCGTGCCTTGCTTGATTACTTGAGTGCTGCCTTTGATTGGAAGGTCTTTGATAACAGTTACGTCGTCACCTTTTTTAAGCTCTGCGCCGTTTACATCGAAAGGTTTGTCGTCAGCAGACATACCTTGCATAGCCCAGTTCTTAGTTTCTTCTTCCATGTACATCATGTCTAGCGCATCTTGAGCCCAGCTTTCTGAGTTAAGACGAGTTAGTTGACGCCATGCAGTAACTTGCACAGGAACCACTTGGCTCCACATGCTGTCACTTAGACAACGCCAGTGGTTAATGTCTTTAGGATCTTCAATTTCACCCAGACATTTGTCACATACCATGATGCCGTAATCTACCGTTACGTGACCGTGCGGCGGTACCGCGTACGCAGTCAATGGGGCATCTGCACCACATAGTTCACACTTAGATTCGCAACGTTGTAGCATTGTAGCTTCAATAGACATAATGGACTCACATATAGTCGGGATTAATAACGGGGCTTATTATCCACTTTATCCGACTAATTGGAAGGGGCATTCGGTAACGCAAAGGTTTAACTGGCGTAAAATGACATTTTGCTGAAATATCTTGTTAATGCAGTAACAATCAAAACCCCGTCAATAACTTAATCTGAGTGACCGCGTAACAAAATAACACCTTTGCTTTACCTTGTTAGTGCCGCGCGGCATAATTGACGTGGTTTATATAGCAAATTAATAGGTTAAAAATTGGAATTACTCTCAATTGAGTTCCTTGGCCGTCCTCTAAGACTCGAGGGCAGCATGGCAGGTTGGCAAGAATTGTATTGGGACAATCAAATTGTCTCGCAACTTACGGCTGATGCTGACCGCCAAGAGAAAACATTGCATAGCTTCGTTTTACAAAATGGCGACGAAGTTCTGAATTGTGAATTGGATGCAAACGTTGTTTGGCAGCCATTCTCTTTCCACTACCAAGTAAAAGTGAACCAGCAGCTCATCAGCCAAGGAGAGCGCAACAGTAAAGATATTGAACAACAAAGTCCTGTTGTTGCGCCCAAGCCAGAGAAACGATTTAGTTTAATTGGCTTATTTTCGCTTGGCATGAAAATGCTAAAAAGCGCCAAACTGATCAAAGTGGTATTAGCTTCTGCCAGTTTGGCAGCGTATTCATGGTTATTTTCATTCCAATTTGCCATCGCGTTGATCGCCTGCTTGGTCGTACATGAATACGGTCATGTGAAAGCGATGAAATATTTTGGCATGAAGACCAAAGGTATTTACTTAGTCCCATTTTTAGGCGGATTAGCGCTCACGGATGAAAAAATCAACACACGCTGGCAAGATGTCGTTATTTCGATAATGGGGCCAATGTTTGGTTTTGTGCTCTCTTTGATTTTACTGGTTTTTTACTGGGTAACGGGCGAAATGTTTTTTGCCGGTCTTGCCGCGTTTAACGCCTTCTTAAACCTCTTTAATTTGTTACCCATTCTACCGCTTGATGGTGGTCATATATTGAAAAGCATCAGTTTGTCAATGAATAGCCTAACCGGAATGGTGCTGTGTACAGCGGCCGCTATTGGCGGGGTGTTCCTTAGCTATACGCTGGGTTTGAGCTTACTCGGTTTCTTGCTGATCATGGGTACGCTTGAGATTATTATGGAGTGGCGTTACCGCCACCATAGCCATCTACTGCCGCTCGACCGTTATGGTCAAATCGTTGCTGGTGTATGGTATGTCGCGCTTGTTGCAGGTCTAGTGGCGATTATTTGGTACTTTGCTCAAAGTGGTGATGCGCTACTGCAGCTTCCTTTACAGTTGCTTGGCACCTAACAAAATCGTATTTATGCGTTAACAATAAACAAGAAGGGAGCTTAAGGCTCCCTTTTTATTAGCTGCGACTTGCCACTGAATAGAGAGAGTCGAGTCAATTCCTGCTTCAAGAACAGTTCGGTTTTTGGACCGAAGAAGCTGGTAAACGCGCCATCGTTTGTTTTAGATCGTTAATACGCGTGC
Source organism: Vibrio ichthyoenteri ATCC 700023 (assembly GCF_000222605.1). Classification (GTDB taxonomy): domain Bacteria; phylum Pseudomonadota; class Gammaproteobacteria; order Enterobacterales; family Vibrionaceae; genus Vibrio; species Vibrio ichthyoenteri. The sequence continues at coordinate 33,827 of NZ_AFWF01000030.1, read as the reverse complement.
TATGAGAGGGGTGGGTTGATAATAGTTCGGGCGGTTGTTGCCCGTTTGAGGCTTTCGCCATATTTTGCCACAAATCGATACTTTGAGCTGGGTCAAAGCCGGCTTTAGCGATTAGAGCCAGACCTACGACGTCAGCTTCTGACTCTTGAGTGCGACCGTAAGGTAATATCACTCCATATTGCAAGCCAAGCCCGAGAGCGGCCATCGTAGCGTCGCGGTATTGCGCGTATTCTGATGAACCTAAAGCGACGGCCGTAATTTGGAGTCCCGTATTGGCTAATTGAGATTGCGATAAACGTTCATTGCTATGATCAGCGAGCACGTGGGCAATTTCGTGACCAATAACCGTTGCTAATTGATCCTGGTTTTCAGCAACATTCAGTAGGCCAGTGTATACACCTATCTTGCCACCTGGCAGAGCAAATGCGTTCACTTGCTCGCTATCGAAAACCACCACCTCCCATTTATCAAAACCAGCTTGTTTCGGTACTTGTTTTGTAACCGCGTCAGTAACACATTCAACGTAGCGATTAATTTTCGCATCCTTGCTGACTTTTTGCTGTTGCTTCATTTGCTCAAAGGATTGCGCGCCAAGATGGCTCATATCACTATCAGAGGCCAAATTAATTGATTTCGCCCAGTAGGCGAGGAGCTACAAGCTGTGAGACCAGCGGCTAAAGCTAAGGTTGAAAACTTAAACCACGACATAGGACATTCCATGTAAATACAATTATATATTCATCATAACATCCGGTTACAATAGAGGTAACCGTTAAGGATGGATTTGCTATGACCATTTGGAAACGAGATATCAATCTTGATCGTCTCAATCAAACTTCAAAAAATACACTAATCGAACACCTCAGCATTCTCTACACAGAAGTCGGTGACGATTATATTCGCGCCACCATGCCCGTTTGTGCGTTCACTCATCAGCCACTTGGCATGCTTCATGGCGGAGCTTCTGTTGTGCTGGCAGAAACTCTTGGTTCAGTTGCTGCGAATTTCTGCGTAGATGAGCAATCATATTGTGTCGGGTTAGATATTAACGCTAACCATGTACGCGCGATGAGAAGCGGCTTGGTGATCGGTACGGCCACGCCAATCCACTTGGGAGTTTCTACGCAAGTATGGCAAATCAATATTACTGATGAGCGCGAACGTTTGGTTTGCACCAGTCGCCTAACGATTGCGGTGAAACACCATCGTAAAACTCAACGTGAAGACAACAAATAATGGTCATTGAATTTTCTAACGGTAAAATCATTGCGACGGCACACGAAATTGTGGTCAAGGTAAATGGCCCGCACATGATTACCTTGCAAGCTCAGAGTGATGCAATCCAGCTGATTGGCCGCGGAGCGAACGTCATTGCAGTGCATTCCAGTGAAGCTAAATGGTCTATCAAATTAGACGATGAACAACAACTTACTGACCTTGCATCACAATTAGGCGTTGCTATCCAGTAACTGCTTGATTCCGGCTAAATAAATGGGGAAAATGAACATTATAATGATCTAGTTGAGATTTCCCCCTTTATGAGTAGCCCGCGACTTCGTGTCCAGTTTGAAACCCTTTTTGAACACTACGATGGTGTTGATCGTGGCGTTCAACTAGAAGAGATCACCGACATCCTCTGCTGTACTAGACGCAATGCCCGAATTGTCCTTAATAAAATGGAAGAAGAAGGTTGGATTGAATGGCATCCTTCGCCTGGGCGCGGCAAACTTTCTCAGCTTAACTTTAAACGCAGTCGTACCGATGTCAGTGAAACGCTGGCCCGCCGTTATCTTGAAGAAGGTAAAATCGGCCAAGCGCTCAAAGTTCTCGATCAAGATGCGGCTAAATTAGCTCGAGTGGTTGAAAGCTATTTGGGTGTTCAACTGCAAGAAGGGCTGCAAGTTGTCCGTCTGCCTTATTATCGTCCGTTACTCTCTCTGAACCCTCATAAGAACATGCGTCGTTCTGAACTGCATATTGTGCGCCAAATCTTCAGCGGTTTGACACGTTTGGATGAAAACGAACAGCTTGCTCCCGATTTAGCACATACATGGGAGATGCTAACGCCCCGCCATTGGCGATTTTACATTCGTCCTGCGGTTCGCTTTCACAATGGTGAATTACTCACCGTAGAGGCGATCATCGAATGTTTAATAGCACTAAAGTCCAGAAAGCTCTTTACTCACATTGAGCGGGTGTTTTCTCAACAGAAAAACGTGATTGATATTCAACTGAGTCAAGATGATTATCATTTTGCTTTATTGATGGCGGAATCTTGCGCCAAAGTGATGCAACCCAATTCTGAGCGCAGCGCTGATTACGATCAATTTCCGGTGGGCACGGGCCCATATAAAGTGATGCAAAATGATGAAAAGCGTCTAACGATACAAGCCTTTGATGGCTATTTTGGCTTTAGACCCTTAGTTGATAGCGTAGAAGTATGGGTCATTGATGCGGTCCACTCATCAATGGTATTCCCGAGCTTATCTAAACCTAGCGCCCCTGAAGCCGCTATGGTCAGTGACGAAGTTGAGTTAGACCCAGGTTGTACCTATCTGTTGCTCAACCGAAAGAATGGCCTTGCAAAATCGGATGAGTGGGCGCGATACTTCACCCAACGTCTATCTTCACTCAATGTTTTTCAGCTATTACCTCAAGATAAAATTGTTGAATTAGGTGCATTGCCAGCTTACGGTTTGAAACCGGGTTGGTACCACCACACGAGGCAGGCACATTATACGCCGCCACCAAGTTACCGCACCATCACGATTGCTTACCATGCTAAGCATCCGATGTTTCCCATCTTAGTTAAGTGCCTTGAAACACTACTTAAACAAGATAATCTGGATGTGGAACTGGTCACCTATGATATGGACATGCCTGACAATGAGCAGGTCGATATTTGGGTTAAACCTATGGGTATTGCCAATAACCGTGATGATGCGATTGCCGGTTGGTTACTTGATTACAGTGATATAGAGCAAATGAGTAAAGAGTACGATTTTGCTCAATGGTCGCAAGTTGTGACGCAATATCGCAGCCAAGAGTTTGCCGCGTTTCCAGCGCAAAATATTGGTAAATCGCTGGCAGAAAAAATGCAGCTAATCCCAATGTTTCATTGCTGGCTCGGAGTAAGTAAAGATCAGTGTGGTTCTTTGCAAAATGCGAAGTGCAACGCGCTAGGCTGGTTTGACTTTAGCAACGTTTGGATAAAACCCCACATCAACCATGAACAGGATGGTCTAAGTGGCGAAACCGAATAAAAAGCAGCCGTCGAAAACGGTAGAGATATTTTGTGCAAAATGCCGCTGTCTATTGTTTAAGTACCGTAAAGGTGGAAAAGGCGCATTGGTAAAATGTTTTAAAGAGCGGATTGTGGAAGATTACACCCAAACGCCTTGTATTTGCCCACAGTGTCACGCTGAATTCGCCCGAGATTCCCTGGTAAGAGGAACTCCAGCTTACAAAATGATTGGTGGCAAAGTGACGATGAAATAGTGTGTTTCGACATATTATTGAGGGCTAAAAACGCTAATTTAACTTAAGTAAATAGCGTCCAAGCGCTTATTTTTGATCTGAGTCGACAAAACAAGTAAAAATTTCGTTAACAACTTTTATCAATTTCAATAACTGATACAATGCCCTCGATATAAATCACCGACATACTATTTCCAATTTAATCACTAGGGGTAAGTCATGGAGTTAGGTCTAATCATCGCTTTCATCGTAGCAGCAGCTATTATGGTTAAGAAAGAGATGGCAGCCGCAAAATAATCACTCATTCAGCCCAATTTTAAACCACTTTTTGAATGAAGTTGATCGAGAAGCCAGCACTTAGCTGGCTTTTGTTTTATCTAAACGAACGTTTTCTAATCTCAATTCCTACCCGCTGGTTCTATTGTTCATATTCTTGTTAATACAAGCCATAGTTTGCAAAAGCTTTGATTGATTAATCTGTTTTTTAACATTACTTTAAACCTTGCTTACAGTTTGTAATGCCATTGCTTGCTGTTCACTTACGCGCAATGGCTTTTAAGTTTGTTCAATAGAAAGGGGAACGGTTTGCAAAGTCCAATCACGCTAGAAGCGCTTCATATTCTCGATGCCATCGATAGGAGAGGAAGCTTTGCATCTGCGGCCAATGAGCTTGACCGGGCTCCTTCATCATTGAGTTATCAAATCCAAAAGCTGGAACAAGACTTAGACATAATGATCTTTGATCGCTCTGGCCATAAAGCCGCATTTACTCAAGCAGGAAAACTCATCTTAGAGCAGGGGCGTAATATCCTGTCGGCAACAGAAAAGTTAGTTAACGATGCCAGTGTACTCGCCAATGGCTGGGAGTTAGACATTACGCTAGCTTTTGACGGCATTATTCCGATTGATAACTTCTTTCCCATGGTTGACGCCCTAGGCAGTGTTAGTTCAACGCGTGTGCGTTTACAAGAAGAGATACTTGCTGGCTGTTGGGAAGCGTTGGAAAACGGAAGGGCGGATATTTTGGTATGTCCAAAACTCGAAACAATCCCAGTAGACGTCAAATCTGAAACGATTGGACAATTGAAAATGACCTGGGTTGCGGCAAAGGATCATTACGTTCATAAACGCGTTGGTGAGTTCGATGATCAAGCACGGCAAAAATACCGAGTGATTGCCATCGCGGATACTGCCCGTGAGCAACCGGCAATGTCAGTGAATGTCTTACAGAAACAGCCTCGGCTGACTGTGAGTAATTTTTCGGCCAAAGTGGATGCTCTAAAGTCTGGATTGGGCATCGGCACTTTACCTTCGACTATTGCAGAACAATTGATTGCTCAAGGGGTATTGCAAGAAATCGTAGGAACCGAGCAGCGGGAAATCGAGCTCATCATGGCGTGGAAGAGAAATCAAATTGGTGAAGCAAAATCTTGGTGTATTCAATATCTGAAAAAGCACTGGAAAATGAAATAACGATTCACCATCACCCCCAGTTATTATGTGTCTTTATGTTTACAGCCAACGCTAAAGCATCGGCTGTAAACAACACTACGACGACGCTATGATTGCACCGATGCTGTCGTTTCGCTCTGTAAGGTGAGCACCATATCGGCGGTACCATCCTCAAATTGGATATCAATTTTAAACCCGAGGCTTTGTGCCAACATAAGCATGCCTCGATTGGTTGGCATAGTCATGCCTGACATCCGTTTCGTCCCTTTGTTCTGACAGTAATCGATGATCTTTTTCATCAAGATTTTTCCTAAACCTTTACCCTTAAGATCGGAGCGGATCAAAATAGCAAACTCGGCGTCGCTATTGTCATAATTAATGAGCGCTCTGCTTACACCAATGATTTTTTGCTCGGCACCCGTTGTATCTACAGCAACAAAGGCCATTTCACGGTCATAATCGATTTGTGTAAATTTGGCGAGCGCTTCATGGTTGAATTCTCCGACCTCGGTAAAGAAACGCTTATAAAGATCATCTTTTGTAACCGCATGGATGAAATCGGCGTGCTTAGGCTCATCTTCAGGCAAGATAGGCCGCAGTAAAATTGTACTGTCATCTTTTAAACGCATTTCTTGTTCAAATTCGACAGGATAGGGCCTGATTGCTAATCGACGCTGTGCATCCCCTTGATAAGGTTTCAAGGTCAAGTCTGCGTCGAGAATGGTAAATTCATTCCCATTAGCCAGTAGGGGATGGATATCGATCTCATGTACCTGAGGGCAGTCGACTATCATTTGTGAGATGCGAACTAGAATCTCAGAAAGTCCCTCTATATCGATAGGTTCCGGCAGTTTTTGCAACCGGATTTTTTCTCCTTTGATCGCACGAACAATCAGGTAACGAGCTAGAGCCATATTTAGTGGCGGTAGTGCAGAGGCCGCATCTACCCCTTCATTCCATTCTGAACCGCCTTGCCCAAGTAAAATAACCGGGCCAAAGGTTTCATCATATTTCACTTTGATCCTGAGCTCTTCCCCTCCGGCTCGCTTTGCCATACCTTGTACTAACAGGCCATGCACGTGAGCTGATGGGTAAGAGATCTGGGTACGATCTAAGATAGCCTGAGCGGCGTTTGCAACCTCGGTGCTATTGCGCAGATTGAGCATTACACCTTGTACGTCTGATTTGTGTGGAATGTCTGGAGAGCGAAGTTTTACCGCAACAGGATATCCAATCTCACTGGCAACATGCACAGCTTCACTCGCATCACTGGCAATCCAAGTTGGCAATACGTTAAAGTCGAAGTACTTTAAAAATGAACGAATTTGATGCGTATCTAGCGATACTGTATTTTTGTCCAGTAGTTTTCCATTTGTCCATTTTTTGGCACTTTCAAGCTCGCTGATGTGCACGGGTTCAGCCGTTGTTGGGGTTTCCATTAACTGTTTTTGGTTACGCCTGTACTCTACAAGGTGCATAAAGGCCACCACAGCGCTCTCAGCGGTACGATAAGTTGGAATACCAAAATTGGTAAATATTTCGCGAGCAGGACGGGCAGTGAGCTCGCCTGACCAATTGGTTAGTATGTTGAAACGGCGACTTCTTGGATGTGCTTTAATCGCCTCGACGATAGCAAGCGCGGTTTGTTCAGAATGCGCTATCGCAGAAGGACTGTGCATGATCAAAATGGCATCGGCACAATCACTGTCCATAATGGTGTTAAGAGTATCAACGTAACGCTGGAAACTTGCGTCACCAACCATATCGATGGGGTTTCTCTGACTCCAGCTGGTGGGCAAAACACGATTTAACTTATTTACTGTATATTCATCCAGTGTGGCAAGTTTTCCTCCGCGTTCCAGTAATGTGTCTACCGCCATAATGGCAGGTCCACCACCATTAGTAATAATTGCCAGCCTTTCACCACGCAAAGGAACAGAGTGCGTCAGTGTTTCTACCGCAGCAAATAATTCATGAGAATTATGTACACGTAGCATACCGGTTCGACGAATAGCGGAATCGTAGATGATGTCGAGGGTATTGCTGCCTCCAGTGTGAACTTGAGCGGCTTTACGTCCTTCTTCAGTTCGGCCACTCTTAAGCACTAAAATGCGCCGATTACGTGATGCACCTCGGGCTGCTGACATGAATCGTCGTGCATCTTTAATTGAGTCAACATATAACAGGATGGCTTCGGTATGAGTATCAGTGCTTAAATGGTCCAGTAGGTCAGCAAAATCAATATCAATCGAATTACCCAATGAGATAAAAGCAGAGAAACCGATATTTTTATCGTTAGCCCAATCTAGGATCGTGGTGCATATCGCTGCCGATTGCGATATGAATGCAATTTTCCCTCGTTGGGGGGCAACAGGCGAAAATGAAGCATTAAAATTGAGCCAAGGCAGCATCAAACCAAGACTATTTGGACCGAGAATGCGCATACCCGTGGTACGCGCGATGCCAGCGCATAGATCTTGGATAGGCTCTCCAGTACTACTGAGATGATGCATATCAGACGACAACACAATCGCAGACTTTACGCCTTTCGCTGCAAGTTGAGTGAAAATTTCGATGTTACGACTTGCATTGGTACATAAGATGGCAACATCCGCAACGAGGGGAAGTGAGTCAATGTCAGGATAGGCAAGTACACCACAAACCGATTTATATTTCGGCGTCACTGGCATGATTGCACCTTCAAAACCACCTTGTAGTAAGTTTTTCATCACGATGTTACCCGCGCGCATCTCTTTAGTAGATGCCCCGATGACCGCAATCGACTTAGGGTTCATTAAATGGCCAAAACTGTTCATGAATCAACTTCCTAACGATATATTCACCTAATCGTAACGGAGAAATTTTAGTCATGCAGTCGAAATTTGATGGAGTTTTAGTCAGATCACCGAATACAATAATCACTTTGTGTTACAAGTCACAGAGTCTCGTAATATAATGCCTTGGTTGGCTTGATTATGCTGCTTTCTAACGGCATGATTTACAGTAATTTCTATCTAGGGCTTGAAGAATTCATGAAAAAAATCGCTATCGTTGGCTTGTCCGTTTTACTTTCAGCATGTGTTTCTGGTCAGTACACGACAGACGTAAGCTCAGAAAGTTACCGTGAAGACTACAAAGTGGCTGAAGTACAACAGCCTATCACTGAAGAAGTGACCGAAACCGTAGTTGATACTGTCGTGGTTTCAACTCTAGCGCGAACTGCGCCAGCAGTGGCTATCATTCCACCTTCGGATAAGCAGCAACACTCGCAAGAAGCGCGTTTTGGCTACACGATCCAAGTGGTTGCGGTAGGTACTCAAACTAAAGTAGACCAATTCGCTCGTATGTTGCCAAACACGGATCAACCGATTTGGGAAAACTACAAAGTGGTTAACGGTACAAAGTGGTACACCGTTCTTTATGGTGATTACGCAACACAAGCAGATGCAAAATACGCGATTTCTCAGCTGCCTGCTGAATTCAAAGCGTTGAAACCATTTGTTAAGAGCATCGATACAATTAAAAACTCTCCGTATCCAACGCTAAACAAACTTAACTAAATCAAATTAAGGGGCGAAAGCCCCTTTTTTATACCCATCTGAAAACCGCTGACCATAGACTTCAATCAACGTGTTACTGGTTAATGGCCTATGACGATGGTATCCATGACTATTCTTTCAGCTAACTCTCATTAGCTGCGCATTTATATTGGTATTAGAAGTGTAACTTGAGTTGGTTTTTATTATGATTAAGCCATCCCAGTTTCTGTAATATCACGGAAAGATTTTAATGAAAAAAACATCCATTCTTCTACTTTGTGGCGGCGGTTCGTCTGAGCACGAAGTTTCTTTAGTTTCTGCAAACTACTTACAATCTCAACTCGAGTTAACACCTGAGTTTGACGTTATCCGTGTAGAAATGAAGAAAGAGGGCTGGTTTACTGATCAAGGTGAATTGGCTCTGTTGGACAGTAATACAGGTCAACTTAACTTTGCAGAACAAAGCTTACATATTGATTTCGTTGTGCCTTGTATCCACGGTTTTCCAGGTGAGACCGGTGATATCCAATCACTACTTGAACTGGCAGGTATTCCTTACCTTGGCTGCCGTGCTGAAGCAAGTACCAATAGCTTCAACAAAATTACGTCGAAACTTTGGTATGACGCTTTAGGCATTCCCAATACGCCTTACCTTTTCCTTTCTGAAAACAACGCTGATGCGTTGGAAAAAACCAAACAAGCATTTGAAAACTGGGGCAGTGTGTTCGTTAAAGCCGCTTGCCAAGGTTCTTCAGTTGGTTGCTATAAGGTAACGGAATTGGATGCATTGCAAAAAGCAATCGATGATGCATTTAGCTATTCAGACCAAGTACTGGTTGAACAAGCGGTTAAACCGCGTGAGCTTGAGGTAGCAGCATACGAATACCAAGGCGAACTTGTACTCACATTACCAGGCGAAGTTAAAGCACCAGGCGATACTTTTTACAGCTATGAAGAAAAGTATTCAGCAGCAAGTCACTCAACGACGGATGTTGTGGCGCAAAACTTAACGGCTGATCAAGTGGAATCTATCCGAGTTAACGCTGAGAAAGTCTTTAAGCAAATGAAGTTGCGCCATCTTTCACGCATTGACTTCTTCTTGACGCCAGAAGGCAACATTTACCTAAATGAAGTGAATACATTCCCAGGTATGACACCGATTTCAATGTTCCCTAAAATGCTAGAAAACAATGGCCATCAATTCTATAAATTCTTAGCCGACTGCGTAAAATCTTCTATTTAATCAATAACTTTTAGTCTATTGGTTTTATAGAGATAAACTGCATTTTTTCAAGTTCTGACTGTGCCTTATTGCCCAAGTACTGATAAGGCATAGCAGGACTTAACCAACGCCCAACATACTGAATATCTTTCGGTTTCATGCCTTGCTGAGCAAGAGCTTCAACAGCACCAACCCGTAAAGATTGCCCTGAAAATAGCACATCTAAATTTAGCATTTCGCTCGCCGCCCGTAATATCCGAAAAATAGATGAATCGTTGAGTGGTTCAATGCCAATATTTTCGTGCCGGTCAATGGAAGTAAAAACAAAACGTCCTTGAGATCCGCGCATATTAAGCCATCTGCGCATGATTACGGTAGATTCATCGTTTAACTGATAATGTGAATCGCCGATTGAAATAGAAATCCGCTCATCAGTCTGGTGCAATTGCTCGAACTCTAAATCTCGGAGATCTTTCCGCTTCATCAATGATTGATACATAACGTGGTAGATAGCGAGGTTTCTCCAATCTTTAATTGAGCTAGATCGTGACAGTATCTCTGTTAGCTGGGTTAATTGCTGCGCTCCAAATGCGGGAGTTTGTTGAGCATCGCCTTTTTTATCAATTCGAATGGAAGCCAGTGTCTGCTGTACATTCTGATTTTGAGTTGGGTCGGGCAAAGATAGCAATCGATGCAATAAAGCGATGGTCACAGTGTAACGTTTTACCGTCGCGTATTTTTTCTCTCTGGCGACTTTCTCTATGTATTGACGAGTTGCCGTGGTCGAGGCGGGTAGAGGCGTGACTAACTTGCTTTGGCAAAATTCAACAAATAGATTCCAATCCTTCGTCATGGCTAACAATGAACTGCTGGCGTATACGCCAGCGGTAATGTCGTTCACTTCCTCAAAGCTAACACATTGGGAAAAACGAGCGACCAACAGCTTCAATTTTTGTGGTTCTGTGACTCTTGGAATAGTTTTTTGCAACGAAACGCACCTTAACGACAGTAATGCTATAAATATACTTGCCTAACAGTGATTTACAATTATTATTAATCACAAGACCAATAGATAAGACTAAAACCATGGCTGTTGCGACATACCGAGGCTTCGAAATGAAGACCGTTGGTTCGACTACTGATATTTGGCAAGTTCGAATCAAAAACACAATTTTGCAAGGCAGTACAGCTGCATTGAAAAAAAGTATTGATTGGTTTTGTGATACTGCAACCATCATCGACCCGAAAGAATTTACTTCTTTGGCGACTGTACGCGAAGGCCAAGGAAAGGCAGTGCAAGAAAACTTCTTTGGATATATCATTAAGAGTGATACCGGTGAGCCGAACTCCTGGTACTGCTTTTTTAATGGAAAGCTAATCAAGGGCGGAAAGCTAGCCATTCAAAAACACATTGAAGGCTACTTGATCGCTAAAAAGAAAGCTGCGCAACAAAAGAAATAGTAATGACATTAGTATACTCAACAGAAACTGGCCGAATTAAGCCGGAAGAAGAAAAAGTCGCTCGTCCTAAAGGTGACGGTATTGTACGCATTCAAAAACAAACTAAAGGTCGTAAAGGCAAAGGCGTTAGCATTGTTACCGGTCTGGATATGGACTACGTGCAACTTAAGCTACTAGCCGCAGAACTTAAGAAAGTTTGTGGCTGTGGTGGCGCGGTTAAGGATGGCGATATCGAAATCCAAGGTGACGCGCGAGACAAAATCAAAGCGCATTTAGAGAAAAAAGGCCATACAGTTAAATTAGCTGGCGGTTAATCGCAGGCTTATATAGCGTAATAATCAGTTAGAGAATCTTTGATTAACTAACTGATTATTAAGTATTTTATGGTAAATGCTGTTTATGTTAAACCAACATCAGTTTAAAAGCATAGAAGGCTAAAAGAATAGAGCGCACATAGAGATGCGCTAACTATTTGAATATTGCATTTAACATAAGATACATAATACGCACTGAGCTAGGGCTTGTTTAGGGGTGTACATCAGCAAAGCCAATCCGCCGCTAGCCATTGATATGCTTGATAATCCTAGCCCGTTAAACTTTTTTGCAATGGCTGCCCATGTCTGCTGTGCTTCGTGAGTCTTTGCTTTATCTAGCGCTAAACCAATCAAAGCCTTTTCTTTATCTTCACCAACGGCATCAGCCAGCATAAGCATTTGATTTTCATTGAGATAAGTTCTTCCTTTTCTTACCTCTGTAATCATTTGTGGACTTACACCTAAGTCATGAGCGATTTGTTTGTATTGAACATAGTTCATTTGCTCTTTATAGGCATCAATGAGCTTGTTTGTGTACATTTTTCGCGTCCTCGTTTAACTCGTTATCTCGACATCATAGCCTCATAACACAAGATTTGCTGTATTGACGATACATAAAATTCTGTATTTAATCAGTACAGAATTTACTGTGTTATTCCGATTTGGTTCTCTCTATACCGTTTCGGGCGTTTAATTTGACCGCCTTGGGCGTTACGCCCTTGAAGCTCTCGCTCTTGGTGGTCACTCAACTGTTCAAGGTGGTTGTTATGGATTATGTAGTTACTAACGATGGTGAAAAGCTCTCTTTTCGGTCTAATGCTCGTAATTTCACAATCTTCTTTACTCGACCATCTACTAACACTGTCTCGGTGTCTTATGGTTTCAATTTCCGCGGTAAACCACTTTCGATGGTTGTTGTTGAATCCACTATTAAGCAAATCTCTTTTCATTACGATGAGCTATCTAATTCGTATTTTATTCAGTTTGGCACTGGTACTACGGTTTCAAATTTCAATTGGTTCCACTGTCAGTTAATCGCTGATTTCTTAGGGTTTACTACTCATAGCAATGTATTGGAGGCTAAATGATGTCTCTGTTTAGTTTGAAGCCGAATAATAAACGACCTGTGTATTTTGAACGTCAATCCGATGGTTATTGGTGCGTCGTTGATGGAATGCCTGAGTATTTCAAAACTAAGCACGAGATGTACCTTTTTGCTTGTGAAGATGATCGTGAACTAATCGAAATAACTCACGAAAACGAATCCCAACTCCGCCAATCTGGTGTGTTTACGGTGAATCACGATGAATAAGACGATTATCGACTTCTTGAGCTTTTCCGGTTCACCGTTACTTCTACAACGTTGTAAAGAAATGGCTAAACAACGCTTTGCCTTGGTTGAACAAGATGAAAAGATTAAAAATGTTACCCCATCACTAACTGCTGTATCCGTTGGCAAGCGTGAGAAAACCAAGATTCGTTATTTTGCTGAAAATCTAGCTCAAGTCCTTAACTGCGTTGAATCTGAGAGTTTTGCTAACCGTGATTTGTATTTCGCAGCGCTGAACAAAGAATTGATTGATGCCGATATTAAGCTGGCAACCAACCTAACCTTTAATGAATGCTATCAGCATCTTATTGCCAATATTGGCTTAGATATGTTGGATGTACTTTGTCACGGTGAGGTTGAGTCGTTCGTCGAGTTACTTAACAGTGAGATCACTGTCGAGGGTAACGATTGGACACTAGAACGTTGCGGTGGTTTTGCTGGTTACAGTCACTGTGCCAATTTGCTTTGTAATGGTACTCAAGCTGGCAAGGTTGCATGGGGCGCGGCTAACTTTGGCTATTACGTTTCTTTCTCTGGTAAAGGTTGCGCGGCTATCAAGATGGACGTTTTACACAAGGCATTAAAGCAGATGCCTGATGTCCGTCTAACTCGTGTTGATATTGCTTTCGATGATTTAGAAGGTCGCATTGATGTAACTGCTCTACGCAAAGCATATAAGGCTGGCAAATTTATCACTCGTGGCGCTCCACCTAAATATGCTTATTTTGAATCTGGCTCTCTCGCGACCAGTGGTGACAAAAAGAAATACGGCATCGTTCCTGATGGTGGTCGTACGTTTTATGTAGGTAATCGTAAAAACGGCAAGTTATTCCGCGGCTATGAGAAAGGCAAACAACTTCAATGCAAAGACCATCCAAACTGGGTACGTCTTGAGGTTGAGCTTCGCAATAACAGTCGAGTCTTGCCGTTAGACGTTCTTGTTGATAGTGACCCATATTTTACGGGTTCATACCCGGCCCTGACCGCTGCACTACAAGATGTGCCGCCGGTGATTATTCCAATCTCTCGTATCGTTGCTCAAGCAAGCTACGACCGATTTTTAGAACATGCCCGTAAACAATACGGCAAATTTATTAATTTAATGAGCCTGATAAATGACAAGCCGGAAGCAATTATCCGTGAGTTAACCAAGGGCTTAACAAGTATCGATATCCCCGACCGCTTAAACATTCCAGTCTGTCGGGACAACTTAAATCAATCTGGAGACTTATGTCATGTCTAAATTAGTAGTTATCGTTATTGGCTGTGAACACTCACAAGGCTTATCTAAAAAGGATAACAAGCCATATAACTTTGCAACGGTTAACTATCTTGGCGCTAACGATGGTTGGACGTCTGAAAAAGGTTCTTGTACTGCGGTTGGCTTCGATAAGAAACAAATCTCGATGAACCCTAGCCCTGCGTTAGTCGCTGAATTCCAAAAGCTAGCTAGCCAATTTCCTTTGCAATGCGAATTGCATTTAGACGTTGACCCACAGAACCCGCAGCGCAATCACGTTGTGGATATCAAGTTGATTGATAACAAGTAAGGAATCTGTATGCCTTCGTGTGTCTTAGCTAATGCTCAAGGTTTTCTAGCGGTAGTGTCAACAGATATTGCGCAATGCACAGGCTTTATCGTTGTTACTCCTGCCGAATATGAGTACGTAATGGGATACACGCAGATAACAGCAATTGAAGCTACAGCGGCATTTTCTGGTGCTTACTCATTGGTTTTTGTCACTGGCTTCGCCTACACCTATGTCGTCAAATTGGCGATAAAGTTAATAAATTTACTCTAGGAGTTACAACTATGGAAGCTATTTGGGCAGCAGTGGATTTCGCAGATACTGCAATCAAAGTGGGTGCGGCTGGTGTCGCTATTATCGGCATTACCATGGCGTACAAAGCAATTGGCCTTGGTAAACGTGCAGTTAAGTCTGCATAAGGATGATTCTAGATGCTAATCGTTCTGCATGACCTTCAATTGATGATATTTGCACTTCTTGGTGGGTTATCGGGATTTTTAGCCGCTAAGAATTTTCAAGGATAAGGGGCTTCGGCTCCTTTTTTATAGGTGTTTTTTGTGTTTAGACTCCTTTCTTTTTTATGTTTATTTGCATCTTCTTGTACCTTCGCCTCGGGATTAGTTAAGGTCACTTGGGTTCAATCTTATTATGACTTTTCCAGCTGTATTTCTCTTGGCGATGTTATTACAAAAACAGCTTTAACAACTGGCTGTATTGGCAAGCCTATTTATAAACACGGTAAGCATGTGGGAAATGCAATTTCTGTTAGTTGGGAGTCATATCAGCCTCAAATATCCGTCAGGTGGGGGGGCGGTAATAGTTGGGGTAATGTAGCTAATGGCTCTCCGGTTGCGTCTTGTCCTTCTGGTACTGAATTGAATGAGGTTACTGGTAAATGCGAGGAGGTAAACAAATGTCAGGAATTACAGCAATCGGGTGATGTTGTTGAGTTAACTTGGCTCCGTGATGTTTGGGGGGACAACATGACGGGTGCCTACTGGTGCAAAGCTGGTGTTCAGTGTGTTGCTCAAATAGAAACGCATGTGGGTTGTCATGAGGACAGGTGTTTTGGTGATGCGCCTTACACGGGTGACAAGTGCGAAAATCCAGAAACAGAAGGGGTTATGTGTTCAGATTCTACTTGTTCTACTGCAAGGCCAGAGCCGGAAAAACCGCCTACGCCTGACCCCGACCCTGATACGGAACATAAACCGACTGACCCAACTAAGCCAATCCCCGACCCTAATCCGTTACCGCCTGTTGATGTTAAACCACCTCCGCCGGAAGTGGTCGACCCTGAGCCGGAAGTCCCAGAGCCTGAGTTAACACCGGATTCTAATGGTGATGTCGTTAAGGCCGTGACCAATCTGAATCGTGATGTAAACAAAGCGCTTAACGATTTGAATATTGATATCAACAAGGCCAATGCAGAGCAGAACGGTGAGTTGATGCTGTTAAATGCCAACGTCAAACAAAACTCAGAACATCTTGCAAAACTTCGTGAGGAAAATATCGATATTTACGATAACACCAAGGCACTAATCCAGAACCTCAACAAAGATGTGACTAGCGCGGTTAATCGTAATACCGAACGTATCGATGGTGAACTTGAGCGGGTTGGTGAAAAGCTCGATGGGATTGGGACAACACTTGATGAAATGACCAATGTCGATACGTCAGGTGCGGGTGTTTCTGCTACGTGTATTGAGACCGATACTTGTGTGAGTTACTACGAAACCAAGTATCCGGAGGGTCTATCCGGTATGGCCTCTACTCAATTAGCTGAGTTGAAAACGGAAGTGATAGACGGGTTTGTTGCTTCGTTTGGTGAGCTGGATTTGAGTAATGCTGAGCGGCCTAAATTTGGCCTTCCTGTGCCCTTTTATGGTTGGCTGTACTTCTCGGATTATGTCGATATGGATTGGATATTTTCATTCCTTCGTTTCTGTTTCATGGTGACAACGGTCTTTATGTGTCGCCGTATCGTATTTGGGGGTTAGCATGGGTTGGATTACGGATTTATTTAACAAGCTTATCTCATTTCTTTACAGCTTGATTCTTAGCTTGGTTGAAATGCTAAAGGATGTGTTTCTTTGGGCAATGGAAGAAATATTCAAGGCCGTTAAGGTGCTGTTGAGTACCATCTTTGGCCTGTTCGACCCTGTTGATATTGGGCAGTATCTCGATAACATTCCGCCTAATGTTGCTTGGGTGATGAGTGCCGTTGGCCTACCCCAATGCCTGACCATTATCATTGCGGCCATTACGGTTAGGATTCTATTGCAACTAGTACCATTTACGAGGTTAGGCTCATGATTTATTCAATAGTTGGTCGTCCGCGTAGTGGAAAATCCTATGAATCAGTCGTATTTCATATCATTCCTGCAATCAAGTCCGGTCGTAAAGTTATCACCAATGTGACGCTGAACATTAGCTACTTTCAAAAGGTGTTTGGACACGATGTTCTAAAGTTAATTAAGGTGGTTGATGGTCAATTGACTGAATATGGTTCGATGAGTCGCCCCTTCTCAAAACATGAGGACTATATTGATGAATGGCGTGATGAACAGAATCGTGGCCCTCTTTATGTTATTGATGAAGCGCACATGGTTTTGCCGAATAAGCAGCTAGACTCCAAAATTTTAGAGTTCTATTCGCTTCATGGTCACTACGGTATCGATATCATTCTGCTCACTCAGAACTTGCGCAAAGTACATCGAGACGTCAAAGATATGATTGAAATGACGTACTACTGTGCGAAGAATACAGCCTTTGGCAGCGACAAAACGTACACGAAAAAAGTACGAATTGGCTCTACAACGGAAGTCGTGAATCAGGAGCAACGCAAGTATAAGAAAGAGTTCTTTCCTTTTTACCAAAGCCATACTCAAAGCAACGGTTCAGTGGCGGAGGCCATGGCAAATGACATCACTCCAATTTGGCATCGTTGGCCATTTTGGGGTTCTGCTCTTCTTATATCGTTGGCGATCATTTTTAATATTTACGCTTGGACTGGTGATGAAGAATCATCGACTCCAGCACAAGAAAGTCAAACAGAAGCAGATATTGAAGTTCCTGATACTGTGCCAGGTTCAGAACCGGAGCTTAAACAAAAAACATTTGGTAAGTTTGGCCCGTTGAATTCGTTTGAGATGTTTGTCACGGGTTACGCAAAACAGATTGCTTATGTGAGCCGAACTAAAACATCAGGCGAGATAAATCGAGATTTAACGTTCTATCACATATACATCGACGTCTATGACGGTGATGAGAAAATGTTCAGTTTGAATCAGACGGATTTGCAAGATATGGGTTACGTGTTTCAGGTACTTGCTGACTGCGTGTATCAGGTGTCATGGGATGGTGTAAGTAGAGTGATGACATGTTATGACAACAAGGAACAGCATAGAGAAGACAGCCCAATTGATACCATCATGCCTATAAGCATATAACCATCTTTTTAGGAGGGGCCCCGTTTCGTCGGGGAGGCACCTAAAAAGATGGATATCACTGCTCTAGCCCCGCAGGGATAAGAGAGTGCGTAGCGCGAACGAAGCACCAAGCCGCCCTGCAATGATAAGTACAGCGAAAAATCTAAACGGCGCGGTCAGCAATTCCACGCCACATAAAGGCATCAAACACCACCTTCCTGCAAGAATCGCTTTTCATCTTTTAAAATTATTCGAGTGTCGAGAATGATTTCTCTGTTGCTGAGGGGCATTTTTGCACCCCGTATAGTAATACGGGGTAATACGGGGTGAAAGTCTTACCCCAAACGACTAACGATCTTTGATCTTCCGCTCTTCACTCTATGCAAATAGTTGATATGCTTTCGCATCTATCGCAGAAAGGAAAGCTAAATGGATCTTAACGTTGTCGCAATTGCAGTTGGTGTCATTTTCTTTTTGGTTCTTATTGGCCGATTGTCGAGAAGAACGAACGGCAAGCCGAACCAAAGCGCTACTACGACCGACTACCTATACCAATCTAGAAATACCCTAGTCACGAAATCGGAGCTGGCCTTTTATAGAGCGTTGACCGTCTCAGTGAAAAATCGTCACCTGATATTTTCCAAAGTACGCATCGCTGATGTGTTAAGCCCAAAGAAAGGCGAATATGATAAAAGCAACTGGCGTAGAGCGTTCAATCAAATCGCCTGCAAGCACTATGACTTCGTTTTGTGTGACCCTGAAACATTAGATATTCACATGGTGATTGAGTTAGACGACTCTAGTCATGAGCGAAACGATAGAAAAAAACGTGATGTGTTTGTTGATGCTGCAACGGCCTCAGCTGGCGTTACGTTCAAGCGCTTCAAAGTTCAAAAGACTTATGACTATTTTGAGCTGGAAAATGAACTGTATGGAACGGCTTCAGCAGAAACCGCGAAATCAGAAAGAGCCCTCGCATAGCATGATACCCCCGCGATGTATTACGGGGGTACAATCCACCAATCTACAAGCTTTCTTGATTTAGAAGCCTGTATTCCCTCTTTCTTACAATCGTCTATAATTTTTATATCATTAAATTGAAATTTGGAAAGCTATGCAGGTGCTTTTTGAAGAACCACTACTTACTAGGGCTAAATGTCTTCTATCGCAATTGAACTTAAATAGTAAATCGATTACAGCAATATTAAAAATCTTATATATCGATCATTACAAAAAAGAAATGCTTGAATTAGAATCAAAATTGGCTAACGAAAATATTGGATATACAAGCAGATTAGAAATTGAAATTATTTTAATGAAAAGTAAGAATTTACATTTTAATATGTTAAACAATAGCTTACGTGCTAATGTTCCTTTGATTTTTTGTGTGTATATTCTTCTTTTAATGCTTTTTATTTAATGTAAATAGGGAGTTTCCTCCCTGTGTTTTACTTTATTTTTGCTATGGCTCTTGCATATCTCAATAGCTTACTTGTCGTTGTAATCTCCAATTCTGACTGGATTTCTAGTAACGCTATACCCGTTAAAATTTCTTGTGGAGATACTCGCTGTCCCGTTGGTAGTTCAAGTTTGTCTGTACACATTCTAAACCCAGTCCAGTCACTATTTTTCGAGAGTTCTTGGCTCTTAGCCATTCGCATTAATCTTTTACACTCAGGTGGGATTAACTTCCCCCTATCCCATTCCGTGACCTGCCTCAAGCTTTTGAAACATAACTTTGCAGTATCTTCTTTGCTAAACCCGCATTCAAACTCACGAAAAATATAGTTTTTAGTCATTTCGTGACTCTTCATTGTCATTACTCTCAAAAGTGAGAGTATGTGCAAATTGTTGATATGATACTTGATTTAACTTAACTAGACATAATGCGCACTGAGCTAGGGCTTGTTTAGGGGTGTACATCAGCAAAGCTAATCCGCCGCTAGCCATTGATATGTTGGTTAATTTCGTTCCAATGAACTTTCTTTTTATATGTCAGCTTCCGCACATGCTGGAATACTTCAGTGCAATTTGCTTCAAACTAACCAATTGCATCACATTGTTTTCATTTATCTGGAGCCACCTTCAGCCTGTTACTTTTATCAATCGAAACCCATCGATCTTCGCGTGGATGTACAACACTTTGGCCAACACTTTTGCGTAGTCATTCATCAGACATGTCTTCGTCTGCATCACAATAATGATTTTAACCACCGGCATGAATTTTTATCACGCTCGATAATGCAACTGTTGAAGTTATGATAAAAATGGTTGGTAAATTTAGATAAAAAAACTGACATGCTCACAACTATACTCAGTGGTGCTCTTGCAGCAACCTTAATGCCAGCTTGTGATTGACGCTATCGTCATGATTTAGGCCTAAGTACGAACTTAATCTTTAGATGGTATAGAATGACAGCTTAAATTGTGACACTGTAACCCAAGTCTATTCAATTAGCTCACTCACTTTTTATTCTGCCGCGAGTTAATGCAGTATTCTGTTACTCAACGTGTGGCTGATAACAGCGTCATTGTTTGACTCATGATCTTGTTGTGGTGAAGAGATGACAATCTTTTGGTCGACATCAAAAGCTGCAACAATGACAGCTTTACGTTGTAGCTGAAGTAATTGGAAGGTCTCAACTGCATGTTCAAACTGGGTAAACTCAAAACCGCTTTCAGGTGTTGCAGCCCAAAACGTTTCGGTGGTGAGTTGACCTTGTTTAAATGAATGCAGGAAATCACCACATTTAGGATTATGGATAAGCCAGCCATAAAAAAGCGCAGAACTTGGCAGTTTCATCTGCTGTCTCAGCTGGTCTAAATCAGGTTCTATCATACGACTTATCCTTTTATTTGTTTTGCTAGCATAATACCTATAGACGATAACATACAAATCCATCCAGTGTGGAAACCTTCCCCAATCAAACTGGAACAACTGTCGTTAACTCATCACCTTAATCGCTCAGCAAATCTCTATTATTCCACACATAATATCTTTTACCTCTAACGTGACATTGTCACCAACAGTTAGCGATCACTACAAGCTATTCGTGACAGGCTAACTTAACAGTGAATTACACTGGCCATTTAAGCGCAAAAACAAAGAGCAACCAGGTTCTGTAATTTTATTACAAAACCAGATTGTTAGAAATCACCACAGAATAAAACACCAGTACAAGTCATTGTTTATTAATTAATTTTGTAAAATCCCTTCATTTACGCTGAGTTTCTTTGATTGGATGTTTTAACGAAAAACGGCGAGTGTCACTTTTGTTTTGTTCGATAAAGTGGGAGGAATTGGCGAGATTATAAGGAAGGGATGATTTATAGTGCGTTAGCGTTATAAACAACAAAGACAAAAAAAGGCAGTCTCCTGCCCTATTCTATTGTTGCTTGTTTTCAGCATCTTGTTTCGCGTTCTCGCGAATTTGCGTTGCGACAATCTTGATCGCTTCAGCAGTGCTAATACCCTGTGTCATCAGCTTCTGAATTTCTTCTACTGCTTTTTGTTGTTCTTCGTGGCTTAGGCTTAAATCATCAAACATAAAAAAGGCTCCTAAAAATAGGAGCCGACTATAGTATTAATTAGCGCAGATTGCTAGTAACTCGTCAGGAAGTTTACGTACGCACCCATTGAGTTTTCGTTGGTGTAACTTGCACCGATATCCATCTGGAAAAGATTGAGTGGCGACAATCCAATACCGGCAGTCACAGTGCCATCGAGATCATCATAGGCTAGATTTTTCTTCCAACCTGCACGCAGTTTAAGTTGGCGAAGAATATCAATCTCACCACCAACACGAATCA
Source organism: Vibrio ichthyoenteri ATCC 700023 (assembly GCF_000222605.1). Classification (GTDB taxonomy): domain Bacteria; phylum Pseudomonadota; class Gammaproteobacteria; order Enterobacterales; family Vibrionaceae; genus Vibrio; species Vibrio ichthyoenteri. The sequence continues at coordinate 12,262 of NZ_AFWF01000030.1, read as the reverse complement.
TTTGTGTATTGTCATCAAAGTTTTTGTAGCGCTCTTCTTCTTTAAGGTCGTAATCCACACTTAACGTGAAATAATCCGCCACTATCCCCGCACCCACCGTATATTGCGGTGACATTTCGTATTGGTAAGAAATACTCGAACCATCAACGCGAGACGTGATCGTTTTAGTTTCAATATCACGAGAAATTAAATTGGTGGCAGAGATACCTGCACGGAACGGACCATAGAACCAAAGAAAACCAGCATCCATGTTGAACATGGTTTCTGCTTCACCGTTTTCACGTAGATCTTTCAGATCGTAGTTGGTTAAGCTTGCTTCATAGACATAAGTATAGACGCGTTGCATTTTTGGTGTGATACCAAAAGAGATATGCTGGCCCATAAAGGTTTGGTATTTCGCTAATGAAATACCCGCTTCCGCAACACCAACTGTTACCGCGCGCACTGAGCTTTTGGCGATGTTTTCTGCGTCAGTACCACCAGTAGCAATATCAGCCACGGCGTAAGATTCAGTATATAGCTTACCAAAGGCATTGGCGGCAATGTATTGGTTTGGAATAGCAAACGCGACCACACCACCAAGATCAAACTTTAGATTGTCGCCTTTAAGTTGGTCGAATGCTTTTTGATAATTTGCGCTATCACCGGTTTTAATGACATTTTCAGCATACTCAAGGTCGTCGACAAATGTACCCGTGTCGGTGTAATTGAAACCAATACTTGGGGTAATCATGCCCACATCATCGTTACGACGATAAATCGCCGTTAGTGCTGGGTTGTAAAATGGGGCAGTTAGGAAATTAGCAGAAACAACACCCACTCCACCCATTGCATCGCCACGGGCTTCAACGGCATAGTTCGCGGCGTAGCTGCTGCTTGCGGCAACAACTAAAGTAAGAGGTAATAGTTTTAATACGGTTTTCATATCGATAATTTTTCGTTGTGAGCGTTGGACTTATATCGACATATTCTCTCTTATCTTTAGCTATTCCTCTACAGAAACATCATACGTTTTACTGATAATTTGCGCTTGTTCAACCATTACCTTACCTTGCCAACGGCGATGAACCATAGATACGGCTAATACATAGCGACCTGCATCAATTTCATCGTTGGGTAACGAGGTCGGATAGTCCGATTCATAGTTACCACTCCATACCTGGTTATAAGTACCGTCAACGTAGTCGTATAAAGCGGCATTCAGTTTTGGTAAAGGGCAATTTGGATTAAGCAATGCGTGTTTTTCTACCTGCCAATGATCTTTCGAAGACCAACGAACGGTCATATTGGCTTGTGGATCTCCCAATACCAACCATGAACTCCACGATTCATTATCTTTTGTGACTACATCAATACGATACAGCCCCATTGGGAGTTTGTTATTGATATTGTAACGTTTAGAGTAAGTGCTGATACCTGATTGATTGTTTTCACGCACGATATCGAGTGTATTGTCATTGGATATCACTTTGTCTACCCAACGAGCCATCGTGATATCAGCGATTTCACGGTGAGTTTGAACTTCCACGGTCGCCCGAAAAGCATCACGCCCCGGGCTTTGAATCTCAGTTCGTTTTACCACCACCCCTTTAAGCCATTCAGGTAGTGTTTTATCGTCTAAGCTTTTGCCACAATCGACTTCCAGCGATTGTAGAAGCAAATCATTCAAATGAGGTTTGAGTGTAACGTTGTCTTCTAACTGCCATACTTCAACAAGTGATGAGAACATCGCATTCAAATCACCCACTAAGAGATGTTTATGGGTTTGGGTTAACGGTGAATTGCTGTCAAACCACGGTACACCATCTGCGGCAAGAGGAGCACTGATCAGTGCTCCCATCATGAATAATGATTTTGGTATCATGCTTTCATCTTGTAACCAACACCACGAAGCGTTTCTATTTCTAAGCCTGGTAGCTTTTGACGCAACTGCAGTACGTGCGTATCAACGGTTCGGGTTGTCGGAAAATGGTTATAGCCCCACACGTGATCGAGTAATTCATCGCGTGTAAACACTCGGCCTAAGTTGCTGGCTAAAAATAGCAACAAATCAAACTCTGTGCGTGTTAGTGTCACTTGAAGATCATTAAAGAAGACTTCACGTGTACTCTTATCAATTAACAAGTTCTCGGTTGTTACTTTGCTATCATCTTGCTCTTGGCCATCAGGGGCACGTAGTTGAGCACGAATGCGAGCAAACAGTTCTGCTTCAGCAAATGGTTTGGTTAAGTAGTCATTAGCACCTGAATCAAGGCCTGCAACTTTGTCTTTTACCGTCACGAGCGCTGTCAGCAAAATCACTGGGATCTCTTTGATCGCTTTCCACTGACCCAAATGAGAAACTGAGTCACCATCTGGTAGTTGGCGATCAAGGATCACAAGATCGGATTTCGCCCAATACTGTTCGACATCTGCAATTGTTTCGGCATGAAAGCACTCGTAACCGGCTTGTTCTAAGCTGACTAGTAAGCCATCAGCAAGGTTTTTGTCGTCTTCAACGAGAAGCAGTGTCTGTTTCACAAGGTATCTCCAATATAAACGTTGTCGGTGGCCCAATGAGAGTCATTTTTCCTCCCATACGCCCCACCATAGAGTCAACGATAGTCAAGCCCAAGCCTAGACCACTCTTACTAACAAAAGGTTTGCGCACTTGGCGCCAATCTTTTTGCGTTAAAAGTCCTTGGTCTATCACGCTGAACGTAATTTTATTTTTGGATGTTTTCACATCCAGCTTAATCGGTTTAACTCCATATTTAACCGCGTTTCGAATTAGATTGTCGATGCACGTGCCTAGCCAGTAGACATTAAGTTTGGCGGCAATATCATGATTGATTGCAAAATCAATCGGTGCGTTAAACTCTTCTTCGATCTTATACTCTAACCACTCAGCGACAGATGGTACCCATTCTGACGCCAGCGGTTTGTTATCAGACTGCAAATAATCTTTACTTGCCTCTGCTAATTGTCTCAATCTTCGAGAATCTTCGCATAATCGGCGAAATTCATCGTAAACAGATTCAGGGAGTCGCTCAAATTCTCGTCTAAACCCTTCCACCGTGAGGGATAGACTGGCAATTGGAGTGCGTAATTCATGTGTTAAAATCTGTAGCACCAACATGCGACTTTGCATGTCACGTCGCTTGGTATTCCAGCGATAAATTGACCAGCCGATCACCAATAGAATATTGGCGATAACCAATGCCACCATGCTAATTCTTAAAATATCAGCATGGTCTTCAACATCCCAACATATGTTACCACGTTGCACAAAACAGGTCGCGGAACTACCGCCGCTTGATAAGCTCAAACCTGATCGTGTTACGTTTTTGCTCCATATCGATTCAGGATAGATGTAATAACTGTCGTTCTTACGCAGCCATAAATCTTCGTCTTCGATAAACATACTCGCGCCTGAGATTAAAGCAATAACGGTTTCTTCACTCATGCGCTGCAAACGACCGAGCAGTGTGTTTTCTGCTGCAAATGGTCGTTCTTTAATATGCATATACTGCTCGAGTGCTTCAACCTCTGACGGATGCGTTACGACGTAACGATTTGCATAGGTGCCGCCGCCAGGATGGATGAGGCCACTACGCGCAAACCATGTTGGGCTTAACGTGTTGTTTTTACACATCGCTCGCGTAAAGACCAGCGGTTCTGTTACCAAAGGGCTAAGCGGTAGCTTGCCTGTACAGGTGACCGATAACTGATAAAGGCGCTGAATATCTTTTAGTGGGTAACTCGATGTTTGCGGCAGCATCGACTCAGGAGTTAGCAATCGAGTAGGATAATCTGACTGCAATACGCGAATATCATATGAGACTGAAGCTTCCGACGTTTTGAATAAATTTACAAATTTATCAATACGTTCAGGTAAAGAATCAGCATTAGCGCTCCATGAGATTGCGCTTAATGGGATTAACAGCGATTTGATGATTATGTGTTTCAAAGCAAAAACTTATTAAATCAACTATTTACCACTACAATGCCTGATTATGGCAAAAATTGACATTGAAAATGTAATATTCGTGTCAATTATGCAATGGTGGACGAGTTCTTATCGCCCTGCTCTTTTGATTCAAATAGAGCGCTATGTGGCGTCAGAAAGGAAAAAGGCCAGCAAACGTGCTGGCCTTTGTTATTCGCGTAAAGCTTATAATGCTTTAGCAATCGCGTCTACACTCTCTTTCGCATCACCAAATAGCATTTGGGTATTTTCTTTAAAGAACAGTGGGTTTTGAACACCAGCGTAACCGGTATTCATTGAACGCTTGAATACGATTACATCTTTCGCATTCCAAACTTCCAACACTGGCATTCCTGCAATTGGACTGTTTGGATCTTCAAGTGCCGCTGGGTTTACTGTATCGTTCGCACCAATTATCAAAACAACGTCTGTTTGTGGGAAATCGTCGTTGATTTCATCCATCTCTAACACGATGTCGTATGGTACTTTCGCTTCAGCAAGCAACACGTTCATGTGACCAGGTAGTCGACCCGCAACAGGGTGAATACCAAAGCGCACTTCAACGCCTTGGGCGCGAAGTTTTTCAGTGATCTCGTGCACTGGGTATTGTGCTTGCGCTACCGCCATGCCGTATCCAGGAGTGATGATTACTGATTTAGCATTTTTCAGCATATCAGCCACATCTTCCGCATTGGTTTCACGGTGTTCACCGTACTCTTCATCGCTAGAGACAACGACTTCTTGACCAAAGCCACCAGCAATAACACTGATAAACGAACGGTTCATTGCCTTACACATGATGTATGAAAGGATCGCACCTGACGAACCAACCAATGCACCGGTTACGATCAGAAGATCGTTTGCTAGCATGAAACCTGCCGCCGCCGCTGCCCAACCTGAGTAAGAGTTCAACATTGATACCACAACTGGCATATCAGCACCGCCGATTGAAGCCACAAGGTGGTAACCAAATACGAACGCGATCAACGTCATGAAGATAAGGGCAAACATACTGCCATCAGCTTTAACGAAGTAGATCATCAGCAACGTTGAAACAACAATCGCAGCCAAGTTCATTTTGTGTTTGTGTGGTAGGTTAAGCGCAGAAGATGAAATCACACCGCGCAGTTTACCAAACGCAACAATTGAACCGGTAAACGTCACAGCACCGATAAACACGCCTAAGAACACTTCCACAAGGTGGATAACGTGTTCAGCGTGTGTTGCGGCCACTGGTGCATCTAAGTAACTGTTGAAACCTACTAACACCGCCGCCATACCAACAAAGCTGTGTAGGATCGCAACTAATTCCGGCATTTCGGTCATTTCTACTTTCTTCGCGTAGAAAATACCGATTGAGCCACCGATTGCCATCGCAATGATAACCCATACTGTACCGCTTGCTTCTGGGTTAAAGATCGTTGCGATCAAAGCGATCGTCATACCAGCAATACCGTAGTAGTTACCAGCGCGTGCAGATTCCTGCTTTGATAGCCCCGCAAGGCTCATGATAAAGAATAAGGCAGCAACAATGTAAGCTGCTTGTACTAGTCCTGCAGACATTCCTTGTAACTCCTATTAGTTCTTACGGAACATTTCAAGCATGCGCTTGGTAACGGTAAACCCGCCAAAGATGTTGATACTGGCAATCAGTACTGCAATGAATGACAAGAACGTCACCACACCATTGCCTTGACCGATTTGCAGTAATGCACCCACAACAATAATGCCTGAGATCGCATTAGTTACTGACATAAGAGGAGTATGCAGCGAGTGGCTAACATTCCATACAACGTAGTAACCCACCACACACGCCAATACGAATACCGTAAAGTGTGCTAGGAATGCAGCAGGAGCGACAGACGCAACCCAGCCAAAAGCGGCAACCGCAACACCTAAGCCAACAAACTTCTTAACAGGAGAAACCGGCTCGGCCTCTTTCTTTGGTACTGGTGCTGGCGCAGCTTTTTGTTCTGGCTGTGCAGAAACTTGAATCGGTGGCGCAGGCCACGTCACTTCGCCTTCTTTTACAACGGTAACACCACGTAGAACCACATCTTCGAAGTCGATATCAATGTTGCCATCTTTTTCTTTGCAAAGAAGCTTCATTAGGTTTACGAGGTTGGTTGAATATAGCTGAGATGATTGCGTTGGTAGACGGCCAACCATATCGGTATAGCCCACAACCTTAACGCCATTCGCTGTTGTAATGACTTGATCCGCTACGGTGTACTCACAGTTACCACCGTTGGCCGCTGCAAGGTCAACGATAACGCTGCCCGCTTTCATGCTATCGACCATCTCTTTGGTGATTAGCTTCGGTGCCGGACGGCCTGGAATAAGCGCGGTAGTTACAATGATATCAACATCTTTGGCTTGCTCAGCGTACAGCTCAGCAGCTTTTTTGTTGAAATCATCAGACATTTCTTTCGCGTAGCCATCGCCTGAGCCTGAGTTTTCTTGAAAATCCACTTCCAAGAACTCTGCACCCATTGATTGCACTTGCTCTTTTACTTCCGGACGTACGTCAAACGCACGCACGATAGCACCTAAGCTACCCGCAGCACCGATAGCAGCAAGACCGGCAACACCCGCACCAGCAACCAAAACTTTCGCCGGCGGAACTTTACCTGCGGCTGTAATTTGACCGGTAAAGAAACGACCAAATTCATGAGCGGCTTCAACCACTGCACGGTAACCAGCAATGTTTGCCATAGAGGACAGCGCATCAAGAGCTTGAGCTCGCGAAATACGAGGAACCGCATCCATCGCCATTACATTGATATTTTTACTTGAAAGCTTTTCCATAAGCTCAGCATTTTGTGCCGGCCAAATGAAACTGACTAAGGTTGCGCCCTCTTTAAGAAGTGCAAATTCATCAATACCCTTGTCAGTATCCGCGATAGGCGCGTTTACTTTGAAGATGATGTCTGACGACCAAGCTTCTTCAGCTGAAACCACTTTGGCTCCGGCAGATTCAAAAGCGGCATTGTCAAAACTTGCTAACGCCCCTGCTTGAGATTCAACAACCACGTCGAATCCCAGTTTAATAAGCTGCTCAACCGATTTCGGCGATGCAGCAACTCGCGTTTCGCCTGCGAGTATTTCTTTTGGCACACCAATTTGCATAGCTATTCCTTGACTATTGGCACAATGATTATTCTGTTTTTATCTAACGGGCGTATGAAATACAAGCTTTTTGTAATAAAAAAACAAAATTTCATTACATATAACCGAAAGCAATCCCCTATTTTGCAATTTTGCATGTAATGAAACAACACCAATCAACCTGAACAGAGGTCAAACCAGGTCGCAAAAACGGATAAAAAAACAGTTACTTACTCTTGTGACACAAAAAAAGAAACCATCAGCATAGCGGCTAATGGTTCTTCAATGTATGACATCTATCAATTACGTAAAGATCTAATCGAAAATATTCGTACCCATTTGGTCGATAAACATTTGCGCTTTCTTGAGCATGAATTCATCAGCATCAGATCGAGAAGAAAGAACATCCGATCGAATAAAGCGATGGGTTTTGATTTCACCTTCGATCTCTTTTTCAATTCTGCCGGCGATACGGTACTGGCCTGCTTCTGCGATCGCTTCTTGATAGATGAGGAAGCCCTTATATTCTACCGGTTCAACTTGCACTTCTACCGTTGGCTTTTTGCTGCCAAATAAGCGAGAGAATAACCCCACCTTAACTCCTTAACTTTTCTTGTTAGACTAACTTTTAACGATTGAGCGATGATAACGTATTTTAAACAGCGTATAGCGTAACAAGGTACTGCTATTTAGGTATCAATGGTTTTTCAAACCACTCCAATTCAGCGTCTTCATCAAAACGAGACTTACTATAGCTCACAGGCAAATCCTCTTCTCGCAACTTACGTCGATCATCTACTATCATCGATTTGGCTGACTCTACTGCAATATTTGCATAGCTTTTGAGTATCATCAGACGTTCTTCAGAAAGTGTCGAGAGAAAATCGATATCGTGTCGGATATACACCGGTCTAAGCTGATTAAGTGCCAAACAGGCAAGGTCAGCCAGTTGGTCGTTATCAAAAGACTCTGTAAACTCTGATTGAGCCAATACCTGACCTACTAATGTTTCCATATAGTTGTGAACATCAACACTGATCTGCATACGCACTGCTCCTACAAATAAATCGCTTAATTTACACCCGCATTTTAACAAAAATGCTTTAAAACCAGATTAATAGCAATAACTAAGTTACTCAAATTCTAGCTCAGGCCTGTTATTTGTGCGGAAATCTTCGCAATTGTTTACATTAAGACGCATTTTCCAGTGATTATTTGGCCAAAATACTTGGAAAATCATCAGATAACGTTATCCTTGTGATTGTTGTTAACATTGTATCTTTGATGATAAAGGCGTAGTTCATGTCGTTTTCTTTGGTCACGTCAAATTGGTTCCGGTTTGCGTTTCCGCTTCTGCTGTTATTGATGATTGCTCTTGGCATGAATAACGTTTCTGCTTTGATTGAAGCAAATGAAACGGTCAGTACTAGCCTTCCCTATATTCTCTTTATCTCAACAATTCTTCTAAGCCACGCGTTTAAGCAAAGCCGATGCGCGATGGTTGCAACCGCATTGCTCGTCTCATATTGGATCATCCAAACAAGGCTACAAAGCCCATTATCGACGGGAACGACGCTATTAGAGTTGTCGCTGTTAGCGTTGTTACAACCTATTGCATGTATGATCATCTACATGTTCAAAGATAATAGTGTTCGAAGCCGCAGTTTCGTCATCTATTTGTTGGTGTTAGCGTTGTTTGTGCTGTGGTGTGAATTGATCCTCAGCCATTTCTACGCGGGCGGATTTAGCGACATAAGCGAGACTTTCTTATTTGTGGTACCAGAAATCTCTCGCTTGCCTTTTGTATTAGTGCTGTATCTAGTCGCACTCTCGTTATCGAGCGCTATTATTGTTTTACGTCATAACCGAATCATCGACGCTGCAATTTATTCAGCCATCTTATTGACCTCCGTTACCTTCGTCTTTTTCCATGTCCCTTACGTGTCGAGCTCTATGTTTGTTATCTCTGGGATTTTATTGTTGGTCTATCTCATCTCTGCGAGTTACGAGTTAGCTTTTAATGATCGACTAACAGGCATCCCGGGCCGACTAGCACTTGAATCTGACATGAAGCATTTGGGCCGCAAGTACACCATCGCAATGTTGGATATCGACCACTTTAAATCGTTCAATGATACTTACGGCCATGACACCGGTGACGACGTATTGAAATTAGTGGCGACCAAATTAGGCGAAGTGGGTGGCAATGCCAAAGTGTATCGCTATGGTGGTGAAGAGTTTACTGTCTTGTTCAAAGGTAAAACGGTCGATGACGCATGGGATTATTTGGAAGACTTACGCATTAGTATTGAAGAGTACGAATTGGTACTTCGTAATAGACCTACACGTCCCAAAGACAATAAAGAAGGCCATAAAAAACGTGGCGGTCGCAAAGCACAAGACAAGGTATCCTTAACCATTAGTATCGGGGTGGCGGATAGTCTCGAAGTCAGAGATACCAAGAAAGTCTTAAAGTCAGCCGACCAAGCACTCTACAAAGCCAAAAAAGGTGGCCGAAACTGCGTGAAAGCAGCTTAGCCTCTAGGGATTTAGGAGCGATGGAACTGCGGTTCTACTGAACTACTGGTTTATGGATTAGTCTTGATTGAAGAACAAGACAATACTGCCACCTTTTAGGCGGCTATCGTAATTTAAGTTAAAGCCAATACCAATGTTATCAATCCAACTGGATTTGAACGGTGGCGTCATAAGCCATCCCACCGATGTTTCGTAGTAGTAATGAGTGCCCATTGGTTCTTCAGTATCGCCCCCAAGATCAATACGCTTGATGCTCGAATAGAGTGATTGAACGCTTCTACCCCATTTTGTCATGTTGTAAAACGCTTCCAAACCGTTAGCGACGTACCACCCGTGAGGGTTGCCAACATCACCATTATTCGCTTCACCCCAACCACGACCATAGAAGTAATGAACAGCACTGGTCGCGTTCCAACTGCCCCAGTCTCGTTCGCGGTTGTATTTGAGTTCAACGTGCGGTTCTAAAGTGGTTGCCCACGCCGAAGTATTGAACACGACGCCATCTAATGCGGGTTTGACATACTGATTAGAGGCATCTGAGTTGTAGTTATGCTCGTTGCGAAAATATTGTAAGTGTAAACCTAAACCAGGAGTAAGTTGCCACTCTTCGTTGATCTTATATTGATAACGATAGGCTGAAAAAGCCCCCAACACGACTTCCCTTTGTGTATCGTCATTTTCCACACCACGAATAACCACATATTGATTTGAAACCAAGGCCGATAAGCGGAAAAATAACTGCGATTTATGCATCGCCTCTTCATCGCTGATATCAATGGTGAATGGCAGTGCGGAAACGGCGAAGCGCTGGCGTAAATCAATAGAGTCTGCTGAACCTAGGTTTTCATTGTCGATGTTGAGCCATTCATTGGGATCAAAGTCGTGTACACCGAGTGTCAGCACATCACTGTCGGTCATTACTATTGCAGCAGAGAATGCTTGTTCAAGATAAGATTGAACTTGTGAGTGCCCTTCGCGGGCAGATACGCTCGGCGTAGTGCATAGCAATGCACTCGCCATTAGGGTCAGTTTTTTCATGTTTAAAATTTGCGGTTGCGCGTTCTTCGAGCGTATTAATTATGATTCTTGGTATTCCATTGAAGGGTCATAAATCACGTAACGGTCTCTACCTTGGTGTTTAGCTTGATACAATGCACAATCCGCCATGTGATAAAGCTGTTCAATGGTTTCGCGACCGGTCGGTTGAATACTTGCTACGCCCTGTGACACCGTCACACAGCCAGAAACTTTGCTGAATTCGTGCCTCACTTCAAGTTCAGCAATGCATTCTTTGATCCGCTGCGCATGAATTTCGGCTTGATAGACATCACTGTGACCAAGTAACACGACAAACTCTTCGCCGCCGTAACGGCCCACCACTTCACCGTTTCGCACAAACAGATGGTTTAAAGCAGCAGCAAGTTGGATTAAACATTTGTCGCCTTCAATATGGCCGTAATTGTCGTTGTAGAGTTTAAAAAAGTCTACATCTAATAGTATGACGGTTAGCGAAACCGAGTGACGACCATGCACCGAAATCATTTCTTTTAGCTTTTGGTCTACGTCGCGTCGATTACGCACTTTTGTCAGGCCATCTTCACTGGCGAGCTTTTCCAGTTCTTGATTTGCTTTGGCAAGGTCTGCTGATTTTTGGTTGAGTTGGCGTCGCATAAAAGCAATGCGCTGCATCGCAATCAATTTCGCTTTCAATACCAATCTGTCGACAGGTTTGATCAAATAGTCGTCACCGCCTGCTTCTATCGCATCGGCAATCATCTGTGGGGCATCATGGCCGCTAAGAAAGATAATAGGAATCCACTCCGGATAATACTCACGTATTTTTGAGGAGACTTCAAAGCCGTTCATGTCGGGCATCGTGATATCAAGTAACACGAGATCGGGAGAGAATTGCGGATAAAGCTCTAATGCCATCGCACCTGAACTCGCCATTTCAACAATATGCCTTAGTTGTTTAAGCCGAACCGCTAATTGCATCCTTTCCATCTGCACATCGTCAACGAGCAATATTTTCATAGGAGATCCTGTTTTTTCCACATTCTATTCCTGTTCTGAAACGACCTGACAAATCAGTTGCTTAATAAGCATACATTAGGACCTTGTATTCATCCACCGAGGTTGACATTTTTTGCAGAAAAACTAGCATAGCGCGGAATATACAATTAAAAGAGAAAACGCTATGTCTGACGTAACTCCGAATGAGAAAAAAATCGTCGATCTATCAACAGTTTCAGCTGAACTTCGTCAAGTAATCGAATTTGACGGTGTTCCAGAAGCAATGTACGAAATGGTCGTATCTATTCATGAAGTTTCTGAAGAAGCAGTTCGTGGCTCTTGGGATCAATTACCAAAAAGTGCACAAAACATTCTAGATAACTTTGAGCAGTTCCACGCTCTAGTTTCTGTAAGCCAAGCATTTGCAGGCTTGAACGTAATGGAAGAGTTCCCGACTCTAAACCTACCAAAAGACATGACTGACGCAGAGAAAGACGACTACCGCGCTTCTCTACTTGATCAAGTTCTACACAACTGTGTGAAAGATATGGTTAAACAGCTTAAAAAAGCTCGTCGCGACCCTATCCTAAAACGTGATTTTACTGACGTTTACGCGAAGTAATTATCACCGTTAAT
>NZ_AFWF01000031.1 GCF_000222605.1 Vibrio ichthyoenteri ATCC 700023 | reverse complement strand
TTGAAACCATGATTTCGCTGACGTTTTCAATCCTATTAGGTTCACTGAATGCGTGGTTTTGGTTGAATACTTACCTTGGTTCCAACCTCTCCGATCTGCTGCCCGTTGTAATGCTAGGCATCATCTTCTCTTTGATGTGTTTTTACTATTTCTACAACCGCGAACAGATGATGATTGCCGATAAGTTATTAGAAGAAACCAAGCGCAAGCAAGCCGAACAGGAAAAAGCACTTATTCTCAGCCAACTGATGCAGATGCAAAGCCAGATTGAACCTCATTTTTTATTCAACACCTTAGCGAATATCAGCGCTTTGATGACGCAAGATGTTGATAAGTCTCGCATGATGCTTGAGAAACTAACTGAACTACTGCGCACTACTTTGGCTAACTCACGCTTATCGCAAACCACAGTGGATGATGAAATCCGTCAATTAAGTGCCTATTTGGCAATTCAAAAAATTCGCCTCGATGAACGGCTCAAGTTCGACATTAGTGTCGATGATAAACTCACTTACGTCCCACTACCGCCAATGCTTATCCAACCGTTGGTGGAAAACGCCATCAAACACGGCATTGAACCCAAAAAGGCTGGTGGCACCATCAACATTTCATTTTCCGAGCACCAAGAAAAGCTAAAAATTCAAGTCAAGGACAACGGCATTGGTTTGAGCGATTCCGCGATAACAAAAGGCCATGGCGTCGCCTTAAACAACATTAAGCAACGCGTTAAAGGTTTGTATGCTCAACAAGGCCATGTTGATATAACCCAACCAGAGAACGGCGGCTTTTGCGTCACTATTTCCATTCCTATAGGTAAGGATTCTCGACCACTATGACATCTTTCACCGCCATTATTGCCGACGATGAAGCTCTTTTGCGTCATCATCTCGATAAAAGCCTTGCTGAAGTTTGGCCTGAGCTGGATGTCGTCGCCAGCTGTAGCGATGGTCAACAAGCTTTAACCGAAATCATCATGTTAAAACCCGATGTGGTTTTTCTTGATATTCGTATGCCTGAACTTGACGGTATGTCTGTGGCAAAAGCATTGAGAAAAAATGATTATCAACCCCTTGTGGTATTCGTTACTGCTTATGATGAATACGCCATCCAAGCCTTTGAACACAACGCGGTCGATTATTTACTTAAACCATTAAATGAAGATCGGTTGGAAAGCTGCTGCGATAAGCTCAAGCAACGACTTAAACGTCAAACAATCGCTCATCCCACGCCCGACATTAGCCAGCTATTGACACATATTAGCCAATTATCATCGCCTCAACCTCAGTACCTAACGTGGCTTAAAGCCTCTCATGGAGAAGATATACACCTCATCTCAGTCAGCGATGTCATCTACTTTAAAGCAGAGGAAAAATACGTCTCAATTTACACCGATGAAAATCGTGAATACCTCATTCGCACCCCTCTTAAAGAGCTGCTGACTCAACTCAATCCCGAAGAGTTTTGGAAAATTCATCGTTCGACCGTAGTAAGAGTGGCCGCTATTGAAAAGGTCAGTAAGGATTTTACCGGTCGCATGTTTGTTTTAATGCAGCAACATAAGTTACCCGTGAGTCGCGCACAACAAAGCTTATTCAAGGGGATGTAATCATTTACGCTTATTACCGTAAACATCGTCTAGCATAAAAAAGAGCCTTCTTTAAGAGAGGCTCTTTGATTTTGAATCGACAAGATAACCTAAGAAAGTGGCCGCAGATACGCCAAAAATTTCTTCTCAGCATTTTTAAACACCCACAGAATGATGAAGGTAAGCGCCATATAGAAAAGACCGGCGGTTAAAAATGATTCAAACGGTGCGTAATAACGAGAATTGACTAAACGAGCCGCCCCTGTCAGGTCCAATATGGTCACAATACCTGCCACCGCGCTGCCATGTAGCATGAAGATAACTTCATTACTGTAAGCGGGAAGCGCACGACGTAAAGCGCTTGGTAAGATAATACGGCGGTAGGTTTTAGCTGGGCTCATCCCATAAGCTTTTGCCGCTTCCACCTCACCTTTTGGCAAACCATTAATGGCACCACGAATAATTTCAGCAGTATAAGCTGATGTATTCATGACAAACGCCACTAAAGCACAAAACCAGGCATGTTCCCACAACGTATCTTTAACTGGGAAAAACTGATCCATGCCGTAGTAAATTAAGTACAGTTGCACCAATAACGGGGTACCGCGGAAAAAGTAAATAAACGCCCAACTTGGAGCCATTAAAAAATAGTTGTGACTATTACGTGCAATCGCCAGAGGTATCGCCACGCTTAAACCGATGATCAGAGCCAAACTCACCAGCCAAAAGGTGGTCCACAAGCCTTCAAAATAGATCGGTAAGCTTTCAATTATGAGAGAAAAGTCCATTTTCTACCTCGCATGAATACTAAACTTGCGTTCAACTAGCTTAAGTAAGCCGGTCGATACACTGGTAAAAAATAGGAATATCACTGCCACTGCCATGTAAAAGGTAAATGGCATTTTGGTTGACCCTGCAGCTAAAGCGCTCACACGCACCATGTCTTCAAGGCCGATGATTGAAACCAGCGCTGTCGTCTTTAGCAGCACCAACCAATTGTTGCCAAAACCAGGCAACGCATGGCGCACCATCTGCGGGAACAAAATACGACGAAACGCCAAAGTTGAACTCATTCCGTAGGCCTTAGCCGCTTCAAGTTCCCCCTTGTCGACAGCCATAATCGCACCACGGAAGGTCTCAGTCATATAAGCGCCGAAGATAAATCCGATCGTCAAAACGCCAGCAACAAACGGGCTCACATCAATGTAATCTGGTAAGTAGGCTGTCCACTCATGGTTTGGATCGCTTGAGGTAAACCACTCATTGAGCCATTCGTTGATCGAGTACAAACTGTTGTTGAGCAAGATTTGCCCACCAAAAAAGATAAGCATCATCAGGACGAGATCTGGAATTCCGCGAATGATGGTGGTGTATAGCGTAGCGATGGCTCTGGCAAAACGATAAGGCGCGAGCTTCGCTAACGCCCCCAACATGCCTAAAATCATCGCAAGCAACAATGAAAGCAGTGCGACTTCAATTGTTACCACTGCCCCCTTTAGAATTGAGGCTTCATATCCTTGAAGATCCAGCATAGGTAAGTTCCTGTCCCTAGACTTAAATCGGCCGTTAGCGACTTCTAGGAACAAGCCAACGGCCGCGAGCACCAAGCGACATCAATCAGTGACCATTCAAGAATAAGTCAGAATGGTCAAAAGCTTAATGAGCTTGGTATACATTCAAATTACTGACCATAAACATCATAGTTGAAGTATTTTGCCGCGATCTCTTGATATACACCTTTCTCACGTAGAGAAAGAATCGCTGCATCAAGTTTTTCCGTCAGATCTTTGTCTTGTTTGCGAACAGCAATGCCAAAGCCTTCACCGAACCATTTAGGATCAGTTAACGAAGGACCAACAAATTCATAGGCGTCTCCGCCTTTAGCATTCAGTACACCTTCTTCTAACGCTGATGCATCACCCAATACCGCAGCAATACGACCGTTGGCGAGATCAAGATACGCTTCATCAAATGAGCCATAACGCACAATTTCTACATCTTCGTAGTTATCCGTTAGGTATTTGTCGTGCGTTGTTGCGCGCTGCACACCAATTTTCACACCAGCAAGATTATCAAAGTTTAAATCGGCATCTTTTTTGGCAATAAAATTGTTTGGAATAAGGGCGTATTTACCCGTGAAATCGATTTTCTTTTTACGCTCTTCAGTGATAGACATCGCGGCGATAATTGCGTCATATTTACGTGCCAACAGTGAAGGAATGATGCCGTCCCAATCTTGCGGTACGATCTTACATTTCACTTCCATTTCTTGGCACAAAGCATTGGCCATATCGACATCAAAGCCTTTCAGTGAGCCATCCGCTTCTGTCCAGCTAAACGGAGGGTAAGCACCTTCAATACCAAAACGAACCGTTTTCCATTCTTTCGCTTGGGCCATACCTGTTACTGTTGTAGCTGCAAGTGCCGCTACCACTAACCACTTTTTCATTTCCATACTCCTGTGATTGTTTTACTTATTCGATGTTGTATTACTTTTTTTATATTGCTTATGTTGTGTTGCGTTGGCTCTTTAAAGCCGCCGTGAAAGGGGTCGCCTTTCATGGCTAATAAATTGACGAGATAAATTGTTGAAGCCGTTCTGACTCGGGATTAGTAAATAGCTCGGTCGGATTGCCTTGCTCTTCCACCAATCCTTGGTGCAAAAACATCACATGATTGGAAACGTCGCGAGCAAAGGCCATTTCATGTGTCACAACCAACATGGTACGACCCTCTTCCGCAAGATCTCGCATCACTCCTAACACTTCACCGACTAGCTCAGGGTCTAGGGCCGATGTTGGCTCATCAAACAACATAACCTCAGGATCAACCGCCAGTGCGCGAGCGATCGCGGCTCGTTGCTGCTGCCCGCCGCAAAGATGGCCAGGGTAGTAATCTTTGCGCTCATACAAGCCCACTTTCTTTAAGATTAGCTCGGCATTTTCAATCGCTTGTGCTTTCGCGACTCCAAGTACGTGAATTGGCGCTTCAATCACATTTTCAAGCACGGTCATGTGTGACCAAAGGTTAAACCCTTGAAACACCATCGCCAAGCGAGAGCGGATGCGTTGAACCTGTTTATCATTGGCAGGAATGGCCTCTCCGGCGCGGCCATTTTTCATTTCGATCAATTCTCCATTGACCCAAATTTCACCGGCAGTTGGCGTTTCAAGCAGATTGATACAGCGAAGGAAGGTGCTTTTTCCAGACCCAGATGAACCAATAATTGAAATAACATCGCCTTTATGAGCTTCTAAAGAGATCCCTTTCAATACTTGGTTTTGGCCAAATGTTTTATGCAGATTTTTGATATTAAGCGCTGGTACTTCATTCATGCGCTACCACTCCCTGTACTTAATTTAACCGATCGCGTTATTCATACGTTCAGTAACATGGGCTCCTCCCATAATGAGTCTGAAACTAGCACTAACCCCAACGACATGCAACAAATTATTAACCTATACAAAGCTTATATATAGTCAAATTATATGACTATTAATTCATCCAGCAGTCATAAATACTTCTTTCGTTGCATATATATCGCAAATGCATTGATGTAAAAACCAGCAAAAACATTAACAAAAATGAAAACTATCTCACTTTTTGCTTTAAGAAACACATAGCCTTACAACCAAAAGGAAACATTTGCGGTACGTCTAATAAAAATTACATTATGAAACCTATTTACAGCGTTATGATTTCAGCTAGTTAAACTTTAACCATTCTGCGTAGTTTTCTTTCACATTCTTTCATAAAGTGATCTAAATCAATCACTGCACCGGATTAGCACGTTAAACTCCCGAAAGATAAAAGCCTCAATAGAATCTTTTGTCCGGATCTTCGTCTATTTTAAAGCACATAGACTTCGTGCTACGTAGGCGGTATAAAGATCTCTATGCAGGAAGCTTAACGTTGTTACGCAGTCGCTTAGAACAAAATTAAAGACAAGCGACTTTAAAGAATCATTAACTTTTATAATATGAGGAATCTATGTCAGACGCAGTCAATAAGCCGCACTCTGATTCGGATATCGAGAACAAGAGCTACCAAGAGCTGCACCGTCCAGCTTCGGAGTTCGAAACCCGTTCAGATTACCTAGATCACGAACTACAAATTATGAAGCCTCGTCGCTTCGCTCTAAACCTTCCTGGTCGTGATTTCCGTTTCGAATTAGAAGACCTTGTTCCAGCACTAGCTGGCACAATCGGCATCATCGCGATGTACTCAGCGGTAATGATGTCTTGGGCAGAAGGCTTATCAGCCGCTTGGGATCACGTAAATCTTGGTAAAGAATTCGCGATCGAAGTTGCTCGTGTAGAAATGCTTATCCCAGCATTCTTGTTCTGTGTTCTAGCCTCTGGCTTTGTTAACCCGAAAGCAAACCTTGCGGGTAACCACGGTCCAATGATCCCACTAATCGGTACGATCGCTCTTGCCGGTGCACACCCTCTTGCGTTAGCAATTTTGATTGGTATCTTTGGTCTGATTCTTAGCTTCCTTAAAGGTGGCTCGAAACTGGTGAACCTCACCTCGGAAGGTACAGCCGGTGGCTTGCTAATCTTCCTAGGTCTAACAGGTACCATGAGCCAAATCACCTCTATTCAAGAGTGGGCGGTTGGTCTGCAATCTAGCACCGTTGAAGCGGGTAGCATGGGTTATGTCGGCCTGATTGTTCTTGCTGTGACGATTGCTCTATACGCTTTACTTGCAAAAGTGAACAAGCGTTGGTTGGCAATTCCAGTGTGTGCATTCACCGGTCTTATCATTGCTCTAATCCTAGGCGCAGGTTTCGATATTAAATTCGTAACTGAAACTGGTCTTCCTAACCTAAACCCAGTTTACTGGTGGGGTAGCACAGACGAAGGTTGGATGCTTGGTCTACCAAACACGCAACACTTCATCGCGTCACTACCGTTTGCTATCCTAGCAGTTGCAATGTGGTCACCAGACTTCCTAGGTCACCGTATTTTCCAAGAACTGAACTACCCACGTAAGACTGAAAAAGTACTTATGGACGTTGATGATACAATGACCATGTGTTCTATCCGTCAGATGGTTGGTACTGCAGTTGGTGGTGGTAACATCACGTCTTCTTGGGGTACTTACATGATCCCTGCAGCGATTGCTAAACGTCCTATCCCAGGCGGCGCAATCTTGCTAGGTCTACTGGTTATGATCATCGCGATCCTTGGTTTCCCAATGGATATCGCTGTATGGCCACCAGTAATGCGTGTTGCTCTACTTGTAGGTGTATCTCTACCTCTACTTGAAGCAGGTATGCAGATGGTTAAAGACTCTAAAGATTCACAAGCTGCAGGTATCTGTATCTTTGGTTCTGCGGTTGTTAACCCAGTTCTTGCTTGGGCACTAACCATGCTGCTAGATAACAACGGTCTAATCGGTGATAAAGAGCGTGCTGCTCGTCTATCATTCGTTGATAAGATCGTTATCCCTGTAGGTGTTCTTGTAATCTGTTTGGTTGCAATGCTTGCAGTTGGTATGCTTGAAGGTCAATACGGTATCAAAGCATTCCTATAATTTTTAAGCTATAACTGTGGGGGGCAAACATATATGCCCCCTTTTTTATCAACATTTTTTAGGATTTATTGATTTAGTTTAAGGTTTAAAAATTTTTTTAGTGTAACCTTGAAAATGAACTGGTAAGATTCCACATAAAGAGTAGTGACAATATTTATAGGTTTGTGATCGGTTTTAATACCGAAACGGTACAGGCTATACATATTGTTATTAATTAGAGTGTACTGTTCCCGATTCTCGGGATAGCTGGCTCAACAGCGAAAGCAGTACGTGTTTTTTCTACTAAAAAGGTAGGTATGTCATGGCAGAGCAATTTGCTAAAGCTTGGGAAGGTTTTGCTGCAGGTGAGTGGCAAAGCGAAGTAAACGTTCGTGATTTCATCCAAAAGAACTACGCTCCATATGAAGGCGACGAATCTTTCCTAGTTTCTGAAGGTACTGAAGCAACTAACGTGCTTTGGGCTAAAGTAATGGAAGGCATCAAAATTGAGAACGCAACTAAAGCGCCTCTTGATTTCGATACTGACGTTATTTCTACCATCACTGCTCACGATGCAGGCTACATCGAAAAAGATCTAGAAACTATCGTTGGTCTACAAACTGAGAAACCACTTAAACGTGCAATCATCCCTAACGGTGGTGTACGTATGGTTGAAGGTTCTTGCAAAGCATACGGTGAAACTCTTGACCCTATGATTTCAAAAATCTACTCAGAATACCGCAAAACGCACAACGCTGGCGTTTTCGATATCTACACTCCTGATATCCTAGCATGTCGTAAGTCTGGTGTTCTAACTGGTCTTCCAGATGCATACGGCCGTGGTCGTATCATCGGTGACTACCGTCGTGTTGCACTGTACGGTATCAACTTCCTAATGAAAGACAAGCTAGCTCAATTCACGTCTCTACAAGAGCGTTTTGAGAACGGCGAAGACCTAACGGCAACTATGCAACTTCGTGAAGAAATTGCAGAGCAACACCGCGCTCTAGGTCAAATCAAAGTTATGGCTGCTAAGTACGGCTACGATATCTCTGAGCCAGCACAAACTGCTCAAGAAGCTATCCAGTGGACTTACTTCGGCTACCTAGCTGCTGTTAAATCACAAAACGGTGCAGCAATGTCTCTAGGTCGTACTTCGACTTTCCTAGACATCTTCATCCAACGTGATATCGAAGCTGGCAAGATCACTGAAGTAGAAGCTCAAGAAATGATCGACCACTTCGTAATGAAGCTACGTATGGTTCGTTTCCTACGTACTCCTGAATACGATGAGTTGTTCTCTGGTGACCCAATCTGGGCTACTGAGTCAATGGGTGGTATGGGTATCGACGGTCGTACACTAGTTACACGTACTAACTTCCGTTTCCTAAACAGCCTATACACTATGGGTCCTTCTCCAGAGCCAAACATCACTGTACTTTGGTCTGAGCAGCTACCTGACGGCTTCAAACGTTTCTGTGCAAAAGTATCTATCGATACTTCTTCTATCCAGTACGAAAACGATGATCTAATGCGTCCTGACCTACAATCTGACGACTACGCAATCGCATGTTGTGTATCTCCAATGATCGTTGGTAAGCAAATGCAGTTCTTTGGCGCTCGTGCTAACCTTGCTAAAACTATGCTTTACGCAATCAACGGCGGCGTTGATGAGAAGCTGAAAATGCAAGTTGGTCCAAAAGAAGCACCAATGACTGACGCTGTTCTTGATTACGATAAAGTAATGGATCGTCTAGATCACTTCATGGATTGGCTAGCTAAGCAATACGTGACTGCACTAAACAGCATCCACTACATGCACGACAAATACAGCTACGAAGCGTCTCTAATGGCTCTTCATGACCGTGACGTTCGTCGTACTATGGCATGTGGTATCGCAGGTCTATCTGTTGCAGCTGACTCACTATCTGCAATCAAATTCGCAACTGTTAAACCAGTTCGTGACGAAGATGGCATTGCAATCGACTTCGAAATCGAAGGCGATTACCCTAAATTCGGTAACAACGATTCACGCGTAGATGACATCGCATGTGAACTAGTTTCTACGTTTATGGGCAAAATCCGTAAACTTAAGATGTACCGTGATGCAATCCCAACTCAGTCTATCCTTACTATCACTTCAAACGTTGTGTACGGTAAGAAAACTGGTAACACTCCAGATGGCCGTCGTGCTGGCGCTCCTTTCGCTCCTGGTGCAAACCCAATGCACGGTCGCGATGAGAAAGGTGCTGTAGCATCACTAACATCTGTAGGTAAACTACCGTTTGCTGACGCTCAAGATGGTATCTCTTACACTTTCTCTATCGTGCCAAACGCACTAGGTAAAGAAGAAGATAGCCAACGTTCTAACCTTGCAGGCCTAATGGATGGTTACTTCCACCACGAAGCTGGCATCGAAGGTGGTCAACACCTAAACGTGAACGTTCTTAACCGTGAAACTCTAGAAGACGCAGTTAAGCACCCTGAGAAATACCCTCAGCTAACAATCCGTGTATCTGGTTACGCTGTACGCTTTAACTCTCTAACTACAGAGCAACAAGCTGACGTAATCGCACGTACTTTCACTGAGTCTCTATAATTCTCGGTTGAATGATTGATGAAGCCCCGCTATTTAGCGGGGCTTTTTTTTGCCTGCAATTCCCCCAACGATTGACCCATCCTATTGCAATTTCGACCCACATTTGAAAACTGAATAGATAACAAACCAAGATTGGATTAAGCGCACAACATCGATGTAATTTGCGTCACAAAGATAACGCTTGTAGTAACATAACACTCTATTCTTCTTCACCGAGCGCTGTAGTCTTATGAACGTTATCCGTTGTATTTCTTTGGCTATTTTGCCTATGGTGTTACTGACACCAGCGGTAGGCCTGGCCTCCGATCGTGCTACCCTATCGTTTTCTATCGATAACGATGGCATCTTTGGTGTTGATCAAGACTATACCAATGGCCTGTTTCTCTCCTATACCTCAGCGGCTATCCAACCCAATCGCTTTACGTCATTGTTGAGCTTATCTCACTGGGGCGCAGCATCTTTGGATAAATACGAGTTTACACTTGGTCACAAGATGTATACCCCAACTGATATTGAGGCCTCTGAACCACTCGCCAACAATCGTCCTTATGCAGGCTTTCTCCATACTGAATTTAACTATCTCAGTTTACACCCCCAGCAAGCGCAGCGTTTTAATCTCACCCTCGGCACCACCGGGGAAAATTCCTTAGCGGATAAAGCGCAAGATTTGGTGCATGGCATTACCGGCTCAGATCAGCCTAATGGCTGGCAGTATCAGGTGGACGATCAATGGATCGCAAATGTCGGCTATCTAAGTCATTTCAATTGGTATCGTGTTGGGGTGACGAGCAATACCGAATTTGAAATCTCAAATGTATCTGAAATTAACGCCGGTAACTTTCGCAGCGATATTTCAACCGGGATAATGTTTCGTTGGGGGGCTGACCTTGGGGGTAACCTTGGGGCTGCTAATATAGACAGCGAGAATCCATTCAGAGCCGGCATGCTCGGTGCATCAAAAGGAGGTTGGTTCATGTATGGTGGTATCGAAGCTCGCTACCGATTTAATGATATCACGATTGAAGGTGATCGTTCAGGACTGCCCGACCCTGGGCTTTATGAAGTGAAACTCGCCCATAATCAAGCCACCGCCGTCATGGGGGTTGCGTGGTATAACTCGGCTTACGGCCTTAGTCTTTCAACCACGATTAAAACCGCCGATTACAAGGAAGCTCCCGACGATATTTACGGAACAGGAAGCTTAGCGCTGTTTGCTTTTTTCTAGTTTTAGCAAGCGGTTGATCGGTTCGATACCACCAGAGCTAGAATCAGCACTAACCTTGGATTTATTTATCCTCACGGCTTGGTTAACCCTATTTAAAATGACGTTTTTGTAATAAAATGACAGGCAAATAATTTATAAGAGATGAGCTCATGTCTACAACTGGTCGTATTCATTCTTTTGAATCATGTGGCACTGTCGATGGTCCTGGAATCCGCTTTATTGTTTTCCTTCAAGGCTGTTTAATGCGCTGTATGTATTGTCATAACCGCGATACATGGGACACCCATGATGGTAAAGAAGTGACCGTTGAAGAGATCATCAACGAAGCCAAAAGCTACCGCCATTTCATGAAAGCATCAGGTGGTGGTATTACTTGTTCAGGCGGTGAAGCGATGCTTCAGCCAGAATTTGTGCGTGATTTTTTCCGCGCGGCGCAAGCTGAAGGTATCCACACTTGTCTAGACACCAATGGCTACATTCGTAAACACACTGATGTGGTTGATGAAGTGTTGGAAGCCACCGATCTAGTGATGCTTGATCTTAAACACATGAAAGATGAAGTTCACCAAGAGTTTATTGGTGTGTCAAACCGTCGTGTATTAGATTTTGCTCGCTACTTACAAAAGATTGGTCAAAAAACGTGGATTCGTTACGTTGTGGTGCCGGGCTACACTGATGAAGATGAAGCTGCGCACATGCTTGGTGAATTCATCAAAGATATGGACAACGTAGAGAAAATCGAACTGTTGCCATACCACAAACTGGGTGCCCATAAATGGGAAGCGCTTGGCTTTGACTACCCACTAGATGGTGTAAATCCACCGTCAAAAGAGACGATGGAAAACATCCAATCAATCCTGAGCCAGTACCACTCAAACGTGAAATACTGATCAGCTTAAACTCGATTAAAAAAGGGCGCGACCAACTGGTTAGCGCCCTTTTTGTTGTTTGAGATTTTTACTGGGTATTACCACGTGTTGTTGCATAGAAACGAAGAAACTAAACGATGAAGCTAAACGATGAAGCGAAGAAACTAAACGATGTTTGCTCCCCCGCTCTATCGCCCAACAACGGCAAACTACTTACCCTGAATAATCACATCCTCGTAGCTAAATGTGCCGCTATCCAAAGCTTGAATGGTTTCCTTTTTCGCATCGAAATTCAGGGTATTTAAGTCAACGCGGCGAATGGTGCTGTCATGCATGGTTTTGTAAAACAGTAAACCGTTGCTTTGATCAATAACCGAGGTCCATTGAGTGGCACTTGGTAAGTCGGGAATGTGGGATTTTTCATTAAACTCACTGCCCAGTGGAATATCAAAATTGTTCAGAATATGGAACGCCTGTGATACCGCTTGCTCGCCATTTTTTAGCTCTGGAGCTGAGTTAACATAAAACGCGGCACGCACAAAGCGAGACGGTGGCGAGATGTCACCTGGCAAGCCGACAAACGCAGAACCAACCCCAAACGATTGGGCTTCAACGCCATTGATCTTTTGCCCTGCACTGGTACCGGGATGCAAATTAATGTAGTTGTTTAGATTGGTTACATGCCATGAATAGTCTGGCGAATTAGTCAGTACTTGGGCGGTATTTTTGTGAATATTGATTTTACCGTGATCCATTATTTCAATCACAATACTGTTGCCCTGTTTATCCGACACACGCCAGTGCGCGGTTGGTGATGGATTACCTTGCTGATCAAAATAGACGGTCACAATCTTAATTTTACTCAGTGCAGCTTCAACCTGCTCGACCGTTTCAAACTGGCTAAGCATCCAACGTACAAAATCCATATCGGTGATATTGTTGCTGGTATCTTGCGGGTCATAAGTTGCCAACGAACCGTAATTGCGGAAATAGAACAAACCAGCACTTAAACCCTTTTCATTGACCCCTTCCGCGATAAATTTATCATCACTAACAGAAATCCCCGCAAAGCCATATTTGCTTTCCCAAGTCAGACCGTGCTTTTGATCTGGCATGGTTGAGGTATAGCGATAATCACGTGGAGAAACCACCAGCTTACTATTCAGATCACTGTGACCCCATTCGATCGTGCGCGCTTGAATATAATCATCATTAGTGGTGGAAAGAGAAATGCCAGTACATGCATTGGCAGCGTAGCTAAAACAAGATGCGCAAATTAACGCTAATATCGATTTTTTCATAATTCAGTCACACTTAATGGTATCGATTTAAAATCTGCTCGATGGCAGTCTAGATTGTCCATTTAAAACTACACCTATCCTCGCCAATAAACAAAGCTAACGGCCACATTTTATGCATGTAGATTCGCTTCTATGCCTGATTCCACTTAGCTTGCTGACACATAAAATTAAATACACATATATTAAGGTAAAAAGTTTTCATTTTTGCTCATAAACCTGTGTTGAGATCATGTTTCATTACACAACAAAAGGCTAACCTAAGCACAAGAAAGATGTATTAGAACTATGAGGCCACCCAATGGAAATGACAAACGCTCAACGTTTGATCCTATCTAACCAGTACTACTTGATGTCGCAAATGGACCCAACAAACGCGGCTAAATACAAGCGCTTACAAACAATTGTAGAGCGTGGCTACGTAATGCAAATGCGTGAGTTAAATAAAGATTTTGGTTGTATTGAAGAAGATGAATGTCGTGAGATTACCGACATTATGGAAATGTATCATGCGATGCAAGAATCCAACAACATGCTAGAAGAGCACGAACGCAAAGAAGTGGACCAGCGCCGTTTACAATTCCTTGGTTTTGACTGTGGTTCAGAATGTAAACTGGTGCATTACGTCCGTTTCCTAGTGGAATCTGAAGGTCTTTACCCACAATTTGATAAAGGTGAGCACCACTTCAACGCACAAATGCCGATGCTTGAGAAATACCGTCGCATGCTGACAACATGGCGCAAATGCCCACGTCAATACCACTTATGTGCTAACGAACTTAAGCAAATCTTTAACGCTTAAATCGGCACAAAAAATTGTATCAGGGTTGCATTAGCAACCCTTTTTTATTGCTGTTACCGTGGTTAGAACACGTAAGCAATACCAATGTTTCCGGTCGTGTTGACCCCTGATTCAATCAATGGGCTCTTCTCAATCTCACCCTCTAAGTTAGTGTATCGCACCCCACCTGTCACACGAATGTTGGGCGTAATGTGCATAAAGGCCGATGCGCCAATAAAATACTGACCATCCCAGCTAGGATCAAAATGGTCAATCCCAGCGCGAGCCGCTTCACTCTTACTCACGCCGTATAAATGGTTATTGATCTTATCGCTATTGTAGGCGTAGCCGATACTTGGCGTCACTGCCCAACCGCGGCCTCGAATTGGCAAACGCCAAGCCGCTTCGGCGTATAAACCGTTGTGCTTACCGCCTATATCACTGCCCGCTGTTGCTTCAAACATACCTACCATAGTAATCAACTGATAACTCACCCCGCCTAAGATGGTGCTTTTACGTTCATCCATTTGCTGTACAACGGCGTTATCAGAATCTTCTGGCTTTAGCGTTCGAGGATCATAAACGGCGCGAAAAACGATATTGTGTGTCGAACCAATTGGATTTAAGCGGTAACCGGCACTAAAGCCTCGCATAAAGAAATGCTCCCCCTCATAGCCAACCACAGGAATCACCGCTTTGTTAGCGGGCGTGTCTTTATAAACGGCCGGTGAATAAGAAGCCGCCACACCTAGTGACCATTGTGAGATTTTGGCGTGCGCTAACCATGGCGTAAAAGCAGTACATGCGGCAAGGCTGATGATCAAATGTTTGTTCACTGATAAATCCAATTGGTTGGTTAAAATCTTGAGTGCCACTATACAGAATGGCGTACTATCAATCAAACCGATCATCTAGCCAACAAATAACTCGCAATCAACTATATTTATATTAGTGATATCGTCCAATTAATCATCCCTGTATTCACCCTATTCCACAGCATTTACACCACCCGCTTTTACGCGCAGTAAAACGGGTTACACATTCAATTAATGCAAATAAACACATATTTTTTAAGCAATATTCGAAATTCCCACTAGGCTTAATTAATGAGGGATTAGTTATTTATTAGCGAGTTGTATGTCAGTTATACAGGTTCAGAGGGGAAATCATTATGAGCATTTTCGACCATTTCCAAGCGCGCTATGAAGCAGCCAAGGATGAGGAGTTATCTTTACAAGATTTCTTAGCACTATGTAAAGATGACAAAAGCGCATACGCCAACGCAGCTGAGCGTTTGCTTATGGCGATAGGTGAGCCGGAGGTCATTGATACAGCTCAAGATCCTCATCTAAGTCGCATCTTTTCAAATCGTGTTATTTCACGTTATGAAACATTCAAAGACTTTTACGGCATGGAAGATGCCATAGAACAAATCGTTTCCTATCTAAAACACTCCGCACAAGGTTTAGAAGAACGGAAGCAAATCCTCTATCTACTTGGCCCCGTTGGTGGCGGTAAATCATCGTTAGCCGAGAAACTCAAAGCACTAATGCAACAAGTTCCGGTATACATGCTTTCTGCTGATGGCGAACGTAGCCCGGTCAATGACCATCCATTTTGCTTATTTGATGTCGCGGAAGATGGTGAATTGCTCAAGCAAGAATATGGTATCGAAAAACGCTACCTACGCTCAATCATGTCACCATGGGCTGCAAAACGCTTGCATGACTTCGGTGGTGACATTACCAAATTCAAAGTGGTTAAAGTCCGTCCTTCGATTCTCGACCAATTAGCGATTGCGAAGACCGAACCGGGTGATGAAAACAACCAAGATATCTCATCGCTGGTCGGTAAAGTCGATATCCGCATGCTTGAGCACTTCTCGCAAGATGATCCAGATGCATACAGCTACTCTGGCGCGTTGTGTAAAGCGAACCAAGGTGTGATGGAATTTGTCGAGATGTTTAAGGCACCACTGAAAGTGCTACATCCATTGCTAACAGCAACGCAAGAAGGTAACTACAACGGTACTGAGGGCCTCTCTGCTCTCCCATTTGATGGCATGATTCTCGCGCACTCAAATGAGTCAGAATGGCAGACTTTCCGTAACAACAAAAACAACGAAGCGTTTCTCGACCGTGTGTACATCGTCAAGGTACCTTACTGTTTGCGTGTTTCGGAAGAAGTCAAAATTTATCAAAAGCTGCTTGATCACTCAGAGCTATCTAATGCGCCATGCTCACCAAGCACACTCGACCTGTTGTCGCAGTTTAGTATCTTATCGCGTCTAAAAGAGCCTGAAAATTCATCCGTATTTTCGAAAATGAGGGTTTACGATGGTGAAACCCTTAAAGACACCGATCCTAAAGCGAAAAGCTATCAAGAGTATCGTGATTACGCCGGTGTGGATGAAGGGATGTCAGGCCTTTCAACCCGTTTTGCATTTAAGATCCTATCACGCGTATTTAACTTTGATCAGACAGAAGTGGCTGCAAACCCAGTCCACCTGTTCTATGTCATTGAACAACAAATTGAGCGAGAGCAGTTCCCGCAAGAAGTCGCAGAAAAATACCTTGAGTTCTTGAAGGGCTATTTGGTTCCCCGCTATGTGGAATTCATCGGCAAAGAGATTCAAACCGCTTACTTAGAATCCTATTCCGAGTACGGCCAAAATATCTTTGACCGCTATGTCACCTATGCTGACTTCTGGATTCAGGATCAAGAATACCGTGATCCAGAGACCGGCCAATTGTTCGACCGCTCGGCGCTCAACAATGAGCTAGAGAAAATTGAAAAAACGGCGGGCATCAGTAATCCAAAAGACTTCCGTAATGAGATCGTCAATTTCGTACTGCGTGCTAGAGCCAATAACAACGGTTCCAATCCTGTATGGACCAGTTATGAAAAACTCCGTACCGTCATCGAGAAGAAAATGTTCTCTAATACTGAAGAGCTGCTTCCAGTGATTTCCTTTAACAGTAAAACCTCTTCTGAAGATCAGAAGAAACATGACGACTTCGTCGCTCGTATGATGGAGAAAGGCTACACCGAGAAACAAGTACGCCTACTATCTGAATGGTATCTCCGCGTTCGTAAGTCCTCTTAACAGCGGACTTACCCCTCATTGACGGATTAACGCCGTCAATGAGGGAACAAATACGATGGTAAATAAGGGGTGAATCATGGCGCAATTTATCGATAGACGACTGAACGGAAAGAATAAAAGTGCCGTTAACAGACAGCGCTTTATTCGTCGTCATAAAGAGAAAATCAAGGAATCGGTAGCTGATGCGGTCAACCGTCGCTCAATCACCAATACTGAAACTGGTGAAGACGTTGCGATTCCACATAAAGACATCAACGAACCCATTTTTCATCAAGGACAAGGCGGCGTCAAAGAGCGCGTGCATCCGGGTAATGACCAGTTCATCAAAGGCGATAAAATTGAACGGCCGAAAGGCGGTGGACAAGGTGGTGGTGCCGGTGAAGGGGAAGCGAGCCCGGATGGCGAAGGCCAAGACGAGTTTGTGTTTCAGATCTCTAAAGATGAATATCTCGATATCCTGTTTGAAGATCTTGCCCTGCCGAATTTAGAGAAAACGCAGGTCAACAAAATTACGGAGTGGAAAACACACCGTGCGGGTTATCAAACGGCCGGTGTGCCAGCGAATATAGCAATCGTTAAATCACTGCAACAATCCTTGGCGCGTCGAACCGCGATGACCGCGGGTAAACGTCGTATGATGCGTGAGCTCGAAGATGAGTTAGACCGCATTCAAAATCAAGAGCCCGCGCTGCTTATCGAAGAGCGCCGCCTGAAAGAAGAAATCCAAGCATTACGTAAAAAAATTGATAGTGTGCCGTTCATCGACACCTTTGATTTGCGTTTTAAAAACTACGAGCGCCGCCCTATTCCATCAAGCCAAGCGGTGATGTTTTGTGTCATGGATGTCTCAGGCTCAATGGATCAGGCCACCAAAGATATCGCCAAGCGCTTCTACGTACTACTTTACCTGTTTTTAACCCGCACCTATGAAAATGTCGAAGTGGTGTTTATTCGTCACCATACGCAAGCCAAGGAAGTCGACGAGCATGAGTTTTTCTACTCACAAGAAACCGGTGGCACCATCGTATCGAGTGCATTGCGATTGATGAATGAAATCATCGCCGACCGCTTCCCTGTGGGGCAATGGAATATCTATGCTGCACAAGCTTCTGACGGTGATAACTGGGCGGACGATTCGCCGCGTTGCCGAGAATTGATGCAAGAAGGCCTACTGCCAAAATGTCAGTACTTTTCTTATATCGAGAT
Source organism: Vibrio ichthyoenteri ATCC 700023 (assembly GCF_000222605.1). Taxonomy (GTDB): domain Bacteria; phylum Pseudomonadota; class Gammaproteobacteria; order Enterobacterales; family Vibrionaceae; genus Vibrio; species Vibrio ichthyoenteri. The sequence continues at coordinate 71,530 of NZ_AFWF01000031.1, read as the reverse complement.
CACGCGCCGCTCGCATCAAACCTTGTGGCACGAATACGAAAAACTCGAAGGCGCGTTTGGCAATTTCGCGATGAAAAACATACGAAGTGTTGATGATATTTTCCCTGTCTTTAGGGAACTATTCAGAAAAGAAAACGCTTAGGGAGGCACGATGACAACCACAACTAAAAAGCCGACTAAGAACAACAGTAAGCTACTTCCCGATGGGCCAGATTGGACATTCAGCCTGCTTGAGCGCTATCACGTCGAAATCAAACGTGTCGCTGAACACTATCGCCTCGACACTTACCCCAATCAAATTGAGGTGATTACCTCGGAACAAATGATGGATGCTTATTCAAGTATCGGCATGCCCATCAATTACAACCATTGGTCGTTTGGTAAAAAATTCATCCAAACTGAACAAGGTTATAAACATGGCCAAATGGGGCTAGCGTACGAAATCGTCATTAATTCTAATCCGTGTATTGCCTACTTGATGGAAGAAAACACCGTCACGATGCAGGCACTGGTGATGGCGCATGCCTGTTACGGCCACAACTCATTTTTCAAAGGCAACTATCTGTTTCAAACATGGACAGACGCGGGCTCGATCATTGACTACTTGCTGTTCGCTAAAAAGTACATCACCGAGTGCGAAGAAAAATATGGTGTCGCTGAGGTTGAGGACCTACTCGACTCTTGTCATGCCTTAATGAACTACGGTGTCGATCGCTATAAGCGCCCAGAAAAAATATCTATCGCGGAAGAAAAGCTCCGTCAAGATGAACGCGAAGCCTATCTCCAATCACAGGTTAACGATCTATGGCGTACCGTGCCCAAATCGGCAGAAAAAGAAGAGGATTGTAAAGTTCGCTTCCCTTCTGAACCACAAGAAAACATCCTCTACTTTATTGAAAAACACGCCCCGCTATTGGAGCCTTGGCAGCGAGAAACGGTGCGCATCGTACGTAAAGTGAGCCAATACTTTTATCCGCAAAAGCAAACGCAGGTGATGAATGAAGGTTGGGCGACCTTCTGGCACTACACCATTTTAAATCACATGTACGATGAAGGTGTGGTTTCTGAGCGCTTTATCCTTGAGTTTCTGCACAGCCATACCAGCGTGGTTGCCCAACCCGCGTACAACAGCCCTTATTTTAGCGGCATAAACCCATACGCTTTAGGGTTTGCAATGTTTCGTGATATACGCAGAATTTGCGAAGAACCCACTGATGAGGACAAAGAGTGGTTCCCAGAATTAGCGGGCACTGATTGGTTGGATGCTTTGCATTTCGCCATGCACAACTTTAAAGATGAGAGCTTTATTAGCCAATATTTATCACCGAAATTAATTCGTGATTTTAAACTGTTTTCGATCGTTGATGATGACCGTAAAAACTATGTTGAAATCAGCCATATTCATGACGATATGGGGTATAGAGCCATTCGTGAAAAACTGGCGGCTCAATACAATCTCAGTAACCTCGAACCCAACATTCAAGTGTTTAACATTGATGTACGCGGTGACCGCTCAATGACGTTGCAATACGTACCACATGACAGAATTCCATTGCATGACAGCGCTAACGAGGTTCTAAAGCACCTCTATCGCTTGTGGGGCTTCGATATTATTCTCGAAGAAGTCAAAGATACTGGACGTCGGGAAATCATTGGTTCATGTCCACAGCGAAATCAATATGACTCGGGCATTTAGTGCTTTCAGCGGTTAAATGTCATGGTTGATAATAGACCTGATCTAACGGCATTATGATCAAAAAAAGGGGCTCGCTTGAGCCCCTTTCATCTCTATTTCCCGTTTAAAGACCTACGCTTTACGACTAGCGATAATATCGCGCACCGCTTGCAAATCTTCCGGCGTATCCACCCCTGCAGCAGGTGCTTCTTTAGCCACTGCGACATGAATTTTTTCACCGTACCACAACACGCGAAGCTGCTCTAAACATTCAACTTTTTCTAACGCACTTGGCTGCCAGTTAATATAAGTATTAATGAAGCCGGCACGGTAGGCATAGATGCCAATGTGGCGCAGTAATGGCTGAGCAATGGTCTTGTTATTAGCAAAGTTGTCACGATCCCAAGGAATCGTCGCTCGGCTAAAGTACATCGCGTAACCATCTTTGTCAGTGAGCACTTTTACTGCATTTGGATTAAACACTTCCGCTTCATCACTGATTTCGACCGCAAGTGTCGACATAGGCGCTTGGCTATTCGCCAAGTTTTCTGCCACTTGAGCGATGATTGATGGGGGAATTAATGGCTCGTCACCCTGAACATTAACGATGATGTGATCATCAGCGATCCCCATCAGTTCAACCACTTCAGCTAAACGCTCAGTGCCTGATTCATGGTTAGGTGAAGTCATACACACTTGCGCGCCAAACGCTTTAGCGGCTTGCTCAACACGCTCATCATCAGTGGCAATGATCACTTGGTCAGCGCCCGCTTGTATCGCTTGCTCATAAACCCATTGCACCATCGGCTTGCCACCAATGTCTGCAAGCGGCTTACCTGGCAAACGCGTCGATTGGAAACGAGCAGGAATAACAACCGTAAATGACATTATCGTCCCTCATCCATGCTCATAGAACGCGCTTCCGGCTCTAACAGCATTGGAATGCCTTCTTTGATTGGATAAGCAAGGCGATCCGCTTTGCAAATCAACTCTTGTTTGTCTTTATCATAAGTCAGTTTGCTTTTGCACACAGGGCACGCAACGATTTCAAGCAGACGGTGATCCATAATGTTCCTTTATTTGATTAATTCGTTCTAAAATACGCTGTTCGTCATGTTGAGAAAACGTCGCTGAAACAGGCAAATACCACCAGTTTTCTTGCGCCGCTTCGACACATTTTACCGCATCTTTTTCTGTCATAATTAGATGTGAACCGCGCGTAGCTAATTCACGCAATTGCTCAATGGCGAAATCCTGATGGTCGGCAAAACCTTGGCAATGGACCAAATCGGCACCCAACTGTTCTAAAGTATTAAAAAAGCGTGGAGGATGACCAATACCCGCCATTGCGACCAATTGTTTTAGCTGGCTAACTGGGATTTGTTCACGGGTTTTCATATTAACAGCCAAACTTGGCGTTAAAGTCATTGCCGCTTCCCCAACCAGTGCTTGGCCACCATTGGTGATCACAAAATCAACCTCAGTAAGACGCTCAACACTCTCACGCAATGGCCCTAAAGGCAGTAATTGTTGATTGCCAAAACGACGCTTCCCGTCCACCACCGCAAACTCAATATCACGCTCTAAAGCATAATGCTGCAGACCATCATCGGTAATGATTATGTCCACACCGAGTGGCAATAACGCTTTGACTGCGTTTGCTCTCACTGGGTCCACCGCAACCGGCGCATGGGTGCGTTTGAAAATGAGTTTTGGCTCATCACCACAATAAGCCGTCGACGTTTGGCTATCAACGAGCAATGGATAACTCGGTGCTTTAGCGCCATAGCCTCGAGAAACAACACCCGGTTTATAGCCAAGTGCTTGCAGTTTCTCTACCAGCCAAATCACCATTGGCGTTTTACCATTACCACCAGCCGTAATATTGCCGACGATAATGATTGGCACTGGCGAGCGATAGGTCGCTTTTTTAGCATTTTGATAGTCTTGGCGACGTGAACGACTAATCAGGCCAAATAGCTTACTCAGCGGCCACAACAGTGGCCATAGCAAATACTTGAGCGGATGGTTCTCAAACCAAAGCTTTTCAATCACAGCTTAACCACCAAATTGAATACGGTGTAATTGAGAATACGCACCATCTTTAAGCGCAATCAGTTCTTGATGGCTACCACGTTCGACAATCTCACCTTCATCCACCACCAAAATTTGATCGGCTTTCTCAATGGTTGAAAGACGGTGTGCAATCACCAATACGGTTTTATCTTTTTGTAGCTCATCCAGTGCAGCTTGAATCGCTTTTTCAGATTCAGTGTCCAGCGCAGAAGTCGCCTCATCAAGAATCAGTACCGGTGCATCACGCAGCAACGCACGGGCAATCGCAATACGCTGACGTTGACCACCAGACAAACTCGCACCGTTTTCACCAATCACAGTATCAAGCCCTGCATCCATCTTATCGATGAAATCCATCGCATGCGCTAAACGTGCTGCGTGCTCGATCTGCTCACGGGTGTATTTTTCAGTTGCCGCATATGCAATGTTATTGGCGATGGTATCGTTAAACAAATGGACGTTTTGTGAAACCAAAGCAAAGTGGCTACGAAGATTTTTAAGCGTGTAATCACGCACATCATGGCCATCCAAGCTAATCGAGCCGGAATCAACATCGTAAAAACGATTAAACAAGTTGGCGATAGTACTCTTACCTGAGCCTGAACGACCGACCAGAGCTAAAGTCTTACCTTGTGGAATGGTAAACGAGACGTTTGATAGTGCAGGTTTTTCTTTACCACCATAAGTAAACGTCACGTCTTTCACTTCAACGTCACCGCGAACATTTTGGCTTTCAAACTTACCATTGTCTTGTTCGGTGTCTAAATCGATCAAGGCGAATAAGGTTTGGCTTGCCGCCATACCGCGTTGGAAATCAGAAGTAACGTTAGTCAACGCTTTCAAAGGACGCATCAGACCGAACATCGCCGAAAAGATAACCGTAAAGGTACCTGGAGTCAGTGTTTCACGAATTGAATCAACACTGGCTAAAAATAGTACTGTCACCAAAGCGGTTGAGGCAATCAACTGAATCACTGGGTTAGCCACTGCTTGCGCCGAAACCAATTTCATCGACTGTTGACGCATTCGGTTGCTGACCGAGTCAAAGCGCTCACGCTCCACTTCTTGTCCACCGTAGCTCAGCACCACTTTATGGCCTTTTAGCATTTGCTCAGCCGACGACGTAACATGGCCCATGGTGTCTTGCATGCTTTTCGACACTTTTCTAAAGCGCTTAGAAACCACGCTGATTGCCCACGCAACGACTGGCGCCACCACAATAAGCACTAATGACAGTTCCCAACTGTTCCAGAACATCAGCGTCAATAGACCAATAATACTTGCACCTTCACGGACAATACTGACTAAAGCACGGCTGGTCGCACCCGCAACTTGTTCCGAATCATAAGTAATGCGAGACAATAAGCCGCCGGTCGACTCTTTATCAAAGTACGCGACAGGCATGTGCATAAACTGACTAAAAATAGCGCGGCGCATTTGCATGACAACATTGCCCGACACCCAGCTTAGGCAGTAAGTAGAAACAAACCCACTTAAACCACGGACGATCATCATGCCAAAGATAATAAAAGGTAAAGTGCGTAGAAAATTCGATTCAGCATTACCAAAACCCTCATCCAACAAAGGCTTTAATAGTGAAACCATGTAAGTATCAGCGACAGCGTTGATGATTAAGGCTACAACCGCAGCTGACAAACCGAGCTTGTACAAACGGATATACGCCCACAAACGTTGAAAGGTTTGCCACGTTGTTTCATCTTGATCTAGAGACATAGAAGTGCTTTATTCTTTTTACAATAATCTTTCTATTCTACTCGCTTACGCAGCATCTGCCTATACCATGCCAGCCCTTTGCTTGAACGCAATGCCACCAAGCGGCGATTTTTGCCGCGATAATAGAGTGATATCTGCCCTGAACTGCCGGTATCAAACCAATTCGCTTCAGCATCCAGGTAGCGCGCCTTTACCGCAGGACTCGGCAACAGCCACCGCCCTTGGAACGCTGACGAAGATAGCGCTAATTGCGGTGAAACCTTGGCAATAAAGGCCGAAGAAGAGGAGGTTTTACTGCCATGATGGGGAACAATAATCACGTCACTGGCCAACGATGGGGATTGTCGTAATAACATCCACTCCGCAACCGCTTCAATATCGCCCGTTAACAAAATTGAATGGTCATGCTCACTGTCATATAAACGCACCACGCATGAATGTGGATTATAAGCGCGAGAGGCAAGTTGCGGAGGCCAGAGCACATCAATATCAATTCCCTGCCAGCGCCAACTATTCCCAGCAATACACGCTTCGATCTTGTGTTGCGATGCAACTGCGCTTTGGCTCGCCCAAATTCGGACATCTGGCCAACGATCAACGATCGCCGCTAATCCACCAGCATGATCATTATCAAAATGACTGATCAACACACCATCTAAGGTTGTCCCCCTCGCCGTCAACAACGGTATGAGCAGTTGCTGCGCATAGCTACCTTGAGAAAAGAGCGTATCACGCGTCTGAGAGCTAGAGACCAATGACGTAGCCCGATTCACTCGCTGCCAAGCAGCACCTGTATCATAAAGTAGTGCGTGCTGGTTTTTCTCTATCACTATCGCCAGCCCATGACCAACATCAAGCAAGTCCATCCGCCACTCAGGATTTTGTGTTCGTGTGCTCAAGGTAAAAATGACGCTCAATAGCAAAATGCACCATGCTTGGCGAGAAACGATGAAACCTAGACTGCACAACATCAGCGCAGCAATAAGCCATAATACTTGCTGATTAGAAAGCTCAAACCACAAGCTATCACTAAACGACAGAGCTAAGTCCATCGGAATCAAAGACCAATCAACCAGGTTGATTAGCCACTGTGTTAGCAGAGGAGCCCCCGCAATAACCACCACTGACAATACGACTGAGAGCAGCAATAATGGAATGACAACAAAGCTGAACCACGGCACAAAAACAAGGTTGTAGAGAAAGGCATGAAGACTCAACCCCAAGTAGAGCCATGCAACAAGCAATGCCATCACCACCACGAGGCAAAGCTGCATGAATATCGCTTTAAGCAGCCCTGAGCGTATCTGCAATCGACAAGAGAGGAACAGAAAGATAATCGCCACCGCACTAATCGAGAGCCAGAAACTCGCGGCATAGCTGGCAAAAGGGTCGCCAAGCAACAATACACACACCACCAGCAACCAAGTAAAGCGATAAGAGGTATGAATACGAGTCAATTGAAGCAGCATCAACACGCCAACCATCATTAATGCGCGCTGAGTCGGTATCGCAAATCCCGCCAACCAAGCATAACCTAACGCGGCCGCGCCGCCGAAAATAAGCGGCAACCACACTTTTTTACCGCCAGCACGCAGTAAAGCGAAACCAATTAGCCAACCAACTGAAAACGCAATCCCCACGTGCAAGCCAGAAATGGCTATCAGATGACTCAACCCACTTTGTTGTAACGCGTGCCATTGACTGGATGGAATATATCCTCGCTCACCGAAGCTCAATGCCAACAACAAACCTTGGCTACTAAAAGATTTAGAGGCCTGAAACATCCGGTTAAATAAAAATTGTCGTAACGACGCGGTGCTTTGAATGAAATAGGAGTGCTTAGTGTTTATTGATGCCGCCCCTGTGACGCTTTGGCTTACGGCGTATTTCTCTCGGTCAAAACCCACTTCATTGAGCACGCCGACAACCGGTTTAATTCTCACTTGAGCGGTTATCCGATCGCCTAGCTGTAGATTTTTGGGGGTGATTAAGTAGACTTTAGGTCGAGAAAGGTAGCTCAATCTTTCACCATTGATTGATCTAACCGAGGCTATCCCTTGAAAGCCATGCTTAATTGGCTTAAAAAGACTGTCAACTTCAGCATTTATGATAATATTCGAACCGGCTTGAAACAGGGTGTTTGATTGATGGAGCAACAAATTGCTACTAGTCAAAATCACGATTAGTGCCAAGGCAATTCCACAGCCCCATCGAAGCCTTCTACAATAGAAACTAAGCAATAGCCAAACTAGGCAAGGAACTGACCAACCCCACACAGGCATACTTGGCCAAATGGGTGTGGTTATGATCAAGGTAGCGAATGACGCTAATGTCCAATAATGAATAAAGAGAGACATAATTTCCGATGCCAAGAAAATTCATAAAACGCTTTATGCCTGACCATGAGATGATCAAACGTCAGAAGGCATTAAAGGTTTTTGGCAATGTGCTTTATAACCCAAATTTATGGTGCCTTAACCGCCGCTCAGCAGCCGGTGCGTTTGCTGTTGGCTTGTTTATGGCGTTTGTACCGCTGCCAAGCCAAATGATTATGTCGGCTGGACTCGCCATTATCTGCGGAGTTAACCTTCCCCTTTCCGTTGCCTTGGTGTGGGTGAGTAATCCGATTACCATGCCGGTATTGTTTTACTTTGCCTATAAGCTGGGCGCTTGGGTTATGCATGTACCGCCGCAACCCTTTCACTTTGAACTGTCGTGGGAATTCATCCTGCACCAAATGAGCACCATCGGGCCGCCATTCCTGCTCGGCTGCATGATTTGTGGTGTCACATCAGCAATGATTGGTTATTTCGGTATCAAAGGGCTTTGGCGTTATTCAGTGGTTAGAAGCTGGCAGAAACGTCGCTTCCGTTTACCTCGAAAGCTAAGATAGACTCTGTCGCAAAGACAAACGAATAATTTAGCGCAATATTAAATAAACATCATCACACCAAGAAATTGCTATGTTGCTTGAGTATGATGATTTGCTTTGAACGTTTAAATACTGCCTCATATTCAGATATAAAAAAAGGACCTTTCGGTCCTTTTTTTGTTTTTACATTCACTCAATCAACAATGGTATTATTGTTCATAAAACCGTTATTTAGAACTTAGCACAGCAGCGGGATTGAGCTGACTGGCTCTTGAAGCAGGATACCAAGTCGCGAGTAAGCTCAACACAATGGCGGTTCCCGAGACCATCAGCACATCACTCGACATCACTTGAGATGGTAAAAAATCAACAAAATAGATATCTCCCGAGAGGAATTGGTGGCCAATCAAAGCTTCAAGACCTTTGATTATCGGCGTGAGGTTGAGCGCAACCAATACCCCGACGACACTGCCAAAAAGACTGCCGAGCACGCCAGAGAATACTCCCTGCCAAACAAAAATACGCTTTACTAAGCCATCGGTCGCCCCCATGGTACGTAAAATCGCAATCTCTGCTGCGCGATCTTTCACCGCCATCATCAAGGTCGAGACAATGTTGAAGCTCGCCACACCAATCACCAATACCATCACCAAATACATAATGGTACGAACTAGCTGAATATCGCGATAAAGGTAGCCATATTTACTCTGCCAAGAGCGTAAGTAGACCACTTCATTCAAAGTATTACCGACTTCACGAATGATCGGTAGAGTATCCAACACCTCGGTCACACGCACCGAAACACCACTGACAGCACTGCCTAATTTGGCGTAATTTTGGGCATCTGCGAGAGGAATCAAAGCAAGGTTATGATCTATCTGGCCATTGAGCGTAAGCAACCCCGCCACCTTAACTCGTACCCGCTTTGGCGTTTGCACTTTACTTGCGCTGCCGGAGGAAGGAATCAACAAGCTAATGTAATCACCGACCTTTGCATCTAATAAGTCAGCAACACCTTGACCAAGAATCACTTGCTGCTGACCAGCTTGAAACGCCTGCCAACTCGCAGGGTCGATAAACTGGCTTAAGTTAGAGACCAAAGACTCTTTGTCCGGATCAATACCGCGCACTTCGATCGCTTTCAGTTGCTGGCCACGCTCTGCCAATGCAGTGAGTTTGACGTAAGGAGCTGTCGCCTCAATTTGCGGGTGTTTTTCCGCTTGTTTGAGCAAGTTCTGCCAATGTTGAATCGAACCGTGCACGCCTTCAAATTCACCGTGCGGAATCACCGACAAAACACGATCTTTCAACTCGCGTTCAAAACCATTCATTGCCGACAAGCCAATAATGATTACCGCCACACCGACTGCAATACCGATGGTCGAAGAAAGTGAAATAAACGACACCATTTTATTGCGCTGTTTGGCGCGACTAAAACGACGACCAATGAACAAAGATAGTGAAGAGAACACTACGCGCCCTCCACATCAACCAACAAACCATCTTTCATATGCAGTTGGCGATCCATTTTACCCGCCAATTCACCATCATGGGTGACGACTAAAAATGCCGTGCCTGACTCTCGATTAAGCTCACGCATTAAGTCATAAATTGCCAATGCGGTTTTATGATCTAGATTACCTGTCGGTTCATCCGCTAACACTAGGTCTGGGCTATTCACCAACGCACGCGCAATGGCCACTCGCTGGCGCTCACCACCAGAAAGCTCCGAAGGACGGTGTTCAACACGATGTGAAAGACCGACTTTTTCTAACAACGCGAGTGCTTTTTGTTTTGCATCGACCACCTTCATACCACCAATTAGCAGTGGCATTGCTACGTTTTCTAACGCGCTAAAGTCAGCTAAAAGATGGTGAAACTGATAAACAAAGCCCAAGTGTTTATTTCGCAACTTCGCTTGCTTGTTAGAACTGAGTTTCGATAGCTCTTGCCCTAAAAAGGTCACCTGTCCTGCACTGGTATCATCTAGAGCGCCCAATACATGCAAAAGTGTACTTTTACCTGAACCTGAAGTACCAATAATTGAGACCAGTTCGCCGCGTTTCAAATCAAAGCTGACGCCTTTCAAAACTTGAGTTTCCAGCGCCCCTTCATGATAAATCTTGGTTACATCACGACACTGTAGTAAATCACTCATATCTTAATGCCTCAGCAGGTTTAACAGACGATGCTCGATAAGAAGGAAACAATGTTGCCAGTAGGCTGAGCATCACAGCCAAAGAAACGACAACCAATATTTGCAGCGGATTAATCACTACTGGCAATGAGCCACCGAATGAGAACAAGGCAATGCCCGCACTCTCCAGTAAGCTATTCAAATTGGACGAAAGTAAAACACCTAACACGCCACCTATCACCGCACCCACTACACCGCTGCTCGCGCCTTGCACCATAAAAATGGCCATCACTTGGCGATCGGTCATGCCTTGCGTTTTCAAAATAGCCACTTCCGATTGCTTCTCCATTACCACCATTATCAACGCGGATACAATGTTAAATGCAGCGACGCCGACAATAAGGCCAAGCATCAGACCCATCATATTCTTTTCCATGCGCACCGCTTGGAATAACTCTCCTCGTTGCGCGCGCCAATCTTGCCACTGCCAGCCATCTGGCAACGGTTGTTTACTCATATCACTGACAACAAACGGATCGTTAAAGAACAAACGCCATCCGGTCATTGTATCTTTATTAAGGCGCATTAAACGCGCAGCATCATCTAAATGGGTTAACATAAGTTGCCCATCGACGTCAGAACCGGTGTTATAAATACCAGCAACAGTAAAAATACGTTGACTAGGGATGCGGCCAAGAGGAGTAAACTGACTGGCGCTGGTGACCATTAGACGGACTTTATCGCCTGGCGATAAATCCATAGAGCGCGCCAGTGAACTGCCGATGAAAACTTGGTATTTACCCGCTTTTAGCTCTGACAATCGTCCAGCAATAAGATGCTCTTCAATCGGGTCGTGCTCACCGGGTTCAATACCAATCAACAACCCTGCACTCAATTTCTTTGCACTTTGAATGACCGCTTCGCTTTGCACGATGGGCTCTGGATGGCCGGCACTCGACATCGCTTGAATAAATTCAGGCGCACTTTCACTGCGGGGCGTTTTGCCGTCATCGTGGGAAATAATTGCCTGTGGTAGCACACCAAGGATGCGACCTTTCAGTTGACCTTCAAAGCCATTCATGACTGAAAGTACGGTGACAAGAGACATCACTCCAATCGTGATGCCGGCAGTCGACATGTAAGAAACAAAACGGCTAAACCTATCACCAGATCGTCCACGTAAGTAGCGCAATCCAATATAGGTCGACACTGGATGAAACATAACAAAAACCAAAGCCAAATAATGACGAATACTGTAACGGTTAATTTAAAGGGCTGATAGCCTTAAATTGCCATTTCACGGTTAAATTTAGTAATTAAGTCGCCGATAACAATGACATACCTTGATTAGTTGCCGTGTATGACGATAATCAGAACATCAATAGAAGGAAAAGTTGCATGTCTGACCAAGAATATTTCTCTGTTCATTACCAAATGATCGCCAATGTCGAAGCCTTGGCAGAAAATGCGGCGTATCCAACCTTCGACCAATTTGAGGCTGAAATTCCAGCGCCATTTCTGGTAGCCAGTGAATTTAGCTTTCTCGACCAACTCAATGATGCTGCGCGCGCCGAATTGAAGAGCAATGATTTTAAGCACGTCATTCAATTGTTAGATACACAAAATAGTAAACTCAATCTTCTGCTAACCTTTATGTTATCGCAGCAAGATGACCCAGCACTACGTCACCAAACTCTTACCTTTGGCGCAAGCCAGTTTAGCTATCAAGCCGAACAAGCTTTGACCATCGGTCAGAAGCTGCGAGTAAAACTGTTTCTCGACCATCCTGCTGCCGCCATTTATTGCTATGGTTCCGTGACTCAATGTACGGAAGAGAACCAGCAGTATGTCATTACCGTCAAGTACGACCTACTCCGTGATTTAGACCAGGATTTGTTGATAAAGGCCGCCCTTTACCAACAACAAAAGCTGCTGAGACAGCGCTCTCTAAACCGCGAAAAATAGCGTAACAACATGTCAAAACCATCATTACTTAACCTTGTGAATCCACAAGGCGCTGGCGATAGAAAATTCGTTGGCAACCTACCTGGCTCTGCACTGGCTTTAGCCATTGCAGAGTTGGCTGAACAGTACTCAGGCCACACGTTATTGGCAACCCCTGACCCACAAAGCGCATTAAAACTGCAACAAGAGTTGGAGCAGTTTACCGACCACTCCGTGCGCTTATTCCCTGATTGGGAAACCCTGCCATACGATAATTTTTCACCACACCAAGAAATCATCTCAGACCGTATCGCAAGACTGTATCAGTTGCCGACCCAAAGTGACGGCATCACCATCGTACCGATTAATACATTGCTGCAACGCCAATCGCCACGCGATTTCTTAATGCAGCACACATTAATGGTAAAAACCGGTGATCTATTCTCACTTGAAAAACTGCGTCTACAGTTAGAAAAATCTGGTTACCGCCATGTCGATCAAGTCTATGGCCCGGGTGAGTATGCTAGCCGTGGTTCAATCATTGATTTGTTCCCGATGGGGTCAAACGACCCTTACCGCATCGATTTTTTTGATGACGAAATTGATACCATTCGCACCTTTGATCCAGAGAACCAACGTTCCATTACTGACGTTAGCGAGATTCGCCTGCTGCCGGCGCACGAATTTCCGACCTCAGAAAGTGCGATTGAAGATTTCCGCATTCGTTGGCGTCAACGCTTTGAAGCGCGCCGCGAGCCTGAATCTGTCTACATGCAGGTAAGCAAAGGCACTTGGCCTGCGGGTATCGAATATTGGCAACCTCTGTTCTTTGAACAAACCGAAACCTTGTTTGATTATATCCCCGACAACAGCCAGTTAATTGCGGTTGGCGATATTGAATCGGCTATCGATCAATTTCTCACCGACGTGGACTATCGCTACGACCAACGCAAAGTCGACCCGTTACGCCCATTACTTCCGCCCCATGAATTGTGGCTGAAAAAGGACGAGTTATTCGCCCAATTCAAAGCATTGCCGCAAGCACTGCTTAGCGTTGATACGGTAAAAAGAAAGCAAGGCCGCCAAAACCCAGAGATTGCCCCGCTGCCTGAACTCACCGTGCAACATCAAAATAAAGAGCCGATGGCCACGCTGCGTCAATTCAGTGAAGGTTACAACGGCAAAATTATCTTCTCGGTTGAATCTGAAGGTCGCCGTGAAGCGCTGTTAGAATTGCTGCAACGCATCAAACTGCGCCCTATTGAGTGCGCCAGCTTCTGTGAGGCTCTGGCACATAAAGAGAAGTTTACTCTCGTTATCGGTGCCGCTGAGCACGGTTTCCTCTATGGCGACAATCAAATCGCTTTCATCTGTGAAAGCGACCTGCTGGGCGATCGCGTTATTCAGCGCCGCCGCAAAGATCGCAAAGCGACCAATAGCGATGCGGTTATCCGCAACCTTGCTGAACTCAAACCTGGTCAACCTGTGGTACACATTGACCATGGCATTGGCCGCTACCTCGGGCTACAGACACTTGAAGCCGGCGGCATGATCACTGAATACGTGACGCTTGAGTATCAAAATGAAGCCAAATTGTATGTTCCTGTTGCCTCACTGAACCTAATTAGCCGCTATTCTGGCGGTGCTGAAGACAGCGCGCCGCTGCATAAACTGGGTGGAGAAGCGTGGACTAAAGCGCGTCGTAAAGCGGCTGAAAAAGTACGCGATGTTGCGGCTGAACTACTCGATGTTTACGCGAAACGCGAGCTCAAGCCCGGCTACAAATTTGCGCTTGATCGTGGCCAATACGCCACCTTTAAAGCCGGTTTCCCCTTTGAGGAGACCGACGACCAAAGCATGGCAATCAATGCGGTGATGTCAGACATGTGCCAAGCCAAAGCCATGGACCGCTTAGTGTGTGGTGATGTTGGCTTTGGTAAAACCGAAGTGGCGATGCGCGCGGCGTTTGTCGCCACCGACAACGGTAAGCAAGTCGCGGTGCTGGTACCAACGACATTACTTGCTCAGCAACACTTTGAAAACTTCCGCGACCGTTTTGCCAACTTACCCATTCGCGTCGAAGTGCTATCGCGCTTTAAAAGTGCTAAAGAGCAAAAAGTGGTGTTGCAAGATATCGCCGATGGAAAGGTCGATCTCGTGGTGGGTACTCATAAACTGCTATCAAATGACATCGTATTCAAAGATCTCGGCCTATTAATTGTCGATGAAGAACACCGTTTTGGCGTGCGCCAAAAAGAGAAGATGAAAGCGATGCGTGCCGATGTCGATATCCTGACCTTAACCGCAACGCCTATTCCTCGTACGCTCAATATGGCCATGAGTGGTATGCGTGATCTATCAATCATCGCCACACCACCAGCGCGTCGTTTAGCGATCAAAACATTTGTCCGCGAACGTGAAGATACCGTGATCCGCGAAGCGATCTTGCGTGAAATCATGCGTGGTGGCCAAATCTACTTCCTGCACAATCAGGTTGAAACCATTGATAAAGTAGCCGCAGATCTCGAAAAGCTAGTACCAGAAGCACGAATCACTGTCGCTCATGGGCAAATGCGCGAGCGCGAACTTGAAAAAGTGATGAATGATTTCTATCACCAACGCTTTAACTTACTGGTATGTACTACCATTATCGAAACAGGTATTGATGTACCAACCGCCAACACCATCATTATGGATCGCGCGGACAACCTTGGTTTGGCGCAGTTGCACCAATTGCGCGGTCGTGTAGGACGTTCACACCACCAAGCGTATGCCTATTTACTCACGCCTCATCCTAAGGCGATGACCAAAGACGCAATCAAGCGCCTTGATGCGATTGCTTCATTGGAAGACTTGGGGGCTGGCTTTACTCTGGCAACCCACGATTTAGAAATTCGTGGTGCGGGTGAATTACTCGGTGATGAGCAAAGTGGCCAAATTCAGTCGGTTGGTTTTACGCTTTACATGGAAATGCTAGAGCAAGCCGTAGAAGCGCTACGTGAAGGCAAAGAGCCATCGCTAGACGACCTATTACGCGAGCAGACTGAAGTTGAGATGCGCATCCCTGCCCTGCTACCT
Organism: Vibrio ichthyoenteri ATCC 700023; assembly: GCF_000222605.1. Lineage (GTDB taxonomy): Bacteria > Pseudomonadota > Gammaproteobacteria > Enterobacterales > Vibrionaceae > Vibrio > Vibrio ichthyoenteri. Next base: position 56,014 of record NZ_AFWF01000031.1, on the reverse strand, counting down.
GAAGATTATATCCCAGACGTGAATACACGCCTGTCGATGTACAAACAGATTGCCAGCGTGGCTGATAATGATGAGTTGAATAACTTAAAAGTAGAGCTTATTGACCGCTTTGGTTTGTTGCCAGATGCCGCCAAAAATCTACTTTCCGTTTCAGAGCTCAAACTCTCTGCAGCGAAATTAAAAGTGAAGAAAATTGAAGCTCATGACAAGGGCGGATATATTGAGTTCTATCCTGATGCTGACATTAATCCGATGTATTTGGTTAGACTGTTACAATCTCAGCCACAGAAATTCGCAATGGAAGGACCAACTAAGTTCAAGTTTATTGTATCATTAGTGGATAGACGGCAAAGAATTCAATTTGTTACTGACATGCTGGCAGAATTCCAGCAAAATTTATTACCAAAACAAGATTAGATTTTTGGGTAACGCTACCCAAATACGGAGTTGTGATGAAAAAGCTGATCGCACTGCTTCTCTTCTTTGTGGCTACGCCAAGCTTGGCGCAGCGACAATTTGATGTCGAAGTGATCATATTTAAACGCGCAGTGGATGCAGAGAAAGTTACCGAATCGTGGCCAAACACTTTGCCACAAATCACTATGGACAAAGTTGGTAGTTTTGGCGATACCAACTACCGTGCTCGTAAAGGCGTACAAATGCTTTCACGCGCCAATTACAAGCTCGATGCACAAGCACAAAAACTGCGTAACCACGCCGGTTTTCAAGTGCTTATGCATAAAGCTTGGCGCCAAGGTGATAAAGGTCGTTTATCAGCCCCTGTATTCCATATTACGGGCGGAAGAGACTATTCGGGCCAATTTAATCCCGACGGTTCACCAATTGGCTCCATCAACGAGTCGGTTATTGATGGTGTTACTGAACAGTCGATTCCCAAACCACTGTATGAACTAGACGGTAAATTGCAGATCTATGTTGAGCATTACCTCTATGCTGATGTAGAACTTGATTTGAAAGAGCCAAGTGTTCGTAAAGTCGTCTTACAAGATCGCGAAATTGAAATTGGTGAAACGGCGACATTTAGCACCGAGAGCAATGTTCAAGCAGGTTTGATGACTGAAATTACGCCAACAGTGCATACTGAAGAGTTCTTAAAAAGTTATCGTATGGATCAAAAGCGTCGCATGCGCAGCAGTGAAACACACTTTCTTGACCACCCGTTACTTGGCATGATCATACAAGTTCGTCGCGTCAACTGATCATCAGTATTCAAAAAATCATCTCTACGCCCTCTTTAAACGAGGGCGTTTTTTTACGCCAATTTTATAACCACGCATCAAAACCCAGTATCACAACATCAACAAACACAAGTCAGCATGCATCTTTGTATGTCCTCCCAACAACGGTCATTTTCATCAACGCTTTGGTAACTATGGGTGGTTCACAACACACAATTTGATTTCGGTATATACTCACCAATCACTGCTGTTGATGATGACCATCTATGAGTCCTGATTACCAAATTATTACCACCGAATTCACTTTACGCTTAATTGATAACGAAGAAAGTGCCCAACTTGAACAACTCATCGCTCGCTCACCAAACCTTCACCACTGGGTTGATTGGTGTCACCAACAATTTAGCCATCAAGAAGCCGAAGATTTTCTATTAGCCACCCGTTTGAACTGGGTAAAATCCGAAGCCTACGGTTTTGGTATCTTCCGTCGAAGTGATGATGCATTGGTCGGCATGGTTGCCATCAATGAGTTCTACCAAACATTTAATATGGCCAGTTTAGGGTATTGGATTGCGGATGAATTCCAACAGCAAGGCTATGGATATAAAGCTCTCGATGCCCTGATCGAGTTTTGTTTTGGTATTTTAAAGCTGACCCGCCTAGAAATAGTATGTGATCCAGACAATCTTGCGAGCCAAAAACTGGCACTCGCATGTGGTGCACAATTTGAAACCTACGCCGCCAATCGATTTATCTTCAACGGCAAACCTAAATGCGGTGCGGTTTACTCTATTATCCCCAGCTAACCAACGCAGACCAACACAATGATGGTAATGGTTACACTAAAACCATTACTGAAAAACAATGCGTCGTCAGAAACAAAAAAAGAGCGCCAAAGGCACTCTTTTTATAATCGTGATGTCTCTTGTTCAACAAGCGTTTAGTGGAGCTTCAAGTTCGGACGTAGTACGCGGTTAATACGACCCATCAAGATAATCAGTGCGGTTTTAAACACACCGTGTAGCGCCATTTGGTGCATGCGGTAAAGTGAAATATACACAACACGCGCAATACGACCTTCAATCATCATTGAGCCCTTCGTCAGGTTACCCATTAGGCTACCTACGGTTGAGAAACGACTCAGAGAGACAAGAGAGCCGTTGTCTTTGTAAACATACGCCTTCAACTCACGACCCGTCAGCTTCGCAACAATGTTACTAAACGCACGGCTCGCCATTTGGTGAGCAGCTTGCGCGCGAGGCGGTACAAATGAACCATCAGGCTGAGTACATTGCGCCAAATCACCAATAACAAAAATGTTGTCATCACGTGTGGTTTGCAAGGTATCTTTTACGACAAGTTGGTTAATACGGTTACTTTCAAGTCCACCAATTTCTTTCATGAAATCTGGCGCTTTAATACCCGCAGCCCACACCATAATTTGTGCGTGGATTTTTTCACCATCTTTGGTCGTTAAACCATCTTTATCCGCTTGCGTTACCATGGTCGCAGTGCGCACATTAACACCTAGCTTAGTTAGCTCTTGGTGTGCTGCGCCTGAAATGCGTGGTGGTAGCGCAGGTAGAATACGCTCACCCGCTTCAACAAGGCTAACATTCAGTTTACTTGAATCTAGATCGCCAAAGCCGTATGTACGTAGCTCTTTCACTGCATTATGTAGCTCAGCCGACAATTCAACACCCGTTGCACCTGCGCCAACAATCGCAATATCCACCGTGCCTTGGCCATTTTTGGCATGCAGCTTTAGGAATTCATTGTTCATATTGGTGCGGAAGCGGTGCGCTTGCTCAGGGCTGTCTAGGAAGATACAGTTTTCGCGTACACCCGGCGTGTTGAAATCATTTGATGTAGAGCCAATCGCAAGTACCAACAAATCGTACTCAAGTTCACGGCTTGGCATCAACAACTCGCCTTGCTCATCTTTCAGTTCAGAAAGGATGATCACCTTACGTTCACGATCGATGTTTTGCAGACTACCGAGTTGGAAATCAAAATGGTGATTTTTTGCATGAGCACGGTAGCTCAGTGCATCAACACCTTCATCAAGTGAACCGGTCGCCACTTCGTGTAACAGTGGTTTCCATAAATGGCTCGCCTTACGGTCAACCAAAGTAATGTTAGCACGACCCTTGCGACCAAGAGTACGACCTAGTTTGGTCGCAAGCTCTAAACCGCCTGCGCCACCACCTACTACGATAATTCGTGTCACAGCAACTATCCTCTAAAATTAAAAAACTAAGAAATTGAGTCAGCTCGCACTGCAAACTGAGGAAATATTTTTAGCTCGCGCTTACGCTGCGATAGAGGTTTCACTTATTGAAACACGTATTTGGATTGAAAGACTGTATCAGTCAGGTGCTTGTCGGACGAAAAACATGTCTCAACCAGCAATATTGGGCAAGTTTTTTCACTCGCTCTCAATTTTTTTTGATATTTATCAAATAAATTTTATTTTACTCATTATATAGAGCAAAACGGACTGCGCAACCAGAGAATGAGAAAAACTCACTATAATCTGTATGGTTTTATGTAACGAGGTGCTTAACTTGAATCGTTCTCGTTGCCGAGACAGTCACGATAGAAACAAAAACGACGTTGGTTCAACGTCGTTTCATTTAAGTCAAACTTGGTATAGCGGAAGAATTAGCCTTCTTTAAAGGCCTTCATTGCTTGCAAGTGTTGGGAAATCTTACTGAATTTGTGCGCTTGTTTTTCGTCCCAAATAACATCGTAATACCCTTCCAACTCTTTCGCTGTGACTTGGTTATTATGGATTTCATCTTCGCGAGACAAAATCACTAAGCAACGCTTGCTATTTTTAACGCGGAATTCTTGCACACATTTAGTCGCAATATCTTCATACTCTTCAGGTCGATCAATTCGTCCCTGCATCGTGCGCTCTGGGTGCAGGTTAGGGTTGAAAACAACCTGTTTGATGCCACACAAGAAACCAATACGCTCTGACCAAAATCCACCAAGGCCTACGCCACAGATGATAGGATTTTTATCGTCCGACTGCTCAATCACTTTATGCACTTCTTTTAATAGATGCTGCATATCATGCTTAGGATGAAGAGTGCTGTAATTGATGAAACGAACATCATCATCAATAAACTGCAATTGAAGAACTTTTTCGTGGTTACCAGGGCTGGTAGAGTCGAAGCCATGTAAATAGATGATCATGTTATTTCCTTATTCTAATCAGTTTGTTTAAACGCTAGCTCACGAAAAGCCCACTAAAATGCAACAAACTTAATTTAATCTAACACGAAAGCTAAGGTTTTAAAGCGCAAGTGATCAGATTCTTGCTTGCCTGCAGCGAAACAGTGATCTCAGCAACAAAACAGACTTAACCAAACTGCTGTTTTAACTGCTCAGCCTGCTGTAAGTAATGCTCATCTCCCCAAAGTTGATAAGCAAGTAAATACCAAAGCATGGCCATCATGGTTGCACGCGGTCGCCAAGCTCTCACGCCTTCAACCCAATCATCAATACCATCAAGTTGGCGCAACTGACAATAACGCTGAATCGCTTCCATTTCATCAATCTCGGCAACATCAATACTCAAGGTAAGGTCCAAACGCGGATCACCAATCGTTGCATATTCCCAATCAATAATTTTAGCGCCTTGCTCGGTATCGACCATGTTGTAACCGGCCAAATCAAAATGACAAAGCGTTTGACCAACATCCGCCAAACTAGGAGCATTACGCCAATCACGATAAATCGCCTGATACGGCTCAGACTTAAGCTCAGCTTTGAGTTGCATCCAATAGTGGTCAACACGCGCAGTGAAACTAAATGGTGCAACAGGAATACGAGTGGTTGGCAGAGAGTGAACAGCGACAAGCGCATCCAGCAGTTGCTCAAAACTGAGCGAATCCGTTAACGCTTGACCTTCAAGCCACTCAACCAGCAAACCTTGATCATTAATATGAATTGGGCTTGGACCGATACCAGAGGCTTCGATTGAAGTCAGTATTTGATATTCCTGAAAGCGCGAAATTGAAAATGCCTTGGTGATATGTGTATTGGGGCGCCATACATAGGCTTTACCACTACTTTCTACCACTTTCCAACATCGGTTCGTTAAGCCCCCTGTCAGGGTTTGCCCATACTCAGGGGGCAGAGCAAAGAAACGATCTAACGACAGCAAAGAGCTATCGAGCTGACAAGCTTCATTCCATGACATTCGCGCCATACGTCGTTCCTTGCTCTAGTAATAATAATGGTACTTAAAAATTACGTTACAAGCCTAAAAAGCTTTTAGATTCTTGTTTGCGAATTTCGGTTTCATCAGCCCATTCGATAAGGCCTGATTCAAGATCCATCAAACGCATGGTCATTTTGTAATACACATCTTTGTCGCTACCTGCCGATTTAGCGATACTTGATAGGTTGCCGTACAACATGTATTGCGCCCCAACCATTTTACCAAATTGAATCGCATTACTTTGATTCACTAATTCGTCATTGTTTTGGAAGTTCAGCTGATCACGAACCGCTTCGACACGATCCATATCAACAAAACGGAACTTGCCTGAGTTAAGCAGTTTAGTGCTGATACTGTCGGTAATGGATTCAGTATCAATATGCTCACTGGTTTTATTCTTGATGCGCTCAACGAAAACAATAGGACGTGAATCACGAGTAATCGCTGCAACAGAACCCGAGTTCAGCATGCTATCAACCATTTCCCCTGCGATAGTTTGCAAATCGGTAGAGCCGAAATCGATGGTAGTTGTTTCTACTGCTTGAGCATCACCATAGCTAACTTGATTTGAACAACCGCCCAAAACAACCGCTAAACCCAACAGCGCAATGACACTTTTTTTCATGAGACTTTCCTTAAATATTGTTCAATGTAACCAAAGCTAATCAACTTAAATGATCACTTGGTATTAATCGTTGTTTCTTCTAATTTGTACTCGAAATTGGGTTGCCGATGGATTGACTGACACCTCAGAAATAGAGCGTGTTTCTGCACCACGAACAATCAAACGTCGCCAGTTGCTTACCTTGGTGTTCACTTCAAGGCCCTGATCATCGTACCAATAAAAACGATACAACAAATCGAGATCGCTGCTTAGGTTGTTGGTGACGCTGACAATGCCCTGAGTATGCCCATCAACGACTCTCGTGGTAATGTCATCAACACTTATACTCCGAGACATAGATGAATCAGCAAACAACACCGTCTGCGAATCACCATTGATACGCAGACCCGATGTATTGGTACTACAAGCTACAATGGCAAACATTGATAAGACCACTAAAACGAATTTCTTCATTACAATCTTCCTAGTTGCTTATGCCACAAGGTGGCATTGTTGCCTTGACGAGACAGCCACACCAACACCGTTTGCCCCTGAGGCGCATCGAAGTTGTATGTCTGTCCATTAATATCAAGTCGCTGCTCTCCAGCATTCACTACCGTCGAGCTGCTATAAATGGCTGCAGGCAAAGTCTGCCAGCTACGAGTGTCCGGCTGCTCAGTAAGCGTATTCCAGACATTAAAAATTAAGTTACCGACATCGTCGCCATTCGCCGCTTCTTTACGCAATTGATCTTTCGCCACGACTCTTAATGCCTGACGAATCACAATGCTTGGCATGCGTTCACTTAAATCACGCTGAGCCATCAAGTTAACATCCGCTAACAGATCTTGAGACAGACCTTGTTGATTAAGCTTTGGCGCTGAAAAACGAAACTGATTACTTTCCGGATAATAAGGCAACGCTAAAGAATACAATGCACCATTCCCGCGACTGTCATACAGGGGTAAAGATAATTTCCACCCTTGCAGTGCTTCAACCACATCTTGCTCTTGTAAAACAATAACTCTCGCCTTACCGGTGGCCAAGGTTTGTGCTTTACCATAACGTTGTTCAAGCTGACGCAAGTCATCACTCATACCCAAACGCTTAGCGACGCGCATCGTGCTGTCTATCACCGCGCGGTTATCGGGCATCACTGCCAATGCGCGACGATAATCAACATACGCACTATTTAGGTCATTATCCGCCTCATACAATAACGCGGATAAATACATTAAATAGGCATTCTGTACCGCTTGAAGTGTCTTACCTGCGTCAGGGTATTTGGCTAATACGCTACCAAGGTTCGGTGTTAAACCTTGCGACTTCATCTCTTTTTCTGCCGACTCTAGTGCACGTTCCCTATCCTTTCTGGCTTGCTCTTGTACTTGATTTGCGCGACGCATTTCCACCAGCGCATCATCCAATTTATTGGCTTTGACGTAATTCAAACCTAAGTATAGATGGAGAAAGCCAAGTTCATAATCAGCAGGTTGGTAGGTTTTGAGATTGTCATTGACGGCTAAAGAGCCAACGCTTGAGGCGGTATCTGAAATAGAGATCACCGCTTTGTCCTGTTCAGCTCTAACGGCGTTGTCACCTAGCTCTAACGCAGATTGGCTTTGTGGGTAATCTTGATTGAGTAGGTACACTCGACCCTTCTCAAAGTTATCCAATATGTCACCTGCAATGTCGTCAGGTAGATTGTCTTTAGCTTGCAGGTAATCGCCAGCCTTAACCGCCTGGTATACGGTTTCATTTTGCGCGCTGTAGTGGCTAAATAAATTGCCTGCGGAGAAGTTGGCACAAGCGGAGAGCAGTAAAGAACTGGTTAACACCAGCATGAGTCGAATAGTTATCTTCAATTCGTACTCCATTTTATTGAAATAAAAAGCACGCTGTTAATGTCGTGCTTTTATGACCACATATAGTGCAGTTTAGTTCATCAAAAGTGGGCCTAGCGGACAACCACCAACTAAATGCATATGAATGTGATAGACCTCTTGGCCGCCATGTGAATTACAGTTCACAATGAGACGGTAGCCATCTTGGTCAATGCCTTCTTCTTTTGCTAACTTTTTTGCCACCGTGAACATACGACCCATGGCCATTTCGTCGTCAACTTCGACATCATTCACGGTTGGGATAAGCTTATTTGGCACGATCAGAATGTGCTTGGGTGCACGAGGATTAATATCGCGAAATGCCGTTACCAAATCATCTTGGTAAACAACATCTGCAGGGATTTCTTTGCGAATAATTTTGCTAAAAATGGTCTCTTCGGCCATGTTGGCTCCATAAACTTGCTTAACTAAACAATCAGATGAGTATGCGTCATGCATCTCAAAATCACAATAAAAAACAACGTTCATTTAACCAAAAGCACTCAAATTTCTTTACGAAAAAATTTTTTTTGTCTTGTGCGTCATAAAACGTGTGTCTCGATATCAATACACTCGTCCTAAGTCTGATAATTTTCACTATAAATTATCCCAATAAGGAGAGGTCCATGAAAGGTTCAGTGATAAGAAGGATGTACGCTGGCTTTGCATTGATCATTCTGATGTTCGCAGTATCCACAATTTTAGCATTGCGTGGAATGGAACAAATTCATCAGAATTTCGCTAGCGTTACCAACACATCTCTGCCGCTTGTTTCAATGTCTAATCGTACGAACGTAGCGTTGCTGACAGCTGACAAACTTTTCAAGGACTACTTGACTACGCAAAGTTTCGAGCGCATGGATGTCATCCGCTCAGAATTTGTCGATGCCAAAGCCCATTACGACCAAACATTGATCGAACTTGAACAAGCCAGTGCCAATAGCCCTGAACTTATCGAACGCATCGAACAAGTAAAAGCAATGGAGCAGCGTTATTTTGCGGAAGCCGCCGATGCGATGGATAACTATCGCAATATGTTTGAAGCACAAGAGTTAGTGCAACAATCAACGCGCCAGTTTCAGCGACTTCATGCCGAACTCAGCACAGGCATGAAAGAGTATGTGGATGACCAAGATAAGATCGCGGTTAAAGTGATGGCTAGAAGCTATTTCGAAAAACTGAAAGATGCTGAGGTGATCACCTCAGACGCGCTTGCCAGCAGTGACACGACATTTGTTGCCGAAGCGGTAGCGAAAAATAAAAAAGCTGTTACGCACCTCAATTATTCCTACCGTGGTTTACTGACTCAATTACCTTCACTAAAGGAGAAATTTGACGGACCTGTAAACCAATTCACCATCGACATTGGTCAAAAAGGTGGGGTATTGGATCAACACAATAACTACCTACTGTCACGCGAAGCGCTTTACAACAATATCGCCAACCTGACTAAAGAAGTCGATACATCAATGGCACTGCTCCATTCGTTCAGTGAAACGGCGCAAAATGGCTTGAACGCATCTTTAGTTGAAGCAGGGAAAGTTTACGATTCTGGTTTAATCCGTTCGATCTTCCTTTGCCTTGTGGTTGTGGCATTGGCTGCAGGGATCGGCTATCACATCGCCCACAGTGTGCGTACCCCACTGACTCGTATCCTAAAAACACTCGAAGCACTAAGCGGCGGCGATATGACCCAACGTATCGAAATCCGTTTTAACAATGAATTCAGTCGTGTTAGCGGCCACATTAATGACTTGGCAGATAACCTACACAACATTTTGGTGCGCTTAAACGACGCATCCGACAACCTAACGCATACTGCAAATAACAACCAAGAAACGTTATCAGGCACACAGTCTCAGTTGAATCAACAGCGTCAACAAACTGCAAGTGTGGCTACCGCGATGAATCAAATGTCGCACTCGGTTGAAGAAGTGGCGCAAAGCGCTCAAAGCTCACTACAAATGGTTGGACAAGTAGAATTGGCCTCTGAACAAGGTCGCCAAATCATGAGCACCAACATTACTACTATCAATCAGCTTGAAACGCGCTTAAATGAGTCGGTTGATGCGGTGAAAGAGCTACAAAATATGAGCAGTAAAATTGGCTCTATCCTCGATGTCATTCGTAACATCGCGGAACAAACCAATCTACTGGCATTGAATGCAGCGATTGAGGCGGCTCGCGCCGGAGAACAAGGTCGTGGCTTTGCAGTGGTCGCAGATGAAGTGCGCGTACTGGCACAGCGTACTACTGAATCTACCTCTGAGATTGAAAACATGATCAGTGCACTGCAAAGCAGCTCAACCTCAGCCAACAGTGTGATTCAAAGCTGTATGGACGACATGACCTTATCAGTAGACCAAGCTTCCAATGCCAATAGCGCGATGGAAGAGATTCAATCACTGATCATGGAAATCAGCCAAATGAGTGCTCATATTTCCAGTGCGGCCGTTGAACAGAACCAAACCGCAGCAGAAATAGCATTGAGCATTGAAGAAATTAATGGCATCGCTGATTCAAGCTATCGTGCAATGGCTGAGATTGCCAGCACCAGCAGCAACTTGACCCAATTGGCCAACCAGCAAGGAGAGTTGGTGCATCGATTTAAGGTTTGATTGTAAATTTTTGGCTAAATAATTGAACAAGGGCGATTAATTTGATTAATCGCCCTTGTTTTTTTATACGTCCAACATTATATGGTAAGAAGGCTTGCTGATTTACCCATATTCACCTTCCGTTTCGCAAGCCAAACATGAGGAACAACTATGGCCGTTCATGTTGGCATTATTGACCAGGACCCAATTCGACTAGTCACGCCACTACTCGATAATCGTACTATCAGTCAGCACATCGTATTTATTGGTGTGAGAGCTCAAGAAGAGATTTATCACCGTCTTCATAGCGTGCTGGCTAAACGTAACATCAGCTCAGAATTTTTTGAAATACCTAATGTAGCCAACGTCGCCAAGATCAAACAAGCAGTTTGCCAGCTTGCCTCTGACCTAAAATCTCGTGGTGAAGAAGTCAAACTCAATGCAAGTTGCGGCCTTCGTCATCGCTTGCTCTCTGTGTATGAAGTATTCCGCAGTTTGCATTGGCCAATTTTTGTCGTCGAGCCAAACAGTGACCGTCTATGCTGGCTTTATCCAGAAGGCAAAGACGATACGCAAGTTGAAGACCGCATCACTATTGATGACTACCTCACCATCTTCGGTGCGCGTGGGGAATTCAATGATCATGACCTCCCTCCTCAGCTCGATCAAAAGTTGTATGAACTGGGCGAACGCTGGGCGAGTAACGCATTAGAATTAGGCCCAGGCCTTGCGACATTAAACTATCTAGCGACAACCTGTCGTAAAGAGCAGCGCCTCAGTGTTGAGCTATCCGATAAACAACAAGGGTATCGGGAACTCAATATGCTACTCAGCGATTTGGTCGAAGCCGATATTGCAACTTATCAAGATGGTATTTTGACCTTCGCTAGTGAGGAAGCGCGTCGCTTCTCCAACGGTGAGTGGCTGGAAACGTTGGTACACAGCACGGTACGTCAAATTCAACAAGATATGCCTAGCATCCAAGACCATTCGCTAAACGTTCAAGTTTATCGCCAACTCGGTGAGCGTGAAGTCCGAAATGAACTGGATGTCGCTTCCGTAGTGAACAACAAGCTACACATCATCGAATGCAAAACCAAAGGCATGCGTGATGATGGTGATGACACCTTGTACAAATTGGAGTCATTGCGTGATCTACTGGGCGGCCTACAAGCTCGCGCCATGTTAGTCAGCTTCCGCCCGTTACGTTATAACGATATCACCCGCGCTGAAGATCTTGGTTTGGCCCTCATCGGCCCTGAAGAACTTAAAGATCTTAAAACCTACCTCAAGCAATGGTTCATTGAGGCCGGCGGTTCTGAAGACTGCTCTGATTGTTAACGCGATTACCATAACGTGCTTTATGCAACTTAACTAATAGCCTCGATTGTATCGAGGCTTTTTTGTTTGATCAAAATCAAACGTACGCCATCCCTAACATTAGGGCGATGTACTTTTGACATCACAACGCTAGCATAAGCGCATCACCTTATTTGAGCACCGCTATGTCTTCTCTACCCGCTTCAGCGTTTTCACAGACCTTACTCAATATTGCGTTAAACTTGAGCTCTAACTTAACCAGCGAAGAGCAATACCAACACCTTGTCGAGGGCGTGAGTACCGTCTTTCCTTGTGATGCTGCGGCATTGTTCATTCTCGATGAACAAGGATTTCTCACCCCAGTGGCCGTCAAAGGGCTTTCTGCTGCAATTTTAGGCCGTCGCTTCTATCCGACAGCGCATCCCCGCCTTGAACAAATTATACATAGCCGCGAACCGGTGCGGTTTGATGCCAACTGCTCACTGCCCGATCCCTTTGATGGAGTATTGCTTACTGAAGAGCAAACCATTGATGTGCATGACTGTTTAGGCTGCAGCCTATACGTCGAAGGCCAATTGGTTGGCGTGTTAACCATGGATGCGCTCGCGGTAGGTGCATTCGATCATTTAGACCCGGTGGAAGTGGCGACCTTTGCTGCATTAACCGCGGCGACTTTGCGTAATATCGCCCAGTTTAATAGCCTCAAAGCGCAAAACCGTAAACATAGAAGCGTAACCCAAACGCTGATCCACCAAGCTCGTTCTCAGCAAGGCGAGATGATCGGCCTTAGCCCGCAGTTTGAGCGCTTGAAAACCAATATCGCAACCGTCGCACAATCGGATTTTGCCGTGCTTATTAGTGGTGAAACTGGTACAGGCAAAGAGTTGGTTGCGCGCAATCTCACCGCGCAGATAAACCGATGATTTACGTCAACTGTGCAGCATTGCCTGAAGGTTTGGCCGAGAGTGAATTGTTTGGTCATATAAAAGGGGCATTCACCGGCGCCAACAGCCATCGTTCCGGTAAGTTTGAATTGGCCGATGGCGGGACAATTTTCCTCGATGAGATCGGTGAACTACCTTTGATCTTGCAGGCTAAATTATTACGTGTGATTCAACAAGGAGAGCTACAACGGGTGGGGAGTGATCAGCACTTAACCGTCAACGTCCGCATTATTGCAGCCACTAATCGTCATTTAGAAGACGAAGTTGAACAGGGTCGCTTTCGCGCTGATCTCTATCATCGCCTCAACGTTTTTCCAATTCACGTTCCCCCACTTCGTACACGTGAGGGCGACATTGCGGTACTCGCCGGTTACCTGTTGGAAAAAGTGCGTTTGCAATTTAATGCTCCGAACCTACATGTTCACCCTAAGGCACTGCAAGTGCTAGAAAATCAGGGTTGGCCAGGCAATATACGCCAGCTTGAACACTGCTTAACACGCGCGGCCTTGCATGCGATTCAGCAAGATCAAACCACTATTCAACTCGACCATTTTGACGAATTAAAAAGCCAATTTGGTGTAAACGCGAACAATGATGTAAAAAACACATCGCGCTATTTTCCGACTGAAAGCCAACCAATGCGAGCGCTGGTTGAGCAATACCAACAAGATTTAATTGTACACGCCTTGAACAAATCGTCGAACACTTGGTCACAAGCGGCTGATTTTCTTCAGATGGATCGCGGCAACTTGTACCGAATGGGTAAAAAATTGTCGATAAAATCCTAACGATCCATCACGCATCGTTGTAATAAAGACATCACTACCGTTGTCTTTATTACAACAACTCAATTCAAAAAATTAAATTTACCCAATAAAATCAATGATATAACTTTTGGCACGCTCTGTGCTCTATAGGCTTCATACAACAGATGTGTGAGCCAACAATTGCTGGCCAGCGCAATTATTATTTAGAGTAAACTGGAGAGCCCCTATGTTCTGTATTCAATGTGAACAGACGATTCAAACCCCAACCATCAAAGGCTGCTCATTTGCCCAAGGCATGTGTGGCAAAACCGCTGAGGTCTCTGATCTTCAAGATGTTCTCGTTTACCTACTTCAAGGGGTTTCTTACTGGGCTTCTCAAGCTCGTCGTTTTGACATTGTTGACCAAGAAATTGATATGTGGGCACCACGCGCTTTCTTTGCCACATTGACCAACGTAAACTTCGACCCTGAACGTATTTTGGAGCTAACCAGCCAAGCAGCTCTTTACAAAGAACGTCTTAAACAGAGCACCATCGCAGCAGCAACTCTTGCCAATCAAACCCTTGAAATCGCGCCACAAGTAGCAGAGTTTGAGTTACCAGAAAACGCAGAGAAGATCCTTGCATTTGCTCCCAATGCGGCGGTGAACCGCGGTAAAGAGCAGGTCAACGAAGATGTTGTTGGCTTACGCCTGCTGTGCCTATACGGCTTAAAGGGCGCTGCAGCGTATATGGAACACGCACGTGTATTGGGTCAAACTGATAGCGCGATCGTCTCTCAATACCACAACATCATGGCATGGTTAGGCACTGAACCAACGGACCTCAATGAGCTGCTTGAATGCTCAATGGAGATTGGTTTGATGAATTACAAAGTGATGGAAATGCTCGATCACGGCGAAACCGCGACGTTTGGTCACCCTGCCCCAACCAGCGTCAACGTAAAGACCCGCCAAGGTAAATGTATTTTAGTCTCTGGTCATGATCTGCATGACCTTGAGAAAATTCTGCAACAAACCGAGGGAAAAGGCATAAACGTTTATACCAACGGTGAAATGCTCCCTGCGCACGGTTACCCAGAATTGAATAAGTACCCTCATCTTGCTGGTAACTACGGAAGCGCATGGCAAAATCAACAAAAAGAGTTTGCTAACTTCCCGGGCGCAATCGTGATGACATCAAACTGCCTACTTAACCCAGATGTCGGTCAATACGCTGATCGTCTATTTACTCGCAGCATCGTTGGTTGGCCAGGTGTAGCTCACCTTGAAGGTGATGATTTCTCGGCGGTAATTGAATGTGCCCTAAGTCACCCAGGTTTCCAACACAACGAAATTGAGCAGATGATCACGGTTGGATTTGGTCGCAACGCTCTCATGAACGCTGCGCCAGCGGTTATTGATCAAGTTAAGCAAGGTAACATTCGCCACTTCTTCCTAGTTGGCGGCTGTGATGGTGACAAAGCCGAACGCAGTTACTACACCGACTTCACCGCGAATGCGCCTGAAGACACATTAATTCTCACGCTGGCTTGCGGCAAATTCCGCTTCAACAAAAATCAGTTTGGCGATATTAACGGCATCCCTCGCTTGCTCGATGTGGGTCAATGTAACGATGCCTATTCAGCAATCCAATTGGCATTAGCGCTGGCAAACGAGTTTGATTGTGGCATCAACGAGCTGCCGCTAACCTTAGTGCTTTCTTGGTTTGAACAAAAAGCGATCGTTATCTTACTCACTCTATTCGCTTTGGGCGTAAAAGGCATCTACACCGGCCCTACAGCACCAGCCTTCATAACCGACAACCTATTAGCCATCATTCAAGAGAAGTTCGATATGCGTTCTATCTCTAACGTTGAAGATGACCTACAAGCGATTCTAGGCGCTTAATCGAGTCGCCGACCTTTATTTGAGGGTCGGCCTTTTTGGGTTTCATCCCCTCTAATCCAAACGTTATGTAGCTGATGAACCACTTGCCCTCATAGGGTCATCACATAACCACCATCATGTACTAACCGTAAACGAGATTAACTATGTATTTTGAATGGCAGGGCTCTCAACCCGTCCAATTACGTTGCATCGACAAGTATGTTGAAACGCCCGATACTATGAGCATTAAACTTGCGCCGCTAGAAAGCCAACTTGCCGCGTTTGATTCCATCCAGTTCGATTTTAAACCCGGCCAATTCATTACGGTTGGTGTAGAAATTGAGCAAAAAATGGAATATCGCGCGTATTCACTTAGTTCGATCGCTGGCGAATCTCATTTACAACTCACCATCAAGCGAGTGGAAGGCGGTAAAGTCTCCAACTATTTGCTCGACAACCTACAAGTTGGTGACCTGTTATTTGCCTTGCCACCCAGTGGCGAATTTAATAGCGTTGACCATCCCCCAAAGCCCATCAATGGCAACACAAAAGCGTTACTGATAAGTGCAGGTTGCGGCATCACACCCGTCTATGCAATGGCCAAGCAGTGGCTAGCCAATGGTGCTAATGTTGATGTTCAGTTTTTGCATGTCGCGAAGTCGGCTCAACAAACCATCTACTTTGATGCACTTGAGTCAATGGCTGCAACCGAAGAACAGTTCACGTTGTCACTACTACTAAAAGATGCCAGCGGAACAATGCATCCACAAGGTCGTTTAAACAAAGAATGGCTTTTGCAATTGGTACCAGATTTAATCCAACGTACGGTCTATTTATGCGGCCCTCAACAGTTTATGCAAGATACTCACGACAACTTGCAAGCTCTGGGATTTGATATGAGCAATTTCGTTCAAGAAAGCTTTACCCCCATCAGCTCAGCAAATGAATTTGAACCAGACGATCACGCCGAAGATAAAACGGTGTCCGTTTCTGTTGAAGCGTTTGATAAAGAGATGACGGTTCAGCAAGGCGCTGTATTAGCCGACACATTGGAAGCAGCAGGCCTGCCCCTGATCGTCGCTTGTCGAAGTGGTATTTGCGGGTCATGCAAATGCAAAGTAATAGCCGGGTCAGTTCGTAGCACAAGCCTTGAAACACTGACTGCAGCAGAAATCGAGCAAGGCTACGTACTCGCCTGCTCCTCAACAGTGGAAAGTGACCTTGCAGTACAAATAGGCTGATCACCTCAAAGGAAGCGAGCTCGCATGAAACAAAAAAGCCCGTCATATGGCTATGGCGGGCTTATCACTATGCGGTTAACTCACTAAATGGACAATTAGCTGTCGTCTTCGGTAAAGTTAGTTGGCAGTGTTGTTTTCATTTGATGCCAAATTTGACCACTTTCAATACCGTACTGACGAACGATCGCTGGGATCTGCTCACGGTTACCGGTTTCACATACTTCATACAAATCACGGTAGAACTTCAGTGCCAATTTACGCGTTTCTGGATTTGAAAAGTAGTAGCTACCAACACGATCGTACAGCTTTTTCAAACCATTAAAGATTAGGCCATATATCTGGTTGCCTGAATGGAATGCAAGGCGTTGGAATAACATGTAATCATAATAATTAAATGTCTTCGCGATCAAAATTGCTTCACGCTTAAGCGGATCTTTTTCACCGTCATCTTTAATATGTTGACGAATTTTGTCTGCATATTGCGAATCAGTCATAAATGAATCCCACGATTCTGCTGTGATTAGCGCTTCGCATGATTCAATAACATTTTGCATGGTGCGCAGTGAGCTTTCTTGATTTACCTTGAAAGCGTAACGCATAAAGATAGGACTAATATTAGTACGTGCTGCAAGCAAATCTTCTACGATAGAAGTCGCGTTCTCAGCATCTAAGGTCATCATGGTATCGAGAATATGCAAACCTGACGTTTCCATAAACTGATTCACTTTGGTTGGTTTACCATGCTGGATCGTCAACCAACCGTCTCTCGCAAGTCGCTGAAGTACTTCACGTAGCGTTGTTCGAGTTACACCAATCAACTCAGAAAGTTCACGCTCCGCTGGAAGAATGGAACCTGGAGGGAAGCGCCCTTTCCAAATACTCTCAATTATGTATTTTTCTGCGAATCCTGCAGGGCTCTTTGCCTTTATGACCATTGAGTTGTGTCCAATATTCTATTTATAGGGGATCAGATAAACTCATCATACCACTACTTATTACGTATCGGAAACAAACGAACTGTAAACTTCTCGCAAAACAATAATAGAGTAATAACACTAATCCAATTAAGATAGGGTCACTATTTCTTTATAACTCTAAACTAAAAAAATAGTACTTTAACCTCTACTAAAATAGCTGAAACACCCGTAAACAAAGACATTACTATTAAATCTTATTTTGCAAAAACGCAAAAACCCAGCACTATTAAGGGTTATTTCCCTTCAATAGAACGTCATATTCTTCGCTTTCGCACGACGTGAGACAGCAAACAGAATTTATCACAACTCGTATGGTAGCCTTACGCCACTTCGCTCGCGTTTTTTACAATTAGTAGCCATGTATTTTGTCAATATAAACATAATGATTGACTAAATAACGGTGAAGAGTAGAGTGACGACCGAAGTTAAAAGTGCTTGTCTTTCTCAGGGAGTGACTTGGCAAGGCCACATGACAGTTTTCGGAGTGTTGTTTTTCTAAGTCGCTGTTTCATCGGTATGCCATCAGTTTACCGATCACGTGAATTCAAGCGTGCGCAGTGTCTATTTGTAACAACATATAAGAGTAATTGAATCATGCCGATGTCACTCGGAAATGCGTTTATTAAGAACTTTCTTGGTAAAGCCCCTGATTGGTACAAAGTTGCCATTTTCTCATTTCTTATTATCAACCCGATCGTATTCTTTTTCATCGATCCGTTCGTAGCAGGTTGGCTATTAGTTGCAGAGTTTATTTTTACTCTTGCAATGGCATTGAAGTGCTACCCTCTTCAACCAGGTGGTTTGCTGGCGATTGAAGCCGTCGCCATTGGAATGACGAGTGCCGATCAAGTTAAACATGAACTGGTTGCCAATATTGAAGTTCTGCTGCTACTTGTCTTCATGGTTGCTGGCATTTACTTCATGAAACAGCTGCTGCTGTTTATCTTTACCAAATTATTGCTTGGGATTCGCTCGAAAGTATTGCTGTCAATGGCCTTCTGTTTTGCCGCTGCATTCCTTTCTGCTTTCCTTGACGCACTGACCGTTATTGCGGTTGTTATCAGTGTGGCGGTTGGTTTCTACTCTATTTACCACAAAGTGGCATCAGGTAACCTTATCGGTGACCATGACCATACTCAAGACGAAACCATTACTGAGCTAACTCGTGATGACCTTGAGAACTACCGTGCGTTCCTTCGTTCACTGCTTATGCATGCGGGTGTTGGTACTGCGCTAGGTGGCGTAATGACCATGGTAGGCGAACCTCAGAACTTAATTATTGCTGACCAAGCTGACTGGCTATTTGCGGAATTCTTGATCCGCATGGCTCCGGTGACTATCCCTGTATTTTTCTGTGGCATGCTAACTTGTGCGCTAGTAGAGAAGTTCAAAGTATTCGGCTACGGTGTAGAATTGCCTGATAGCGTGCGCCAAATCCTAGTCGATTTTGACAACGAAGAGCGTAAGACTCGTACTAACCAAGATGTGGCAAAACTTTGGATTCAAGGTGCTATCGCAGTTTGGTTAATCGTTGGCCTTGCACTGCACGTTGCTGCTGTTGGCCTGATCGGTCTGTCAGTCATCATTCTTGCAACAGCATTTACCGGTGTAATTGAAGAGCACTCTATGGGTAAAGCGTTTGAAGAAGCGCTACCTTTTACGGCTCTATTGGCTGTTTTCTTCGCGGTTGTTGCGGTTATCATTGACCAAGAGCTATTTAAGCCAGTTATCGATGCGGTACTTGCGGTTGAAGATAAAGGCACTCAGTTAGCGCTATTCTACGTCGCTAACGGTCTGCTATCGATGGTATCGGACAACGTATTCGTAGGTACAGTTTACATCAACGAAGTGAAATCAGCCCTGATTGATGGCCAAATCACTCGTGATCAATTTGACCTGCTAGCAGTTGCGATTAACACGGGTACTAACCTACCTTCTGTTGCAACACCAAACGGTCAAGCTGCGTTCCTATTCCTACTTACATCAGCACTTGCTCCATTAATTCGTCTTTCGTACGGTCGCATGGTTATCATGGCTCTGCCATACACCATCGTGCTTGCGCTTGTCGGTCTTGCAGGTATCGTGTTCTTCCTTGAACCGGCTACTGCTTGGTTCTACGATGCGGATTGGATCACTCAACACGTGGGTGAAGTGAGCGCTGCAGTGTCAGGCGGTCATTAAATTTCCCTTGATTAGGGAACTGTTACACGTTAAAAAGCTCTGAGTATTCAGAGCTTTTTTATTTCTGTAAAGGACATTACTCGTGAATTTTTTATCCACACTCAAAACATTCTCTCAAGGGCGACTGTCATGGTCTCTTTTACTTTTCTTTATTGTTATCTTTGAAGCCTGTGCACTCTACTTCCAGCACGTAATGAATTTAGCCCCATGTGTTATGTGTATTTACGAGCGTGTTGCAATGATGGGGATTGGTGGCGCTGCCATTATTGGGTTAATTGCACCGCAGAACCTTTGGGTTCGTTGGCTTGGCCTTGCTGCATGGGGAGCGAGCGCTTACAAGGGCTTAGAACTTGCTCTTCAGCACGTTGACTATCAGTTCAACCCATCACCTTTTGCTACCTGCGATCTGTTCGTTACCTTCCCTAGTTGGGCTCCGCTGAACAAATGGATTCCGGGCATGTTTGAAGCGTACGGTGATTGCGCCGAAGTGGTATGGCAGTTCCTAACGCTTTCGATGCCACAATGGCTAGTGGTGATCTTTGCGGGTAATCTGGTGGCATTAGCGTTTATCGTGATTGCGCAGTTTGCTAAGAGCAAAGAGCTTTAAGAGTTGAGAAGCGAGAGGCGAAGAGCAAAAGCAAGAAAGCTGCGCTTCGAGAATCGAGAGGCGAAGAGCAAGAGCTAGAACGCTTTGCTTTGAGAATCGAGAGGCGAAGAGCAGAAGCAAGAAAGCTGCACTTCGAGAATCGAGATTAACGGTCTGCTATGACTGATAGGGTTGGCGATATGCCAGCCCTTTTTTACACCTATAAAAAAGCGCAGGAATGACCTGCGCTTCTGCTCTCGGGACTTTTGCTATCGAAGGCTTTAACTCTCGACCACGTTTTTACAAACGATAGTTAAGAAGCCGGTTTTCGCCGGCTTCTTGCTAGTTCATGTCACGCCCTGGCGCTGGTGCTAAGACTTCTCGGTTGCCGTTGTGGCCTGGAGCACTCACGATGCCTTGCGCTTCAAGTTGCTCCACAATACGTGCCGCACGGTTATAACCTATCTTAAAGCGGCGTTGCACACCTGAAACCGAACCACGACGAGACTGCACTACGTGCTCAACCACTTGGTCAAACAATGGATCGGTATCTTCATCCGCTTCCATCGATTCACCCGGCAGTAGGCTTTCAGGCCCTTGCTCGCCGCTAATGATCTCTTCAATGTAATTAGGCTTACCACGCGCCTTCCAGTTGTTGACGACCGCATGCACGTCATCATCTGAAGCAAAGGCGCCATGCACACGTTCAGTATGGCTTGAGCCTGGCGCTAGGTAGAGCATGTCACCCATACCCAACAACGATTCCGCGCCACCTTGATCAAGAATCGTGCGCGAGTCCGTTTTGGTTGAAACGGTAAAGGCAATACGAGTTGGTATGTTGGCTTTAATCAGACCAGTAATCACATCCACCGAAGGACGCTGAGTGGCCAAAATCAAGTGAACACCTGCCGCACGGGCTTTTTGCGCCAAACGAGCAATCAGTTCTTCAACTTTCTTACCCACGACCATTATAAGGTCGGCAAATTCATCGACCACAACCACGATGTAAGGCAGTTTTTCTAGCAATGGCGCTTCTTCATCCATACTATCGCCCGGTTTCCACAATGGGTCATGGATTGGGTGACCAGCATCAGCCGCCATTTTCAGCTTGTCATTGAAGCCTTTGATATTACGTACACCTAGTGCCGACATCAGCTTATAACGACGTTCCATTTCCCCTACACACCAACGCAGTGCGTTGGACGCATCTTTCATATCAGTTACGACTTCAGAGAGTAGATGTGGAATACCTTCGTAAATTGAAAGCTCCAGCATTTTCGGGTCAATCATGATAAAGCGTAGATCTTCTGGTGATGCTTTGTAGAGCATACTCAAGATCATCACGTTCACACCCACTGACTTACCTGAACCTGTCGTACCGGCCACCAAAACGTGTGGCATTTTAGCTATATCGGCAATAACCGCTTCACCGGCAATATCTTGACCTAGCACAACTGTGGTTGGTGATTTTGCATCGATAAAGGTTTGGCTACCTACCACATCAGAGAAGAATACGGTTTGACGGCTCATATTAGGCAACTCTAGGCCGACATAAGGCTTGCCTGGGATCACTTCAACCACACGCACCGCCATCGCAGACAACGAACGAGCTAAATCCATTGAGAGGCTGGAAATACGGCTTACTTTGACACCCGGGGCTAAATCAAGCTCAAAACGGGTGATCACGGGACCAGGGAAAATATCCACCACGGTCGCTTGGATTTTATAATCAGCCAATTTGGACTCAACCAAACGAGCAATGCCTTCTAGCGCTTCACGATCGATAAAGTTTTCACGTTTTTCCGGATGGTACAGCAGCTCCAATGTCGGCAACGGTTCCGTTGGTTTAGGTAAATTCAAATCTTGCTGAACCAAGAATGGATTTTGTTTCGCCACCACTTTTGCTTGTGCATCCGCCACAATAGACTGGAATGCTGAAACGTCTTGATCTTGGGTTTCCGCTTCAGGGATCGCAGATTCATCGATAGACATGACCGGAGAAACTTGAGCGTCTTCAATCGGCTCTGCAACGTCAAATGAACTAATCGTTGGCTCGATGTGGCTCGAACTAACCTCAACATTTTGCGTAATATCATCCAACTGAGTTTGATTAATCTCAGGCGTGGCTGCGGTTTCAACTTGTTGCCAAGGCGCTTCGTTTGGCAGTGGGCTATCTTCTAATGACGTTTGGCCTAATGACGAATTCTCTAATCGAGAACTGTCAAAAACCTCACTCGTAGCTGGGCTAATTTCCACTTGATTATTTTCTGCGTACTGCAGAGCCGCAGTGCTCGCAATAGCCGCCGCCGTTTCAGGAGCAATAGCAACATCTTGCTGCCAAGGCGGGATGAACTGATCCGCCATATCATCGGCTTGAGTCGCGTCTTGTTCCAATTGCTCAATCGTCGCTCCTAACTGACGAGTTCGCTCAATTTGCGAGGTTTCATCCGCAGTAACGTTATTGGCATGGTATGGCGTCGTTTGCTGGTTAAACACGCTTTGTTGCGGCACATCAACCACTTCAACAGGCTCAGGTATGGTCTGGTAGGTCTCAATCGGCGCTTCAGCCGCTATTGTTGCTGGCTGAGCCAACTCACTCTCTTGTTGCGTAGAAGGCGCTTGAGCGACTGCTTGGCTCGTCGCCGCTGCTATTGCTGCCTCTGGCATATGAATGTTGTAACGACGTGGCGGCTCTTGGCTCTCTTGCACGTCTACTTGAGCACTTGGCTTAACCGGTACAGAATCGAAGTCATCAACTTGCTTTAGTTGTGGCTCCATGACTTCATCTTGTTCGCCGCGAACGCGATTAAATAGACGTGTAAACGCCTTAATCGCTGAATGCCCAAGCCAATCAACGATAGTTAACCAAGAAATACCCGTTAACAGCGTAAACCCTGCTCCCCACAAGAACAGCAATACTAACGTCGTGCCCAAAGCATTTAGGGTTGGCAGCGCAATACTCGTCAGAACATCGCCAATCACACCACCTGAAGAGAAATACCAGATATCATCAAAGTTGATATCTGCCAGCGCACAGCTGGTAAGTACCAGAATGGTAAAGCCAAGAAAACGCGTGCCCCACAGCATCAAATCAAGAGGGTCATCTTCATCACGCTTGCGTAGGCACACCCAAGCCGTCACGACGATTAATAATGGGATGGTGTAAGCTAATGATCCAAAGGAGAAAAACAGTGTGTCTGCAAACCATGCACCTAACATGCCTCCGGCATTGGCGATATCCCCTCCCCACGCCGTTTGTGACCATGATGGATCGGCAGGGCTAAAGGTTAACAGAGCAACATAGAGCAGAATAGACGCGAGTACAGCGACAATAAGGCTGCACTCTTTCAGGCGATCAGGCCCCGACAAACGGGTAGACTGAGGCTCTTCCCCGGTTTTTATAATTGTTTCGACTTTACTGCTGTTCTTTTTGAACATAACTTACTTATCTTTATTAGGAAAAAAATAGCCCGAGCAGCAAAGCTACTCGGACTATAGATTTAACCATATCGAAGCTAAAAACCCAATTGTCTAACGTCAGAATATCGAAAGGTATTCCACCTCTGTCACTCTACGTGCATAACAATTGTGGACACTGACCAAAAAAGACACTAATTAATGACGCATATCGTCTATTAATCAAACTTTGTTGGGTGGCCCTTATCCACTGATAAACAAAATTAGCGGGTTTTGATCACTAGTTGGTTAGTTTGTTTTACTTCTTCCATTACTACGTAAGTACGTGTGTCATTCACACCCGGTAAACGCAGTAATGTGTCGCCAAGCAGCTTACGATATGCACCCATATCAGCAACTCGCGTTTTTAATAGATAGTCAAAATCACCTGATACTAGGTGGCACTCTTGAATGTCATCCAGTTTCTGTACTGCGGTATTAAACTGTTCAAACACATCTGGCGCACCACGATTTAACGTGATTTCAACAAACACCAATAGAGACGCATCAAGATACTGAGGGTTAAGTAGCGCAGTGTAACCCGTGATGTATCCTTGGCGTTCGAGACGACGAACACGTTCTAAACATGGTGTTGGTGACAAGCCCACACGCTTTGATAACTCTACGTTTGAAATTCGACCATCTTTCTGCAATTCATTAAGAATGTTGCGATCGATACGGTCTAGATCCTTGGACGGCTTCTTATTGTTGTCTGCCATTTTTTATTCCACCTTATTACTTCCTTGCAAAAATATATACTACATCTTTTTAATATTTAGTATCAAATGTTAAACATTTGCTCTTATACTAGATATTAATTCGACAATACTACCCTACACACAGTTATTACAACCAAAAAAAAATGAGGAGTCAGGATGATCATTGGCGTACCAAAGGAAATCAAGAACCACGAATATCGCGTCGGCATGATTCCAGCCAGCGTCCGCGAGCTAGTGTCTCAAGGTCACCAAGTTTTTGTTGAAACCCTAGCCGGATCTGGCATCGGATTCTCAGACGATGATTACATCGCTGTAGGCGCATCCATTCTTCCTACTGCTGCTGACGTTTTTTCGACAGCAGAAATGATTGTTAAGGTAAAAGAACCTCAAGCTTCCGAGCGTTCAATGCTCCGCGAGGGGCAGATATTATTTACTTATCTACACCTAGCCCCAGATTTTCCACAAACTGATGAGCTAATCAAGAGTAAAGCCGTCTGTATAGCATATGAGACTGTAACAGATAATATGGGTCGCTTGCCACTACTTGCACCAATGTCGGAAGTCGCAGGACGCATGTCGATACAAGCAGGCGCCCAAACTCTGGAAAAATCCCATGGCGGCAGTGGATTATTACTTGGCGGTGTTCCTGGAGTGGAACCAGCCAAAATCGTAGTAATAGGTGGGGGTGTAGTCGGTGCCAACGCTGCTCGTATGGCCGTCGGCCTGCGTGCCGATGTAACGATTCTCGATCGAAACATTGATGCGCTTCGCAAATTAGACGAAGAGTTCCAAGGAAGGGCAAAAATGGTGTATTCGACTGAAGACGCCATCGAAAAACACGTTGTCGCAGCCGATCTTGTTATTGGTGCGGTATTAATCCCCGGCGCCGCCGCTCCCAAATTAGTCACTAAAGCGCATATCAAAAAAATGAAGCCCGGTGCGGCGGTTGTCGATGTCGCCATCGACCAAGGTGGCTGCTTTGAAACCTCACATGCAACGACCCATGCAGACCCAACATATATTGTCGATGATGTGGTTCATTACTGCGTCGCCAACATGCCAGGCGCAGTGGCTCGCACTTCAACCTTTGCCCTCAACAACGCCACGCTTCCTTATATAGTCAAACTGGCCAATAAAGGCTATCGCCAAGCACTGCTCGAAGATAAAGGCTTCTTAGAAGGCTTGAACGTAATCCACGGAAAAGTGACCTGCAAAGAAGTGGCAGAAGCATTTAACCTTGAATTCATTGAGCCAGAGAAAGCGATTGAGATGTTTAACTGATTTAAGAGCATCAAGAAGCGGCAATAGAAGTGAGAGCACTTCGCTTGGAGAAAAGAGGTGAAAGAGTCGAGAAAAGAGATCAGAGAGTCGAGAGTGTAAGACTTCTCAACGTTGGCCGCTAAACACTGGCCAATAAACATTAACGACTAAAAAGACAAAGGGTTGGCGCAATGCCAACCCTTTTTGTTCGTATAACGACCTATATGACCACTAATCGGAATATCGTTTGTTAGTTAAATATCGTCAACCGCCTTGCCGAATCCCCAAGCGATCTTGTCCCTCGACGTGAGACGAAGCGAAACGCTGTGTTTCTAAAGCTCGGTTTTTAGAACCAACGCTCAAGTGACGTTTTATCTAAATGACGAAACGCGCGATTTAGAATGCGAGCCAACTCTTTATAACGAGGCTTCGCTTTAAGTGGTTCTAGAGCATAACCACTTTCAATAATTTTTTGGTGCAACTCACGATACCACCCAGCCAATGAAGGCGGCAATTGCGTATTGGCACGATTGCCTAACCACCACATGCCTTGAATCGGCATACTGATCGCGAACAGAGCCACGATCACTGCTTGCGGTAGTGCTTGGTGATTGGTAAAGACCATTTGCGTAAGTACACTAATCGCTGCAACGGCTGGCATTACCTTCATACCAAAACGTGTTGCCTTTATAATGCGCTGCTCTGGAAACAGTGGCGCGAGTTCTTTGCGCACAGGCCAAGTATCCATGTACTTTTGACCATCACGTAAGCTGTGAACGAGACCGACTTTATTATTCATATTACTCTCTCACTTCCGGTACAAGGCACTTAACTTCAAAATAAGTTGAAACTTTCAACTAAACGCGTAAAAAATTGACGAAAGTTAATATTCTTTCAAATTTTTTTTGTTATATTTGTCTATTATCGCTATCCTTGGCATGCCCTCAATCTCATTGTTGCTCTTATTTACAATTTAGGCAACGTTGAGAGATATCTGCAAGGATTGCACAAGTTGCTTTCATGGTAAAGCGACCTCTTTTTATACATGGATTTAAGCGCTTTTTAAGCAAGAATGGTACGCAGTTATACTAGACTCGACTATTCTTGTGGTTAAATTTCATCCTAACTGATTTTTATCAGACGATTAACAGGTAGTCATACATGTCAAAGCTA
Source organism: Vibrio ichthyoenteri ATCC 700023 (assembly GCF_000222605.1). Classification (GTDB taxonomy): domain Bacteria; phylum Pseudomonadota; class Gammaproteobacteria; order Enterobacterales; family Vibrionaceae; genus Vibrio; species Vibrio ichthyoenteri. The sequence goes on along the minus strand of NZ_AFWF01000031.1, from coordinate 29,006 downwards.
GTTTTAGTTTTAAACTGCGGTAGTTCTTCTCTTAAGTTTGCAATTGTTGATGCAGAGACTGGTGCTGAGCACCTAACAGGTCTTGCTGAGTGTCTAGGTCTTCCAGAAGCTCGTATGAAGTGGAAACTTGATGGCAAGCACGAAGCTCAACTAGGCGCAGGCGCAGCACACGAAGAAGCACTATCTTTCATGGTAGAAACTATTCTTGCTTCTAAGCCAGAGCTTAAAGCTAACCTAGGCGCGATCGGTCACCGTATCGTTCACGGTGGCGAGCAGTTCACTCAATCAGCACTTATTTGTGATCAAGTTCTTAAGGGCATCCAAGACGCTGCAACTTTTGCACCTCTTCACAACCCTGCTCACCTTATCGGTATCGAAGCTGCTAAACACAACTTCCCTGAGCTACAAAACGTTGCTGTATTCGACACTGCGTTCCACCAAACTATGCCTGAAGAGTCTTACCTATACGCTCTTCCATACAACCTATACAAAGAGCACGGTATCCGTCGTTACGGCATGCACGGTACTTCACACCTATTCATCACTCGTGAAGTTGCAGGCCTACTAAACAAGCCAGTTGAAGAAGTTAACATCATCAACTGTCACCTAGGTAACGGCGCATCTGTATGTGCAATCAAGAACGGTCAATCTGTAGATACTTCTATGGGTCTAACTCCTCTTGAAGGTCTAGTAATGGGTACTCGTTGTGGCGATATCGACCCTGCGATCATCTTCCACCTACACGACGCACTAGGTTACTCTGTTGAGCAAATCAACAACATGCTAACTAAAGAGTCTGGCCTACAAGGTCTAACTGAAGTGACTTCAGACTGTCGTTTCGTTGAAGACAACTACGGTGAGAAAGAAGAAGCAACTCGCGCAATGGACGTGTTCTGTCACCGTCTAGCTAAATACGTAGCGGGTTACACTGCTTCTCTAGAAGGTCGTCTAGACGCAATCACTTTCACTGGCGGTATCGGCGAGAACTCTGGCCCAATCCGTGAAATGGTTCTTAACCGTCTAGCTATCTTCGGTATCGAAGTAGACAGCGAAGCAAACCTTAAAGCACGTTTCGGTGGTGAAGGTACTATCACTACTGCAAACAGCCGCATCCCAGCAATGGTTATCTCTACTAACGAAGAGCTAGTTATCGCTGAAGACACTGCACGTCTAGCAGGTCTGTAATTGACTCAACTGGCTAGCCTTCGGGCTGGCCAGTTTTTTCTATAAATAGAAATTTAGGGGCTCAACTCCTATTCCATGAGATTTCATGGAATACGTAATTGAGCTTTTAATCCAATAATGTAAGGTAATTAGTCGATGTCTCGTACTATTATGCTTATCCCTACTAGCGCTGGTGTTGGTCTTACTAGTGTTAGCATGGGTGTTCTTCGCACTATGGAGCGCAAGGGCGTTAAAGTTTCTTTCTATAAGCCTATCGCTCAGCCACGTTCTGGCGGCGATCAGCCTGATCTAACTTCTACTATCGTTGGCGCAAACAGCGATATGCAGATCGGCACTCCAATGCAAATGTCTGTTGCTGAAAGCCTAATCGGTAACGACAACATGGACGAGCTACTAGAAACTATCGTAGAACGTTACAACCAAATCAACAAAGATGCGGACGTAACATTAATCGAAGGTCTAGTACCAACTCGTAAGCATCCATTCGCTAACCAAGTGAACGCAGAAATCGCGGCAACACTTGGTGCTGAAATCGTATTGGTTGCAACTCCTGGTCTTGATAACCCTGCGCAACTTAAAGAGCGTATCGAAGTAGCATGTTCTAACTTCGGCGGTACTAAGAACAAAAACATCTCTGGCGTTATCATCAACAAGCTAAACGCACCTGTTGATGAAGCTGGCCGTACTCGTCCAGATCTATCAGAAATGTTTGACGATGCAGACAGCGCACAAACCAACCAAATGAAAGTGATGGAGATCTTCAACACTTCTCCAATTCGTGTACTTGGTTGTGTGCCTTGGTCAATCGATCTAATCGCAACTCGCGCGATCGATATGGCTCAACACCTGAATGCTGACATCATCAACGCTGGTGATATCAACACTCGTCGCATCAAGAGCATCACGTTCTGTGCACGTTCACTACCAAACATGATTGAGCACTTTAAACCAGGTTCTCTACTTGTTACTTCTGCTGACCGTCCTGACGTTATCGTTGCAGCGGCACTAGCAGCAATGAACGGCGTAGAAATCGGCGCAATCCTATTGACTGGCGGTTACGACATCCCTCAAGAAATTGAAGGTCTATGTAAGCCTGCATTCGATACTGGCCTGCCGATCTTCAAAGCACAAGGTAACACTTGGCAGACTTCGCTGAACCTACAAAGCTTCAGCATTGAAGTTCCAGCAGACGATAAAGAGCGTATCGAGTTCATCAACGATCACGTTGCAGGTCACATCGACGGCAACTTGATTGAGTCTATGACTGAAGGCACGCAAAAGTCTCGTCGTCTAAGCCCACCAGCATTCCGTTACCAACTTACTGAGTTCGCTCGTAAAGCAGGTAAGCGTATCGTTCTTCCTGAAGGTGACGAGCCACGTACAGTGAAAGCTGCTGCAATCTGTGCTGAGCGCGGTATCGCAGAATGTGTGCTGCTAGGTAACCCTGAAGAAATCCGTCGCGTTGCTGCGCAACAAGGCGTTGAACTAGGTGCTGGCGTAACAATCATCGATTCAGATGCAGTTCGTGAAAACTATGTTGCTCGTCTAGTTGAGCTACGTGGCGCGAAAGGCATGACTGAAGTTGTTGCTCGTGAGAAGCTACAAGATTCAGTATTCCTAGGCACAATGATGCTTGAGAACAACGAAGTTGACGGTCTAGTTTCTGGTGCGGTTCATACCACTGCAAACACTATCGTTCCTCCGTTCCAAATCATCAAAACAGCGCCAGATGCGTCTATCGTATCTTCTGTGTTCTTCATGCTACTACCTGACCAAGTATTGGTTTACGGTGACTGTGCGATCAACCCAGATCCAACTGCTGAACAGCTTGCTGAAATCGCTATCCAATCTGCTGACTCTGCAGCGGCATTTGGTATCGAACCACGCGTAGCAATGATCTCTTACTCTACTGGTGAATCTGGTAAGGGTGCAGACGTTGATAAAGTACGTGAAGCAACCAAACTAGCTCAAGAGAAACGTCCTGATCTAATCATCGACGGTCCTCTACAGTACGACGCTGCTATCATGGAAAACGTTGCTGCTTCTAAAGCACCAAACTCTCCAGTAGCGGGTAAAGCAACTGTATTCGTATTCCCAGACCTAAACACTGGTAACACGACTTACAAAGCTGTACAACGTTCTGCTGACCTAGTTTCTATCGGTCCAATGCTTCAAGGTATGCGCAAGCCAGTAAATGACTTGTCTCGTGGCGCTCTAGTAGACGATATCGTGTACACTGTAGCTCTAACGGCTATCCAAGCGGATCAAGCTGACCAAGTGAACAAATAATTATTGCCTAATTCACTATTGAATTGAGTCATTAAAAAGCCTCCAGAGATGGGGGCTTTTTTGTTTCTAAATTTCCCACAGCCTGAAGTGTCATCTCTCACTTATACTCGTAACTGCAGCCCTACCCTTCACTGGCAGATTAAGTACTCGTTAACCATACTAAATAGAGAACTCGGCAAATCCTGATTCCACCGCGAAACCACGATGGAAGGAGAGTACGATGAAAAACGATCTCGACCCCAACACCGTTTTACTGGCGTATGAATGTGTTATGCGTAACGGAATTCCAACAGAGTTAGGTAGACGCTACCAAGGCATAGAAGCCTTTTCCGACTATGACGGCTATAACGTCTACTTAAAGGGACACGGCGTGGAATTGTCGATCGGCTTTCACAACACATATCAGCTAAATTATGAACAAGAACACAATAAAGCCGCTTTCCTCAGCCAGCTAAGTGCACTAGTCAAATAGCCATCTCGTGTACAACCGACACCGGGCTGGCCGTACGAATCAACGTTAGCAAGTCAGCCAATCATTTCTCTTAGGCCTTGTTTGATAAAAATATTTTGTAATTAAATTACCAAAATAGTTTGACGAAGATCACATAATTGATAGAATTCAACCTGTCTTTTGAAACATGATTACATAAGGTTGTGAAAAATGAACTCAGCACCTCAATCAATGTTGGACACTGAAGAAACTACCCAAGTCGATAATAGCAGTAAGCAACAAATTTCAACTTTTGCTGAAATCTTAACGCTTACCGCGATGTTCCTCGCGACTTCGGCAGTAGTTTTGTTACTAAGCCTTTCTTGGGTTTTGTAACCAGCCTTTCAAGGAATTGAAAAAGCGATACTCCCAAATCATTACGCCGGGAGTATCGTCTAAAAGCTTTACGGCTCTCGCCACCAAAAACACCTTTCTGCTCCAGCCTACTTTACTCGATATAAAGCTCGTATAAATAACTCTGAACACTCTATTTTTATCCATTTTTCTGGATGTTAGTTGATCAAAAAAGCCGCAACAGTTGCAATGCGCGTTTATTCGGCAGCGGTGCAGAGTGCCAAGAGGACTGTTCTAGTAAAGCAATTGAACTGCAAGAAAACCAACTCCCCAAGCTTAACGCACACTGTAATGGCTACGGTGAGTATCTTTCTAGCTGTTACATCGGCACTATTTCTCTGATTAAAAATCACTAATTTCGCCTAAGCTGCCGAGTGCCCACGACTAATAAAAAGCCATCGCAATTGCGATGGCTTTTTGTTTCTCAATCAATGAGCAGTTCAATACGTTTTATTCTTGCTCAACTTTCACTCTAAAGAACAACGCATAGAATAGTGGAATAACAATCAAGGTCAGAATGGTTGCAAACAACAAACCGAACATGATGGTCACCGCCATACTCTTAAAGAACGGGTCAATCAGCAATGGCGCGACGCCGAGAATCGTGGTCAATGCGCCCAATAGCACCGGTCGAGCGCGGCTGGTTGCGGCATCAATAATCGCAAAGTAAGCCGCTTTACCCTGAGCAATTTCCACATCAGCTTGGTCCACCAGTACGATGGCATTTTTCACCATCATGCCGATGAGGCTCAAGAAGCCTAGAATGGCCATAAACTCAAATGGCGTCTGGAATACTATCAATCCAACCGTTACGCCAATCACCGCTAACGGTGCAGTTAGCCAAATAACCAAAGGCTGACGCACAGCATTGAACATAAAGATCACTGACAAAATCATCGCCGCAAAACCGTAAGGAGCAGAAATCGCCAAGCCTTCATTAGCATCTTTTGATGCCTTGTATTCTCCGTACCAAACCAACTCATAACCTGCTGGTAATTCGATCGCTTCAATCTGGCTGCGCACCGTGTTAAAGGCATCTGACGTTAGAACGCCCGGAGCCGGATCTGCTTGCACCATAATTGTAGGAGTGCGGTTTACACGACGTAAAATCGCATCTTGCCACGCCACATCGACGGAATCGACCAATTGGCTAACCGGAATGTAGCCACCAACGGTTGCGCTATACACTTCGGTATTTTCAACCGCACGTTGGTGGTTACGTTCATTCAAAGGTGAACGCACCACGATAGGGATCAGGTCATCCCCTTCACGGTAAACACCGACATTACGGCCTGACAACGTCTGTGCAATCGCTTGGTTAATCTCTTGCGTAGTTAAACCGAAGCGCTGTGCTTTTTCTGCCGAATAAACAGGACGAAGCACTGGTACTTGTTGACGCCAATCATCTTGTACCGCAATCAAATTGTTATCGGCTTGCATGACCGCTTTAGCCTGCTCAGCTAATTGGCGCAACACGTGACTGTCTGGGCCTTTGAACGCCGCCTCAATTTTTTTACCCCCCCCGCGACCGAGCATGAATTTCCACACTTTGATCGACGCATCTGGGTATTTCACGGCTAGCTCATCTTGCAACTCAACCAGTAATGGTGCGATTTTTTTGTAGTCGTCGATGTCAATCAACAGCTGACCATAACTCGTATTGCGCGCTTCTGGAGAGTAAGTCAGCATGAAACGTAAACCGCCCCCACCAATAAAGCTGGCAATGTTGGTCACCCCTTCTTTGGCTTTTACATCTTGCTCAATATTGGCAATCATGCGCTCAACACGACTGATATCCGACCCTTGTGGCAAATAAACATCAACCACAAATTGCGGACGCTGCGAGTCAGGCATAAAACCAGGTGGTACGTATTTTAAGCTATATACTGCCGCAGCCATCAAGCCAAATAGCATCATCAGACTCGCTAGACGATGTCTCAGTACCCAAGCCAACAAGACTTTGTACATCGCCATCATGCGGCCAACCTTCACTTCACCTTTGTTGGCTTTCACCTTCAAAAAGTCAAAACAAAGCATCGGGGTAATCGTGACGGCAAACACCCAACTCAAGAACATCGAGTAGAGAATGACCCAAAATAACGAACCCGCATATTCACCCATATCAGACGGTGACAAACCAATGGCACTAAACGCACAGATACCCACAACCGTACCGCCAAGCAGTGGCCATTTGGTGGCATCAACGACTTCGGACACTATGGTTTCTTTGTCTTCTTCTGGATTTTGTTGCAAACGCACCAAAATACCATCAGTCACCACAATCGCATTGTCCACCAGCATGCCGAGCGCAATGATCAGTGCTCCCAGAGAGATTCGCTGCATGGCAATATCTTCGATGAACATGATGCACAGCGTTGCCGCGACTGTCAGTAAAAGAACAAAGCCGATGATCACACCAGAGCGAACGCCCATAAACAGCAGCAACACTAAAAATACAATCGCAACCGCCGCAATTAAGTTATCGATAAAGTTCGCCACCGAAGCGCGAACAGAATCAGACTGCATCGAGATGACATGCAATTCCATACCAAGAGGACGTTGGTCATCAAGTTCAGCAAGGCGCACTTTAACCGCATCGCCCATATCCACTACGTTACCGCCAGTGACATTGGAGATACCAAAACCAACCGCACGCTCACCGTTGTAGCGCATCAACATGCTAGCAGGCTCTTGATAGCCACGGGTCACCGTTGCGATGTCGCCCAAGCGCATCACTGTATTACCTTGGCCAACGCCCACTTGCAAATTGCGCAGATCATCAAACGAACGAATGTTTGAATCAGGAATCACCGGAATACGCATGTCGGTGGTTTCAATCGCACCCGCAACGGTCACCAAATTTTGCTTTTGCAATACTTGGAACACTTGCTGCGCTGAAACACCAAATTTGGCTAAGCGTTCACTTGAGATCTCAACAAAGATCGTTTCTTGACGTTCAGCCAATGTAGCAGTTTTCGCCACCCCCGGCACAAGCACGAGTTGGCGGCGCAAGCCATCAACATAATCTTGCAGCTGCTTGTCACTGTAACCCTCTCCGGTTACCGCAAAGAACAACGCGTAAACATCGGAGAAGTCGTCATTAACAATTGATGGCCCTGCACCTGGAGGTAACTGACGCTGCACATCGGCAATTTTGCGTCTTAGCTTATCCCAAACTTGTTGCAGTTCAGCAGAGCTCTTGGCAAATTCCAGCTTGATCTCAACCGTGACTTCCGACATGCCCTGCTTAGAAACGGATTTAACTTCTTTGAGCTCTTGCAGCGATTGCACCGCGCCTTCAATTAAGTCCGTTACCTCATCAGACACCTCTTGTGCCGTAGCGCCAGAGTAAGCCGTGTTAATGACCGCTTGGCGAATCACAAATTCCGGGTCTTCAAAGCGGCCCAGTTTTAAGTAGCTGATGTAACCACCCAATAAAATCAGGGCAATCATCACCCACACACTGGTGCGTTTGGCGATGGTATAGCGAGCAATATTCATTAGTGAGCCTCGTTATTACCTTGGTTATCATTGCTCATCGGGCGGATTTCCATCCCATCTTGCAGGCTTGAGACACCCGCAATCACAACCTTTTCGCCCAATGTTAAGTGGTTATTGATCACCACACGATCGCGGCTTAAAGCCCCCACTTCAACAAAGCGTTTACTCACCTTGTTGTCAGCGCCTACCAGCCAAACAAACTGCTTACCTTGATTATCTGGAACGACCGCGGTGATTGGTAGAGTGATCAGAGGGTTATCAAGATTATTGTCTTGCTCCGCCGGTAACACTTTCACCGTCATACCTGGAAGTACGCGGTAGCCGTTAAGGTTTTCAAAACCTAAAACCACAGCGTAAGTTTGTGAAATAGGGTCCGCCTGAGTGGCATACGAACGCAGATTCAAATCAAATAATTGACTTGGAATAGCACTAATTTCGGCTTGAGCTTTAGTGCTGCTTAAGCCAGAAAGCATCACGCTATCAGGGATGTGGATCACCACTTCCATATCGTTCAAATCATGTAGAGTGAACGCCGGAGTATTGGCTTGGATTTGCATATGATTATCGACGAGCTTACGGCCAATAATGCCATCAAATGGTGCTTCAATGCGGGTGTAATCTAATTGACGTTGCGCTTCATCGCGACGGTTTTTAGCCAGGTTAAAACGAGTGGTTAACTCATCTAAGCTACTTTTTGAAATCGCTTTACTCTTTTCATATATGGCTTTTGCACGCTGATATTCTGCTTCAACGTTATTCAGCTCTAGCTTTGAAGAGGCCAATGCGATCTCTGCATCACGAGAATCTAAACGCGCTAACAGCTGACCTTGGGTAACGCGATCACCTTCTTTAACCAAAATGTCTGTCAAACGGCCACCAATACGAAACGACAAATCCGCTCGTTCAGCCGCGCGAACAACACCATTAAAGCTCAGGTTGTCACCACGGCTAGCGGTGATCGTTTCCGTTAAGGCCGGTTTGACCGAAGGCTTAACCGTTGCGACTTCGGCTTCAGCACCGCAGCCTGACAACATAACACCAGATAAAGAGATACTAATCGCCAATGCGAGCGTTTTAAACTTGGCTGCAGTGACGGTATTGTGCGCTTTTTTCACGTTGTTCTCCTAAGAGGCAAAGATTGCATCTGCTCTGAATTAGAGCCAGTAAATGTAAACTCGCGAGTTTATTTTTGGATTTTATTTGAGCTCGCAAGCAAAGTAAACTCAAAAGTTTACCTTTGAGATGCATATTGTTAGACTGAAGCCATTGCTCGCATCGCACTTAGGGAGGAACAAGATGACCCGCTCAGAACAAAAGAGACTTGCCATCATTGAGGCTGCTAAAGAAGAGTTCATTCAATATGGATTTTCAGCCGCCAACATGAATAATGTTTGTACAGCGGCAGAGGTATCTAAGCGGACTTTGTATCGCCATTTCGAAAGCAAAGAGCTGTTATTTGAAGAGGTACTGGTTCAAATACAGGAGAGTGTTGTGCGTAATATTGACTATCCTTTTGATGCAAACGCACCGCTTGAAGAGCAACTAAGATTAGTCACACTGCGTGAAATTGATGTGATGTATAACATCTATGGTATTGCTCTATCACGTACCATCATCATGGAGTTTTTCCGTCAGCCGGATTTAGCCAAAAGTGTTACCCAACGCCTCTATCGGACTCGCTCAGTCAGCACATGGTTTGAAAAAGCACTCGCCAGTGGACAATTGGTCGCTATCGATGCGCAAACCATTACCAGTGTCTATGTCAGCATATTCCAAGGATTACTATTTTGGCCGCAGGTGCTCGATATTTTACCGCGACCAAAAGATGAAGAGCTTGAGGAAAAAGTCGCAACGATTGTCACCACCATCATCCGTGCGTTCGCCCCTTAATCTGAGCGTTTGACCATCTGACTCGTGGCCACAATCATGCCCTGCAGTAATGGCGATGTGACGTACAAAAAAGCCCCATTTTATGGGGCTTTTGCTCTCTTATTCTCAACGTGAGTAATGACTCACTACTGATATTTTTCCATAAAATAGATCACGTTGTTCGATCCAGATGACACCCCAAAAGTTGCCATTGCTTGCGGCGCTTGCCAATAACTCGATTGACTACCACATTCACTTGGTGCGCTGCTTGATGCACTACCATCAATTTGCCAACAATAACCCAACCATTTTTCACTCCCTTCACTGAACATCAATGGTACTTTGGCGTAGCCCGGTGCATCACCACCGATATAGGTCGTCATGGTTCCGCTGGAAATGCCACCAACCTCCATCGAGCCGGTAAGGATCGTGGGTGTCGCTTCGCCGTTTTGGGCAGGGTGCACCTCAATGTCAGTGACCTTAGGTAAGGAGGCTATACCGCTAGAACCGATTTGCGACCACTTATCCCATTCATTAACCGCAAAGCGATTGTCATGCCAGTATTCGGCTCGAATTGCCATTGGCAATAATTGCTCGATCGGACCTGCAGTATTTTTAATCACTAAACGGCCAAAACGCACATCGATAGACTCGCCAAGAGGAATCGGTTCACTACCAACATCATGATTGAGATCACTGGTATGATAAACTGGTACTGAGCGTCCCGCGACATTGCTAGAAACGTTTGCCTGTAACGTCACATCAGTAAGTGGTTGCTTACAACCAGCATCTCGATAAAAAGCATAAGCGTGATTGGCTAACTGCCATTGCCCTTGTAACCAAGGCTGATCAATATCCATAGGTTGATTACTTTCATCGACCAAAAGAAGTTGATGACAACTTGGCACGGCAGTATCGCCATAATCTAGACTAACCGTCGCGAGCTGGGGCTTTTCTATCGCGCTTAATTTACTCGCATCATAGAATGAAAGCACCTTGTTGTTGGCGCTTTTTGCCAACACTGAAACGGCAACATCAACATCCGGTTTACCAAAGTACGTCCATGGCTGACCATCGTGTGTCATCGGCGCTGAATAGTGACTAGCAAGCGACAAATAGTGTGGGTAGAAATAGCCAACTTCTCGCTGATTTTTCAACGTTTCAGGCGCTTTTTGCGTATCCAAAAATTGGCTTAAACCCGTTTGCCCATGATAGCTATCTACTGCCCAACGAGTTTCAATGCTACCAACATTATCGTATTCAAATTGATTACTTAAAACGCCTTGGGTAAACACTCGATTAAACCCATTTGGCGAGCTTAAACTCACCGTACTCGCCGCTTGACTACTTGGCACTAGCACCTTGTCACTAAACCCTTTTTCGCCACTGGCGAGTGCCGTAGCGAAGTTACGGGTAACGTCCCCCCCTTTTTCAACCGCCGCGACTTCAACCACAAATGGGGAACCGGCGGAAACAAACGGTTGATTGCGTCCTTGGCTTTCAAGCTTACTATTAGTCGCTTGATAATTTCGCTTCACCACCAATGCATAAGGGTTCACTGTTAAGCTGATATCGGCCGCTTTTGGCAAACCTTCGGGTAACTGGTAATTCGCCTCAATATTCAAAGAGCCTGCTTCTGAGTAACTCGCCGGTAAAACTTCACTCACCCCATTCGAAAATGAAATAGTCCTTGTTTCACCACCTGCATTTAGCGCCTTTCCTTGCATTACGAGATTGCCAAGGAAAGGATCTAAGCCTTGGTTGTAGCTTAATTTAAAGGATTGGTCACCCTGATAATCAGTATCAATGCCACAACGCGCCTCATCTTCCAAAGCGATTTTACGCATCAGTTGCAGCTTAAATTCTTCCCCTGCCTTGTAAAATTGTGGCGCTTGAACTGGAACGATCTTAAAGCCGGTCTTACTAAACTGCGCAGAATCGCTGTCTTGACCTACATTGGTTGCACTCGCATTCAACGTTACCGGGCCCATCTCTGAATCCGTCGCGACCCAAATTGAACGAGTCAGGCTGCCATTTTTGCTAAACAAGATCGTTTTACCGTTGCCAGAACAGCGACTATGACCACTTGCTTGCCCTCGTCCAAAAGGCGCAGCATCAAACCAACATGCACTCGGCGCATTTTCAAAACTGACCTCCACATTGACATCTTCAGACAGTTGCCCGCCATCAACATCCAATGCAATACGATACTCCGCGACTTCACAAGTCAATGGAGAGCCTGGTGCCGTCACTTTAATCCCTTTGATTGGCGTACCAATCGTGAAGCTGTGGTCCTCCACTTCCCCAGCAGGTGCTTCGCCATAAGGGCTATTCACCGGTTGATTGGCATAGCGCACACGAATATAGCCACGAGAGCCCGCATTACTTGGCACGGTCAGACCTTGTTCTAAACGCATCGGACGCCATTGATTGTCATTACCCCAGTTAATCCAAGCAGAAGCATGCCCTCCACCACGCTTATCCACCTCCACGGCGTAACTGCGTTGTGGGATCAGTGATTCATTGCGTAAATCAATCACGTTACCTGTCGCTTTATCTTTAATTTTTACACCGTCATCTGAAAGGTCTGAAGCCGCATAAACATCATGACCAGGGCCTAAATCGGCTGACCAAGCATGTCCTAACCTCAATGCATCATTGGTTCCTAAATGCCTAGCCGGATTGCCACCTTCTAAGACTTCCGGAACATCGCCATAATCGGCGTGAATCGCACAGCCACCGGCATCGTTACTGGTGGTTGACTCCTCAAGCCCGCGCAGTTCAAATCGAATTTGTTGTTTGGCGATGTCAACCGAGTACAGCGCCGTGGTTGGCGTATCAATTTCAACTTGATCCAATTTGCCATTTTGGTTTAAGTCATGGAGTCCACCATTGGCCATTGCAAACAAAATACCGCCTTTGTTAATGCCTATCCCGCCCGCACCAAGTTTTCCATCGTAACTTTTCGGCCAAATAGCTGCGCCACCATGATCAGAATTCAGCACCAGCGTTAATGGCAAACTGATGTAACTACCCGCTTTTTCAGCAGCAGAGATATCTTGTAAGGCGATGCGATATAAATGCTTAAATGTTGCCGACAAAGCATACACGTAGCGGCTATCATTACTTTGCGGGTTGAAAGCAAAGTCAGCGCTCCAAGGTGTATTCTGCTTACTTGGGATATCGAGTGGAATGGTGTCAAACACCCCCGTAGCTAAATCAATACGCACCAACGTGTGCCACGAACCTCTGCCAACAATAAGATAACGGCCGTCAAGACTCACATCCCCTGAATTCGGTCGAGATAAGCGACTATTGCTGTTATCAGCCATTTTTTTGGTTTCAAAGACTTCATTTGCTCTGAAGGTATAACGATTGCCATTTTTATCCTCAATCATCACCCCATCATGCGCCGCTCTCAAAGGGACGAGATGAATAAACTCGGCGGCTGGATTGCGACTTTGATCGGCAACAAAGAGGTGCACCTCACACCCAGATCGGCTGCCCGATGCACAGCCATAACGGCTATCAGAACCAACCCCATAAGTGAGACCATCGATTGGGTTTAACCCCACCACTTTGATTTCATCCGTAGATAGCGCAGAGTTGATATCTTCAATCGCTAACTGACCACCATCTGCAACCCATTTAGCGTATTGATAACGGCCTTGATTGCCCGCTTCCTTTACCTGAATAAAGCCATCACAGCGTCCCGGTTGAGGCATCAGATCTTCATCGGTAAAATAAACTAGATGATCTTCCACCTCGCCATATTGGCTACTCGACGACGAGCCTTGCGATAAAACCAACCGCATAAACGATGAGTCTTCCGCAGTCCATTTGTTGGGATTAATGCCATTCCACGTCAAGGTAACACTTTGAATACCTGCTTTTGACGGAATGTTTTGTGGTGCAGCTTGCTCTTTATTTTCCATCACCCCATCACGATTAAAATCAATCCACGCATAGAGTTTGGCGGGTTTTCCCGTGTTGTTGACCACTGTCAGATCAGTAACTTCAACTCGATGCTGCTTTTTCAGAATCACAGGGCTTGCGAAAGTACGCTCATCATTAAATCCAGATTGATCATCACCACTGGCAGATTCAGAGATTTGCGCGGCTACCTCGGTATCAGGTGCTTCTTCGCCAATATACAGATGAGGAGCAACCTCATAACGAACCTGATTTAATTGGCCATATCGGCTAGGTAAATCACCATAATCGTAACCAATTTCACAACCAAATTTGGCGTTATCTAAAATGTTGCCAGATGACGCGACACTCGGGAGGTTAGAGCGGAAGGCAATACGAGTGACATGCTGACCCGAAGGCACAGTGTAAACACCGGCATATTTAACCCACTGATCTTGGCCATCAATAACTTTCTCTTCAACCAACTGACTATTAGGACTGCCAAACAGCAATGATATTTGATCATTTTTACGATCATTTGGCACGGTACGATTAGAGTAATCAAACGACCAACGAATTTTGTCACCCGGTTTCGTTACAATGTCTTGATACATCATAGTTGGGTTATAAACGTTCATTTCCGCCACATTGTAGCTACCATCCGACGAAGGTTGCTTCACATAATAGTCATAACGGTTAAACTCAATATTGCTCCGGCGCGGTTCAACTGGAAGATAGTCTTGTGGGTTGAGTGTCGGATCAAGTTGTTCAATCGACCAACCTGCAACCGAACTTTCTGGCGTATCCCAGCCGTTATGCTCTTTTTCCGTAAAGAAGTGTTCAAAAGAACCATTTTGCAAGCCAGCTTCACAACCTGCCACTTCCAATGAAGGCGCTGCTATCCATACTCGATAGTCTTCCACTTCACCATCTGGCGCGGGTCCAGTAGGCTGAGAAATTGTCTCTTCATCGGTGGAATAACGTACTCGCAACCAACTTTCGCCATGCACATCATAGGCGGAAAGGTGTAGATCACTGATTAGATTGGAACCGGCGTGCACAGCCTGACTAGCAAGTAATTGCTCAGATACAAAGCGGCGATTTCGTTCAAAACCTTGCCAGCTCCCGTCTTGATTTTTATCTAACCAAATAGAAACAAAGCCGGCTTTTGATGCATTAATTAGAATTTGGTTGTTAACTTGCTGCTCATGACCATTTTTATCCAAGTAACCTGTGATCAACACAGGCATTGACGATTGATTGACTTCGTTGTTATACGGATTAATAACAACACCATCGTCTTCTTGATCGGCAGTCGCGTAACGTGACGGTTGACCATCACTTTCTTCATCAATATGAAACGCACAGGCACTGTTGCTTGCACCAACCGGTAATAAGCAGGTATCCGTTTTTATCGCATGGCGCGCGCCGTTATCTGCTTTCAAAACCTCAAAGCGAGCATGTCCCCAACCGGTTCGTAAATCGTCGTTGGGCGCATCGCCATAGTCAAAGTGACCATCCCCACCTGCAATGATCACCTGACCCATTTCTGAAGTATTGCCACACTTATCAATAGAAATTGAGGTGACAGGGTCTCCAGCAGCAAAGCGCGAATTATCGAGGTTACAGCTGGTAATTTCACCGCGACCATTTAAACGGCAGTTACCGAGAAATGCGCTTCCTTCTATCGTCGAATTGCTGGCTTGACCGTTAGCTTTATAAAGTTCAACGGTCACATCCGTTATATCTTGGTTTTTGCAACTTAGATAATGCTCACCGATGTTACTTAAAGAAACTCGCCCTGTGACGATTCCGGATTCCGACACATTTTCTAAAATAGGATAGTCAATGCCTTCATTACTGATATCGCCCCCCCAAGAATAGTGACCATCATTTTCCGAATGTTGGCCAATAGCCTCATTTAGACGTAGATCGATCGCCAAACCTCGAGTATTAGAAAATGTATTTTGGCTAATACGGTTACTATGACCGTAATACACACGCACACCCGAGACTAGCCAGCTAGCAGGTGCCGGAGCGGGGTGGTTTTTTCCGGTATCAAAGAATGCATTGCCAGTCACTTGGTTGTTATCAGATGCGTACAGGTATACCGCGGCGGCTTGGTCTTCATGTAGCTCAGCATTCACAGTGTCGTTAAATATATTGCGTGAAATGATGTTTTCGTCACTACGTAACAGCTTCACTCCCGAGTCACGAGTATGGTTGAAGCTGTTTTCAATAATTTCGACCTCTTCGCTTCGATCTAGATAGATGGCATCATCGAAATAATTCCAGTTCATCCCTGCGATGCGAATATCTTCACTGTTGGTAATTTTTATCCCGTAATCACCTTGCTGAGGTGTGTTTCGACGGTTATTGAGTGTAAGTGGTCGCCCACTACCTAAACGAACACGAGCATCGACATAAGTGTCGTCAGTATCGTAAATTTCCAGCGGTGATTGCAGGACAATCTCACCCAATTGATGGGTAAAAATCGCATTATCAACGCCGCTTGGATGCCAATCTTGACGCAGCTCTTCTTTTTCTATACGAGTAGGATTGCGCCCTGTGGTTAAGTAACGAGTATTAAGCAAGAACTGACGCAATGAGCCCACGCCTGAGTCGTGATTATTGCTCACGACGCTATAGCTAAAACCGATATTGGCATCGAAAACATTTCCGCCACGAACCACGACTGTACGTTGATAGCTATCGCTTACATACGGCCACACCTGAACCGGAAGACACTCATTACAGTCACCACGTTCTGAATAAATTTGCCCATCTTTATCAGCGCCCATAGGACGAACGTTCGGCAACGTTAAAACGTAAGTTCCATTAGGAATGTCGCTAAACCAAAATTGGCCGCGACCATCCGTACGAGCGTAAAAAACTCGATTTTGGTTGTAATAATTGGCCAACTTAACATCGATAGACATTCTGTCCATCGCCACCATACCGTTAGCACCAGGATAGAAATCACGCGATTGGCCACCGAAATCATAGTGTTCAAAGACAAAACCGGAAACCGAATAACCATAATAATGACGATTGCTATTGCCTTGATTGTGGTTATTTTTCGCCAAGATAAACGGTGAGAAAAATAACCCTAACATCAACAAGTACAGCTTCTTTTTCACGGTCTAACCTCTACTTCAAATTTACGGCTCACTCGATACGCCTGCTCGGAACATATGGCAGTGGAGGTGACTATCGTCGCCTCGCCATTTGGCGTACATGTCGCCTCAAAACGGCAATTGGGGTACGCCGCTAGTTGATAACTAGGTAAGCACTCGCCCGTCCTTTCACCGCCATCTACAGGAACCAGCTCATATACCAAGCGCTCAACTAATGAGCGTGCTCCCCAATATGCGCGAGTGCTCAATACTTCATAAGTATTGGCCTCCGTCGAACGCTGATTAAGCTGAAACAATTGCGCTGCAAAAAAGGTCGCGATGATCATGACAAACAAAATCACCATCAACGCGCTCCCTTGCTGTGATCTATTGGCCATTGAGGATTTGTGCATTTTGCATAAACTCCACTGTTTCAGTGCCTTGATTAACCTTTAGCGAGAATTTCATGCTAGCGGTGCTTGAATAGGTTCCATTGAATCCTAAAGAAAAAACGCCTTGGCTTGTGTCTACACCTCGGGCAAAAGGCACCCATGCCTGACCATTTGAAACGCCTTGTCCTGCAACATCGATCGGATAATCAGGGTAGTAACGTAATAGCGAGGCCTGAGCACACATTTGTCGTGCAAACGGCCGATAGACAAACAACCGGTTTGATGGGCTGACCGGCCTTCTAAAAATGCTTTCGCTGACGGTAAGTGATTGAGCATTTACCGATTTCAAACTGTAAATCTGGCTATCAACGTTGGCTCCTAAGTACAACTCATCAGACTGCTTAGGATAAATACTCACTAAGCAAGGCTGTGCCGAATCAGTAAAACACTGTGCCAATAGAGATTGGCGAATCGGGTGAGCCAGAGGAATAACCGTATCGGTATGACGAACATTCAGATCCAGTTGTTCAGGAATAAACTCCCCCACATACAGCAGCGGAATGTATTCAATACATTGCCCTTGGTCTAAAACTCTTGGGCTTAACGGCACAGTGTTAGGCAGCTCACGCATGAAACGCGCCAACACAAAACGTGCTTCTTCCAATGCCGACAAACGATATTTTGAGTCCATATATAGCGTTGAACTGGTTACGCCGTAGTTCATTAAACCAATACTAATAATGCCGATGATGATCATGCTCACCACCATTTCGATCAGAGTGAAAGCTTGCAGCTTCTTCATCAGTAGTTACTCCTAAACGCATTGAACGTTAAGGGCTGACCATTTTCACCACGCTGGATGGATAGTGAAACTTGCTTGGTCGGTGTCGGCGCACTCCCCAATGGCAACGCTTGAAACTGATCATTGGCATAACGAACAGTGATAGTGACAAGGAAGCCTTGAAAAGGTCCTGCAACATTAAGCCCAAAAGCATTAATGGGTAGAGCCACGCCTTTCGTATCGTAATCATCAAAGTCATCACGTAATCCATTGACGTCATTACTATCGAGTCCAAATTGAGTGGAGCACGGTAGCAATTCACTTCCACAGCGCTCGATATGTTGGATATTGATCTCGTCGAACTCACGCGAATACATTTCTTGCAATAACCATGTTGCCAGTTGTGAAGCTCGCTGTTGCGTGAGCGCATCAGCGCCTTGTACCGCAGCAGGTGCGAGTAATGAAGAAAAAGCAATCATCAAAAATCCGGCCAAACAAATGGCCATGATGTTCTCAATCAAACTAAAACCGTTTTGGCGTTGTTTTTTCACAGATAACATTCGATGAGATTTATAGACAGCCATCGACGTATCCTTGTTGGTAGACAATGATCTGCTTACTCGCTTCTTGCGGTGAGGAAAGATTAATCAAAGCTTGGTTGTTGCTGGAATGCGCAGCACTGACAAAGCGCCCCATCGAATCAAATGAAAAAGTTTGTGGTGAGAAACGAATACCACGCTGCTGATCTTTATCGCTGATCGTCACCAAACGGCTGCAAAATGGCCCAGTGCAATTAGGATTATCGTTAAGAGCCAGATTGGCGTTATGCCACTTCAACACAGTTGGCATAACAATAATTTGATAAGCAGAGCTGGTCGCGACATCATTCATCGCTTGGGTTTGAACTCTCCGCACTGCTGCTTTTGCCACATGACAGTAACTAGGCAGTGCAAAACCCGAGATAGACGGAAGCCTCGTGTAGGCCACGGCTCCTAAGATAGACAGAATAATTATCGTCACCACCAGCTCAACTAAGGTGAAACCAGTGATTTTTCGAGATTTGGGCAGCATAAGCGATGAAAAACAACATCAATCTATTTAATTTTTATCACTTAATTCTAACGTTAATTGCTCTTTGTTACACAATTAATTTGGATGCAAATCACATAAAATAAGCCTTTTATCCATACTTTGGTGAAAACTAAGGTTTCACGGTCAATTAACCACCAAATTAACACCAATTTTCAAACAAATACCGTCAACAAAACCAACAATGTTGCAGACCGATTTATTATTCATTGAACTTCTAAAATTCACATGAAAACAACCCCCTCAGCGAGTACATAACACGATATTTTCCAAGCCGCACTACGTTCATATCACACCAAGGAATGTGTTCTTTGGTCGCCTAATTACCAAAAATAGGCACAAAAAAAGGCCACCTCTGATGTGCGACCTTAGTTTGCAATGGATTAAGTTTTACTTAAACGAATCTAACGTGTACTCGTAATCTTTGATGCGTTTTTGATAACGAACCGTGTGAGTTTTTAGGTATTGTTGGACTTTTAAATCGACTTGTTTAATCTGCTCGGGTGTTAAAATTTTCGATACTTCATCATAAAAAAACTTAACAGTCTCGTGACTGCTCTCTTTCCCTTCTTGCCCCATAGCATCTACATAAATTTTATAATAGTAGGCTGACAATTCTTCGTTCTTATTGGTTCGATAGAATGATCCGAGAGCTCGAATAACAGCAGCATCACCGACTTCCAAAAGCTCATCAATAATAGCCTGATACCCTTTGATATCCCCTCGGTCTTGAAGTAGATAAGCATAAGAACGCATAGCAGGCCAATAACCTGAATCTGCTGCTGTTTTTAAAAGACGTTCAATTTCTTTCTCACGCTTACCGGGAATCAGAAACCAACCATCGCCCATCTCATAGTGTCGTGCAAGTTGATGCTGTGAGAATTCGTCTCCCGACTCAGCGGCTTCAACTAACCAATCAAACGAAACCGATTCATCTTCGAAAGCGGTTAGCATTGAAAGCAAGCGCATCGCCAACGCATCATCTTTATTTGCTTGTCGCTCTAGTATTGGAGTCACTTTTGTTCGCCAATACTCGCGGCCACTCAATGCTCTTCGACTCGATGCGGCAACCATCGCTAATATATTACCTAGTTCCGCAGATTTTAAAGTGTATTCATGTTCTCCTTCTGACTGAATAAATGTATTGGAGAACAACATTGAAGCATACATTGCTGCGGCCGGAGAATGATTATGGTCTGCCGCAAACTTTAATAGTGGTTTGGCTTGATTGTATTTATTCTGTTGATAGAGCAGCGTACCTTGCTGGTAAGCTTGCTCTGGTGTTAGCTCATCAACTGACTGGTTGGCATGAAGTAGCGATGAAAAACCAAAACAAAAGCGACTAAGATAAATCTATAATTTAACGATTTCATTAGTACGTTCCCCATGCTTTCATTTTGCTTCGCTTATGATTTGCTACTTTCATTTTAAGTTCATCCTCTTGTGCACAGACATTCGAGTACAATGGCAAGACAATATAATCTAAATATCGTTGAACTTTTATCAATGCTCGTTGCCTATCATCGGTGAGTTTATCGTCTGCTGTTAGACTCACACCTTTTTTTAAAAATAATTCAACTTTCTCTTTAACCTCTTTAAAATCGAGCAAGCGTCCTTCTTTATATTCTGAGGTCTCATCAGGCTCTGTGCGTGCAAACGCCTCTTCAACCAATCGATGAATAATTACCTTTGCAGGATCCGTCGCCAACCAATGTAATATATTTGCGAGTGCTATTTGCTGCATCGCTAATACTTGGTTTTCCAAGTATTTAATGTCTCGACCTTTCGCTAACTTCACATAAATTTCTTCTGGCTCTCTCAACAAAGTACCAATCAACGGCCCTAGAGCTTCTGGATGCATTAATCGAACCCAATCTCGTAAAAATGTTTCATCACCTTGATAGAGTGTGTAAGCAACAAGGCCTGCGCGGTCGCTGTCAAACACACTCAATATGTTATCTAACGTATCTTTGCCTTTGGCTAAAAAACCATAGGGGTCAGACGCTAAGTACAAAAGAGGCCGCGATGTGCGACCTTGGTGGGGATTGAATCATTGAAAAGAATCTAACGTGTACTCGTAATCCTTGATGCGTTTTTGATAACGAACCGTGTGAGTTTTTAGGTATTGTTGGACTCTAACATCGACTTGTTTAATCTGTTCAGGGGTAAGAGGTAGAGCCGCTTCATCATAGATTGACTGAGCTGCTTTATATCCACTTTGCTTGCCTTCATTGCCCATAGAATCGAGATAAATTTTGCTGTAATACGCAGCTAACTCATATTCCCTGGCATCAACATAGCTACCCGAAATCCCCAAAATTGATAATGCGTCTCCAGCTTCAACTAGCTCATCGATGATTGATTGATAGCCTTTAATATTACCGCGCTTTTTAAGGCGATCTGCATAATCGAGCATACCTAGCCAATAACCTGAATCAGCAGCGGCTTTGAAAAAACGTTCGGTTTCTTTTTCTCGTTTGCCAGGAATAAGAAACCAGTCATCGCCACTTCCATAACGCCTCGCTAGCTCATGTTGGGCAAAAGCATCCCCCGCTTCTGCTGCTTTTTTTAACCAATCGAATCTCTCATCATGACTATCAGAGCTGCCAGATAAAAGACTCATAGCAAACGCATTACCTTTATCTGCAAGGTCATTTAGTACACGATCACTCTTAGCACTCCATAAGTGACTCTTACCATTTATGGAACGTGCGCTTCCTGCCTCTAACATACCTATTATGCTGCCCATCTCCGCGGCTTTAACAATGTATTCTGATTCTTCTTCCGTTTGAATAAACAAGTTGGCATAAAATGTATCGGCATACATCAATGCTGCTGCTGGATAGCCGCGATTAGCAGCCTGCTTTAAGAGTGGTCTCGCTTGCGTATATTTGTTTTGTTGATAGAGCAGCATACCTTGCTGGTAAGCTTGCTCAGGTGTTAGCTCATCAATAGCCGAATTAGGGAATGCCATTGAAGCACTACTAATACAAAGTGCCAATATTAATAATCGCCATATCCTAAGCATTTCATTCTTCCTTAAAAAATCATACAAGGATAAAAAGCCCGTTACATACGGCCTTAGAGAGCATTGAACTATTTAAACGAATCGACGGTATACTCATAATCTTTGATTCTTTTTTGAAAATGCACCGTGTGGTTTTTCAGATACTTATTAACCTTTTTCTTTACTTGATTTACTTGCAAAGGCGTCAATTCTTTTATAACTACATCATAAAAAAACTGAACTGTCTCGTAACCATTATTTTGCCCTTCGTTACCCATCGTATCTAAGAATATTTTATAATAATAAGCTGATAGTTCAGCTTTTTTAGCCATTCGGTAATGTGCTCCGAGGCCTCGAATAGCCTCCGCATCACCAATAGCCACAAGATTATCGATAATGTATTGATACCCTTCAATGTCACCTCGATTTTCTAACCGGTAAGCATAGTCAAGCATAGCTGGTCGATAACCTGAATCTGCTGCTGTTTTTAAAAGGCGTTCAATTTCTTTCTCACGCTTACCGGGAATTAGAAACCAGTCATGACCATTTTCGTATCGTTTGGCTAGCTCATGCTGTGAGAATGCATCTCCAGCCTCTGCTGCTTGTTCCAGCCAACTAAGCGCTTCCGCTTTATCTTGAAAGATAGTCAATACATAAAATAAACGCATCGCTAATCCATCATCTTGAGCAGCTCTTTGTTCTAGTATAGGGATTACTTTATTTCTCCAATACTCTCTATCTGCCAATGCTCGCCGGCTCGATGCGGCAACCATCGCAAATACATTACCCAGTTCCGCAGATTTTAAAGTGTATTCATGTTCTCCTTCTGACTGGATAAATGTATTGGAGAAAAACATTGAAGCATACATTGCTGCCGCCGGAGAATGATTATGGTCTGCCGCAAACTTTAATAGTGGTTTGGCTTGATTGTATTTATTCTGTTGATACAACAATGATCCTTGTTGATAAGCCTGTTCAGGGGTTAGTTCGTCGATTGGCTGGTTTGCATGAAGTAGCGATGAGAAACCAAACACAAAAACTACTAAAATAAATGTATAACAATTTAACCATTTCATTAGTACGCTCCCCATGTTTTCATTTTGCTTCGCTTGTAATCCGCTACTTTCATTTTAAACTCGTCCTCATGTACACAAACATAGTTATACAAAGGTGAGGTGATCTCAACTAGATTTCGCTCAGCCGTTATTAAAGCCTTTTCTCTCTCTTGATTAAGTAAAGATTTTTTATCTAACGCCACCTTTCGAATTAAAAATAACTCAACGTTCTCTGTAACATCTTTAAAATCAAGCAAGCGCCCTTCTTTATATTCTGAGGTTTCATTTGGCTCTGTGCGCGCAAACGCTTCTTCCACCAAACGATGAATAATTACCTTTGCAGGATCCGTCGCCAGCCAACGTAATATATTCGCCAATGCAATCTGCTGCATTGCTAAAACAGCTGTTTTATTATAGTTAACAATGGTACCCATACTTTCAATATCGACTTCCTTCGGCTCTCTCAACAACGTGCCAATCAACGGCCCTAGAGCTTCTGGGTGCATCAAACGAACCCAATCTCTCAAGAAAGTTTCATCGCCTTGATAGAGTGTGTAAGCAACAACGCCTGCGCGGTCACTATCAAACACACTCAAAATGTTATCTAACGTATCTTTGCCTTTGGCTAAAAATAGCCCGATCTGCAACTGGCTATACAACATTGAACGACTGAGCATACTCATGGTATTAAAGGTTTCGCTGTCAGCAATTTCAATACGTTTATAATTGCATTGCCTTAATAACCTTTGAAACTGCCAAACCCACGCACTGAGGCCATCTGGGTTGATAGCACCTTCGACGATAAATTTTGCCCCGACATTCTCTACTTGCATACCAATGAGTATTTTTTTATCGGCTAATCGAAAATAAAACGGCCATTTTATCTCTTTGGACACTTCTGCTTTCGCGGCCATTTTCGCTAACGTCATCGGCTGCGATTGATCATCGATAAGATAATCAGGAATCGCGTGCTTCCCTTGAGGTAAATGCCAGTCGATGTAGCAGGCCAACTCAACACCCAATTGAGCTTCCGCTTTCAGTTCAACGAGCTCTGTTGTGAGTACTTCGCTACCTAGATGCTTTTTCTGTTGATAAACGTTACTAAACTCCAAACCATTCGAGCCATATTTAACGCCCGCTCCTAAAGCCAAGTTCGCACCCGCAAAACCATACGCTTTAATAGAAATCCGGTTTTGTAATGCACCAAAACAAAAGATTGTTGTTTTTTGTTCGCCGTTGTCCATGTAGTCAACATCAAGTTCACGGTTTGGCTTAACATCAGCGGCTGAAGGGTAGTAGAGATATTTTTGGCCGCTCATAGCTTGCACTAGGTTTATTTCTCCGCGCGCAAGTACCACTTCACCTTTCACTTCCATTTTTTTCTCTATAGCACTCTCGCTTGAAAAAAGATCACTCTTTACTTCAAGCTTAGTGTTTATCTCAGCGCCAGCATTCACATCTAAGGTCACAAAACGGAAAAACTGCCCCTGAAGTGAGCCATCAAATGGGTCGATCCTTTTTCTCAGCTCATCAGAGTAAAGCACTTGTTCTAATGTGGCCTGCCACTCTTTCGCCTGACCGTAGTCTTCACCTAAAGCTTCAATCTGAATATTATTCTTAGTGAGCGAGTGTTTAAATTCATCATAAAGAAACAGACCACGCTCATCAAACCAGCCCTTCTCTATTGGAAGGCGGTCGACATACTGCCTCATGGCCGTATAAAAAGCGGTATCATTTTTAAGCGTTGCTGACCAATCCGGTTTTGCTGTCGTTCCATCCACTTCAGGCTGTGCCAAATAGGCCAAACTGAAGTAACGTAATTGTTCGAACTGCCCCTCTCTACTTTTTGGGTTAGGCGTCCCTCGTAAATATTCACGTAGCGGAAATTGATCGGTAAACACTCTATCTGAGGGCTTGGTTTTATAATCCGATGGGTTCCAAAGCAAAAAACAAGGGTTGCCCATCTTCGCTATCGCTATTTGAGCTTGTTGATGCAATTGCTTCGCTTTACTTCTTAAACTCTTAAGCACCTCATACTCTTCACGCAAAATGTCTTTTGGCGGGATAGCGTAATGATTGGTCGAACTGTCTAACGCTTTCAGCCTATTTTGGAGTGATTGTTCAAAGTTATCCGCGTCAATCATGTAGCGATGGTATTCAGCCAGCAAGCTATGGCCATCGTCACCAGATATATTCGCCAAAGCGAATTCTGGCGTCGCAATACCGGCCAAGGCTAAATGTTCTATTGCGTCGGTTAACTTTTCTAACATCAGTGATTTTTTTGCTAACGATAATTCACTTCTACTCAGTGCCAATTCCGCCGCTTTATGTACATCATAGCCTTTAGGAAGGCTTTCAATAAAAGCTTTGGTCTGAATGATGCGTTGTTCTAGATTATTAATTTGCTCTTGCGGTGTATTTTCTCTCTCTTCAGCAAAGACATGTCGCGCCTGTTTATATTGTGCGATGAATTGTTTGATTTTGGTTTCTTTCGGCGAATAAAGAGTCTCTTTGTCCCACACATAACCTTGCTCTTTTGCGGCTTTTCGGCCTTTTTTTTGATAATGTTCAATCTGCTCTGTGTGATAAATGTATAAATCTTGCCATCCTTGTCCTGTAGCAAATTGACCTTGTGACTCGTGATACTTCGCGGCGTTTTTAGGTGCCTCTGCTAGCCACTGCTTTTTTTCTAAATAATCAGCCTTATCTTGATCGGATAAAAAACTGCTTGGTTCAGTGCTTAGTAATCCATCTATCACGCCTGCTTGCGCCAATGCGGACATAACATTATCTTTGCCTCTGTCCTTTATCACGCTTTGCAGTTTTTTTTCTGCATCATCAAGAAAATCACAAGCGTCTTCAGTCAATAAATAGAAATAATCGCCATCCATCAAATAGGCGATATCTTTATATTTCTTCGGTTGTTTTTCAGGTTTACATACAGAAATCGGTAAAGCGGGGTTTAGCGGGAAAGGACCACTGCTCGGGGCAACGTCAATACTAGGTAATTCTATTTTAGAGTTAGACATGAGTAATCTCCGCAGATTGACTAACAAGCGCCTGTGCGCTCTGCCACTTTTCATTATTTGAAATTGGATTGTTTAATAGCGAAAGCCATGATGGTTCAGTCATGATTGACGTATTTAGTGCAAGCCACTCTGCCCACTGCATCATTTTCTTCGCAGAGAGAGTCTCTTGAGTCGTCAGTTTTGCTAATGATTGCGCCGCCAGTTTTACCTCAACCAACGTTAAGTTTTGCCATGCTTTGGTTTTTGCCAACAAATAGGCAAGATGTTCGGCGATCACCGCTTGAGAATCTTCTGGTGCAATCCGAAGAGTTGATGGTTTGATACAGTCTGTTTTGTCAAACTCAAGCCATTGTTCACCTTTGTAGCAGGGCAACCAAACCTGACTGCAACCTCGCCAGCAATGGGAAAGTTCTGGGCTATTCAATATTACATGTGCCATTGCAGGTGCAAAAAAGCGCATAAATACCTTTCCCTCAGAATCATGCTCAGCGAGTAGCATTTCACCTAACGTTTGGTTGAGTTGATCTATATCGTCATTACTTGCGACAACACAACCAGACAAGCACTTAAAAACATCATCAATAAGCGCGCGACTTTGCTCCGTCAATTTAACGAGCTTAGGGCTGTGGGGAATTAACTCTTGATAAGGCGTACCTCGAAAAAGACGACGAAACTCCATCCCATCGATGAGCTTAAAAAGAGCCAGTGAGTCTTGGTATTGATTCGGGTCAACGATGGCAAACAAAGACGCGCCTTGTTCAATTCGGGTTAATAGGTCTGTCGTTGTCATCATTTGCAACGGCACTCTTCGCCCAAGGTGCACGAACCATCACTTTGTTGTCCACAGATGGGTAGCATATAAACGCCAGCTTGCGCCGCTTTCAAAATTGCCGCACCAAATTCTGGAGTAACCGATAATGGCGGAGCCAATGGTGCTACCCCCAGCGGCAGCGCTGCCACTTGCCCTGCATAGCCACTACCGCTACTTGCGCTGCCGCCTGAATTTAGATTGATTGCTGCACCCACAATGTGCACGCCCGCGGGGTCGATTTTTACAAAGCTGCCACCTGCTTTGACGGTGATCTCGCTGCCCGCTTCTATGACGACTTTTTCCCCGGCTTTGACGTGCACTTCACTGCCGACATCATTGACCCATAACTTACCGGTTTTAATGTGCATTGAGCCATCAACAATCAGCGTCTGATCTTTGCTGATCTTGCTGCGGCTTTCGCCTGCTACTGTTAGGTGATGATTGTTTTTTATTTCGCTAAAACGGTCGTTATCAATGGTGAGGTGCTTATCATGTTTAATGTGGGTGGTACTGTCGTTAAGCACATCCGCTTCAAAATCTTTTTGCGCATGCAGGTAGATTTTTTCTGCATCTGATTGATCTTCAAAACTGAGTTCATTAAAGCCTTCACCTTGATGGGTTTCGCTACGTAGCACCGTTTTGGTTTTGTGATCAGGTAACGTATAGGGGGAAACGTTGGTGGCATGATAAGTTCGGCCTGTCACAATCGGCTGGTCGGGGTCGCCATTGAGAAACTCAACAATCACTTCATGGCCAATACGCGGTATTGCCATCATGCCATATTGCGAACCCGCCCACCCTTGTGAAACTCGTACCCAACATGAGCTGTGTTCATTACCGTTGGAATAGCGATCCCACGGGAAATGCAGTTTTACGCGCCCATGTTCATCACAGTATATTTCTTCACCTTCTGGCCCCACTACAAGGGCAATCATCGACCCATCCACTTGTGGTTTTGCTTGAGGGACGGCGCGCCATACTTGTGTGGCGGGGATCAATTTGAAACTGTTGGTATAAGTTGTTGCGCCGCTGCCAGCCCCTTCTTCGAGTGCTTGTGGTTGTTCGCCTTTATGCGTCACTGAAACCACCAGCCACTCGCGGTTAAACTCTGGGTTTAGGTGATCTTGCAGATCAAATCGGTAGCCCGCTCGAAGCAAAGGCTGATTACTTTGTCCATTGGCGGTGTGCGCTTCTCTTCTCAGGTAATCTAATCGAATCTGGCTAAACGCCTTACCGCTTTGATCCTGTTTATAACGCCCTGGGTAATCAAAGTGCTCGTAGTCATCACGCTGATAATCCAGCTCGCTTGCTTGGGCATGTTGGGCAAAACGGTAGGTTGGTTTTTTAAAGCTACGATCATGCAGCGTCACTTGCGCCACTTCTGCTTGCGTGTGGCTTTGTAGGGCATGGATATACGGCGTGTCAGCAACCCCACCAGCCTGCGCATTATAGGTAACCGGCATTTCCAAACTCGGCAACAAGTCAGTTGCATCACTAAAAATTACCGAGTGTTTGCCATCAACATGTTCAAAACTGTATACCAACCCCTCTTCAGCGGCGAGGCGCTGAATAAAGGCTAAATCAGTTTCTCGATATTGAACGCAGAACTCTCGTGGCAAACACTCTCGTGTTAAAGCGAAGGCATAATCTTGAATACCCATCTCTTGCAACAACACCGAGATGATTTCAGGTACGGTTTGCAACTGGAAAATACGGCTGTTTTGCCTTAGAGATAACCGCTCTAGCGCAGGGACAATCGTGAGAGAATAAAAGGTGTGGTGGTGGCCGATATAGCCTTGAGAGAAACTGCGTACAATGCCATGCACGCGCTGCACATATTGGCCATTACGATACATTGTTAACTCGACGGGTTGATCGACGATGTCATCCGGCGTTAAGTCTGAACGAGGACTGGCAAGCTCAACTTGGTAGCGAAAGCCATAACAAGACTGATTAGCAAACTCACCGTCAGAGAGCGTCTCATGCCCTTCAAAGCTGCGTACGACTAAGCTATTATCTTCTAATCCATTAATTTTGATGGTAAATGCTAATGTCGCCATCGTTATTCCTTATTCTCTAAACGGCAAAGTCTCCGAAGAATCTCTATTTCTTCAGAGTTAAAGGCC
>NZ_AFWF01000032.1 GCF_000222605.1 Vibrio ichthyoenteri ATCC 700023 | reverse complement strand
CAAAATTTAGCAGGAAAAAAGCGGAACTCGCAGGGGTGAAAAAAGCCTCGGTTCCCTTGATCAGCAGCTATCAAAAACCAACCCCGTGATTGGCCGTATCGAAGATCAAATCATAGAAATCCGCAGCGCTCTGACACTGCTGCAAGCAAAGTATACCGACAGCCATAGCTCAGTGCAGGCCAAGCAAAGAGAACTCAACCGCTTAGAAAGCGAACGTAATCTACTACTTGAAGTAGACCAACCCAATATTACCAGCGATCAGTTGTGGGATATTGCCAGTAGTAGCAACCTATCCGACCTAAAGAACGTTCAGCCGTTACTTGTGACGCAACTACATAGTTTACAATTACTCCGCAGTCGCTATGAGTCACTAACGGAAGAAACCAAAAGTCTTGAATCTATGATCCTGTCAATCGAAGAAGAAGCGCAAAATTTTGGTGATACTGCACAACTTATGTATCGCTTGAAGCGCGATGCTCAAATCAAACGTCAGCTCTACGATGAATTGCTTCAACGATATGAAATGGCGCAATTAACCGGTTCTCTTGGTGTGTTTGAAGAAAATAAACGCGTCAAGATTATTGATCTGCCTTATACACCAAGTTCAGCAGCCAATTTGCCGACAATAATTTATATTTTAGCCGGGCTCATTGGC
>NZ_AFWF01000033.1 GCF_000222605.1 Vibrio ichthyoenteri ATCC 700023 | reverse complement strand
GTTTTACAGGTCGCTCTGAGCTGGATACGGCATTTAACAAAGTGGGCCTAACGCCGAAAGTGGTCTTTACGGCAACGGATGCAGACGTAATTAAGACTTATGTTCGTATGGGCATGGGGGTTGGTGTTATTGCCAGTATGGCGATTGATAAAGAACAAGATCATGATTTGGTGGCGATTGATGCCAGTCATATCTTCAGTGCCAGCACCACCAGTATCGGCTTCCGTCGTGGTACGTTCTTACGCTCTTACATGTTTGATTTCATGGTACGTTTCGCCCCTCATTTGACGCGTCCAGTTGTTGAACAGGCGTTATCGCTTAAGTCGAGCGCTGAAATTGAAGAGATGTTTAAAGATATTGAATTACCGGTGCGTTAATTCACTACAAAATCGAATCACTTCCCTCTAAACTTAGCGCCTCGCAACGTGGCTCATTAGAGGGAAGCATGCAGGCTCTATTTCACTCCATCGATACATACCTTCTTCAGCATCAAGATTTTTGGCGCTTTGAGCCATTTTTTGTCTCACAACATTCCACTTTACCTTGGCAGCAAAGTCATCCCGCTTTGTGTCAATGGTTACAAGATCTCAGTGACGACCAGGTTGAACACTATAAACAAGATCAAAATGCTCTGGTTGATGCTGTTGCGCCCTTTTTTCCATCAATGCGAGAGCTTCTCGCGCAATTAGCTATGCCCTCGGTAACGTTAAGCGGGCTTAATCTTGCCCGTGGCGTCGACAGTGGTGTTCCAGGGCGAAAACTCTCGCAAATTACCGCCATGGGTGAAGCGGCATTGCAAAACCACCAAGGAGAGGAATGGCTTGAGTGGTGCTCTGGCAAGGGTTTTTTAGGGCGTATCTTAGCGAGTCAAAGCCGACAAAAAGTCACGAGTTTAGAATACCAAGCACCGCTGTGTCAGTCTGGCCAACTAGAGGCAGACAAACAGCAGTTACCGATGACCTTTGTGCAGGGCGACGCATTGAGCGATGAGGTGGAGCAAATTTTTAATGCCAGCCAGCATGCTGTAGCGTTGCACGCGTGTGGCGATTTACACGTTTCCTTACTCGAAAAGGGGGTTGATCATCAATTGCCAGCCATGACGATTTCACCGTGTTGCTATCATCTTATTGCTGGGCAGCAATACCGTCCACTTTCGTCACTCGCGATTGATTCAACGCTGAAGTTAAGCCAGTCAGAACTGCGTATACCATTGCAAGAACTCGTGACAGGGGGCGAGCGGGTTAAACGTCATCGTTGGTTAGAAATGAGCTATCGACTTGGCCTAGATATTTTGTTGAGACAAGAACTGGGCCTTGATCATTATCTACCGGTGCCAAGTATTAAAAAGTCGCAATTGGCGGATGGTTTCAGTGCCTTTTGCCAATGGGCAGCGCAGCACAAAGGGTTGACGTTACCGCCATGTGATTTTGATGCCTATTGGCAGCAAGGTTCACAGCGATATTGGCAAATGGAGAAATTGAGCTTAATTCAACAACTGTTTAAGCGCGCTCTAGAACTCTGGCTGGTGTTGGATAAAGCCCTCTACTTGGAGCAAAACGGTTATCACGTTCAAGTGCGAGAGTTTTGTCGCCGTGACATAACCCCTCGTAATTTGCTTATTCAGGCTCAAAAGTCTGGCACTGTTTGATAAGCTCAATCGCCCACGACCAAACAAACACTCAAAAAGTTCGCCAAGGAGAGAACAATATAAACATTTAGCTCTCCTTTTGTTGTTTGAATGTTAAAACTTGCTTCCAATTTGTTTTACTAATTGGTAATAATTAACCATGCGCACAAGAAGTGTGCAGATATAACAAAAATATTAGCCAACACGATTGGCACACAACATTCAAACCATTGCTTAAATCAAGGAGTTAAGATGAAAGCAGGCAAAGTCATCGCAACCGCCGTTCTTGCGAGTGCGGCATTACTCTCTTCTCACAGCATCATGGCCAAAACTGCCACGGTCGCGGTTTCACAAATCGTAGAGCATCCTGCGTTGGATGCGACTCGCGAGGGTCTGATTGATGGCCTTAAAGCGCGCGGTTATGAGCAAGGCAAAAACCTCGAATTTGACTATAAAACGGCGCAAGGTAATCCAGCGATTGCGGTGCAAATTGCACGTCAGTTTGTCGGTGAACGACCGGATGTGTTAGTCGGCATTGCAACGCCAACCGCACAAGCTTTGGTTGCCGCTACACGTGATATTCCAGTGGTCTTTACTGCCGTTACCGATCCAGTGGGTGCTAAGTTGGTGAATCAACTTGATCAACCTGGAAAAAATGTCACCGGCCTGTCGGACCTGTCACCGGTGGCTCAACATGTCGAATTGATTAAAGAATTACTGCCGGATGTTAAGACGATTGGTGTGGTGTACAACCCAGGTGAAGCAAACGCGGTCGCCTTGGTGAATCTATTAAAAGAAAGCGCTCAACAACACGGTATTGAAATTGTGGAAGCGACCGCATTGAAGAGTGCTGATGTGCAGTCAGCAACGCAAGTGATTGCTGCCAAATCAGATGTTATTTATGCCGCGACTGACAATACCGTAGCCAGTGCTTTTGAAGGCATGATTGTCGCTGCAAACCAATCGAAAACGCCGGTTTTAGGTGGCGCTACGTCTTATGTTGAGAAAGGTGCCATTGCTGCACTTGGCTTTGATTACTATCAAGTTGGTGTGCAAACCGCCGCTTACGTTGCGGATATTCTAGAAGGCAAAGCGCCGGGGACTTTAGATGTCAAAGTGGCGAAAGGTTCAGATTTAGTGGTTAACGCTAAAGTCGCTAAAGCACTAGGTATTGAAATTCCACAGTCTGTTTTAGATCGCGCTACGAGCGTTAAGTAAAGCATCGTAATGATAGGGCAATGGTCTCATTGCCCATTTTACCAATCTACATGCTTGGATATCGAACATAGTAGCGTGGTATTAAGCAGAGAAGGGAGTTCGTATGTCTGCTTTTGCATTTTTCGGTGCGCTCGAAATTGGCCTTGTTTATGGCTTGGTGGCGCTAGGCGTTTACCTGACTTTTCGCGTACTTGATTTTCCAGATTTGAGTGTTGATGGCAGCTTTCCAATGGGAGCCGCGGTTGCGGCGACGGCGATTGTAGCCGGAATGAACCCTTGGATTGCGACGGCGATGGCGGTTGTTGCCGGCGCTATGACTGGCTGGGTAACGGCTTTTTTAGCGGTTCGCTGTGGCATTTTGCACTTATTAGCCTCCATCTTGACTATGATCGCAGCTTTTTCGATCAATATTCGCATCATGGGTGGGCCTAATACCCCACTGCTCGGCCAAGAAACCATTCTAACCCCATTTGAAGCATTAGCCGATCCGGTGTACGTTCGTCCTTTAGTAGTGGGCGTCTTAGTGCTGATTTCAGCTTGGTTTGTGGTGCGCTTGCTCAATAGTGATTTTGGCCTTGGTCTACGCGCGACCGGTGTCAATGCTCGCATGGTTTCAGCTCAAGGCGGGAACACCTCTTTTTACACCTATTTTGGTTTAGCCTTATCGAATGGTTTTGTCGGCTTTGCAGGCGCGCTGTTTGCTCAAACCAATAGCTTCGCTGATGTGACATCTGGCGTGGGAACAATAGTGGTTGGCTTGGCAGCGGTTATTCTGGGACAGACCTTGATTCCAGGCCGTAAAATTTGGATTGCGGTGGTGGCGGTGATTGTCGGTTCGGTTCTTTATAGGCTGGCGGTTGCGTTTGCTCTGAGTTCAGGAATGTTTGGTTTGCAAGCCTCAGATCTGAACCTTGTCACTGCGGTATTAGTCGCGCTGGCGCTGATTGCTCCGAAAATCAGGAGTAATATGCGAGCAAAAAAGCGTAGCTCGTCCGCCGTGGCGAAGACAGAAACCAAAGGATCAGGAGAAGCGGTATGATTCGTCTCGAAGATATTCAGGTCACTTTTAATCCCGGAACGGTGCTAGAAAACCGAGCACTAAAAGGCATTAATTTAGAAGTGCCAGAGCATCAGTTCTTAACGGTAATTGGTTCAAATGGTGCAGGTAAGTCGACGTTGCTTGGTGCTGTGACTGGAGAAACACCGATTGTCGGTGGAAGAGTACTGATTGATGAGTCTGACGTGACTCGACAAACCGTTGCACAGCGTGCTAGTCAATGTGCGCGTGTATTCCAAGATCCGCTCGCTGGTACCTGTGGTGATTTAACGATTGAAGAGAATATGGCCTTGGCTTATATGCGCGGGAAAAACCGCGGATGGAGTCATTCACTTTCAACCAATCGCCGTAAATTGTTCCAAGAAAGAATCAGTATTTTAGGTCTTGGCTTGGAAGATCGTCTTGGCGACAATATTGGTTTGCTTTCCGGAGGTCAGCGCCAAGCCGTTAGCTTGGTGATGGCGACCCTATCAGACAGCAAACTGTTGCTGCTTGATGAGCATACCGCCGCACTCGATCCGCGTATGGCGGCTTTTGTGCTTGATTTAACTCGTCGCATTATCGGTGAATTTAATCTTACCGTGATGATGGTGACGCATTCGATGAAAGATGCATTAGCTTGTGGCGATCGCACCGTCATGTTGCATCAGGGCGAGATTGTCCTCGATGTTGCCGGAGAAGAGCGTGCCAATATGGCCGTACCGGATTTACTCGAAATGTTCTCCAAAGTACGTGGTGAAGAACTGGCAGATGATAGTTTGCTGCTAAGTTAGCTATATAGAGCGAACTCAGTCACAACCATTTGATTAAATCGCTGGATGACCGATCAAAAAACCCATCATGGCGGGCGCTCTGATGGGTTTTCGTTATATAGCTCTCAGTTAACTCGCATCGCTTATGCGTGCAAACTATCGCGGTAATGTTTGATTCGTTCAACAATCGGTTCCGCTTTGTTGAAGGTACGAATTTCTCGGAACAAATCTGCTGCTTCAGGATATTGATTGCGTAAGTAAGCGAACCATTGCTTGATGCGATTTGGATAATACAAACCTTTATCGCCCTTCATCTCGTATTGAGAGTAAACCAGCATCAACGCCACTACTTCAGACCAAGGCATGATGGCCGCGTTATGTTTAACCACGTTACCTAGGTTTGGCACGTTGAATGCACCACGGCACACCATCAGGGAATCGACACCGGTGGTTTCAATACATGCTTGGCCGGCTTGGTAGTCCCAAATTTCACCATTGGCAATCAGTGGAATAGAACTGCGTTGACGAATTTGGTTGATGTAATCCCATTTGATTTCACTGGCTTTGTAACCACCCGACTTGGTGCGTGCATGCACCGTCAGTTCATTGGCTCCGGCAGATTCAATCGCACTAACAATCTCAAAGCAGTCGTTAGGGTTTTCCCAACCTAAGCGGATCTTTGCTGTGACCGGAATAGAACTATCTACGGCGTCACGACAGGCTTTAACTACGCTATGAATCAGTTCAGGGTGCTGTAATAAGGCTGCGCCCCCTTTACTTTTGTTGACCAGTTTGGCCGGACAACCAAAGTTAAGATCAATACCACGAGCGCCAAGTTCGGCAGCTACCACGGCATTTTCTGCCATCCAATGTGGATCTTGCCCAAGTAATTGAATGTGGACCGGCACGCCCGATTTGGTTTGCGAGCCTTGGTCTAATTCAGGACAAAGGCGCTTAAAGACGTGTTCGGGTAAGCGCTGATCGACCACGCGGACAAACTCAGTGACACACAGATCGTAGTCATTGATGTCTGTTAAAATCTCACGCATTAGGTGATCTAAAACGCCCTCCATAGGGCCCAAAACAACTCGCATAAAAAACGCCTCCAGTTAGGGAGGCGTGATTTTAGAGCTTCACTTAGTAAATGTCACTAAAGGAAGGCCGTTCAGTGGTTTGTTTCAGTTTACCGGTGAGCGGTTCGTAATAGAGAATGGGTAACTTCTCATCCTTCGTATAACTGGGCGTGTAGTAGTAATAACACTGATTCGAGCCTGTATACCAGCTGACAATATCCGTGGAGGAGGGTAATACAGCGCCAGAATCTTCATGCTGGGCTCTTATGGTTAAATCGTTATTTGTTAGGGCGTGCCACAAGCTGACGCAGTCCTCACCTCGAATCGCATTTGAAGTAGCGCTTCCTGGCTGGATAGGAGCATAGCCAACGGAGATAGGGAAGCCTGTGGATGAAGGGTAGATATCGCCTTCACCATAGTCGACAGCACTACTTGTTTCGCCTTCGGTTAACCATTTTGAGTGGTAAAGTTGTACCGCATTTTCAAAACTAGCAAACGCAGTATCTGCTCGAGCTATATGCGCATCTCTTTGATAGCTGCTAAAGCGAGGAAATGCGACCACCGTAAGGATTGCAAGGATCACGATGACCACCACCAGCTCTATGAGCGTAAAGCCGGATTGATTATTCTTATTCATAGTATTTTCGCAGCAAATATAAATGTAAATATTTGTTTCAGCCGAATAATGCGCCAATTTAAAACAAAATAAAAGTCAAAGTTGTGTGAGATTTATTCGATTCAGCTGAGGTTCATCTTGTTTTGCTAGACTTGCTAATCAGTGACCGAAGAGCGGCGGCAGGGTATAATCACCAACCAAGATTTTTAAAATGAATAATGTAATGAAATATCAACTAGCTTCGTTAACCCAAACTACCCACCAAGAATCACCGATGTTTGTTGAGGGCGTTGTGCTCGCCGCCAACATGGCGACCAAAGCATTGCAACCTGAAACTTGGTTAGAGGATGTGTTTGGTGACAGCAGTGACGAGCTTAATCAGGTGATAGTCGGTCAGATCAATCATCAATACAGTTTTTTGAAATGTAACGAATATTCATTACTTGATTTGAGCCAAGGTGAAACACAGCAAGCACAATTGGCTGAGTTTGCTCAAGGTTTTATGACGCTGTGGCCAACCATTGAAACTCAATGGCTAGAGACCAATATTAGTGATGGTACGATGCGTATGCTGCAAGCTCTACTCACCACCTTTATGTTGGCGATTGACCAAGAGCAAACTCAAGCCCAGATGAAACAAGCTGGTATTGATACGCCACCGGCGTTGGCCGACTTCATCGACCAACTGGATTTGATGATCAATGAAGTGGCTTTAGCAGCAGATGAAGCTTTAGTTGGCGCTAAAGGCCAAAGTGTCAATCCATACAAACAGATTGGCCGTAATGACCCATGTAGTTGTGACAGCGGCAAAAAATTTAAGCAGTGTTGTGGCAAATAAGCACAACGAAACTGACTTTCGTCGGTCATAACTTGCTAGATGACACGCTATAACCGTCAGGTGAACCAATTTCAGGAATGAAACAATGAAAAAAACATTACTACTGCTTTTGACCAGCTTCTCTGTTTGGGCTACGCCACAACAAGAACTCAGTGACCGTTTACAAAAGACCGAAGGATTCAGTGCGGATTTTGCACAGCAGGTGGTTAGCCCTGAAGGTGAAGTGGTGATGGAAGGTCAAGGAGACGTTGAAATTGCTCGTCCGAGTCTATTCCGTTGGACCACCACACTGCCCGATGAAAACGTTTTAGTTTCTGATGGCAAAACCTTGTGGTATTACAGCCCATTTATTGAACAGGTGAGTATTTATTGGCAAGAGCAAGCAACGGAACAAACCCCTTTTGTTCTATTGACTCGCAATCGCGCCAGTGACTGGGATAATTATCATGTCAGCCAGCAAGGTGACATTTTTACGTTGACGCCAACGGCATTGGATAGCAATCAAGGTCAGTTTAAATTGGAAATTGATACTAAAGGTGCCGTGAAAGGTTTCCGCGTGATAGAGCAAGATGGGCAAACGAGTAATTTTAGCTTTACTAATATTGACCTAAATAAGCCTAACGCAGATCGTTTTACCTTTGCTATTCCGCAAGGTGTTGAGGTTGACGACCAAAGGAATTAATCGTTGAGTAACTACTTATTTGATTTCTCAGGGGACGAAGATTTTCGTCCCCTTGCTGCAAGAATGCGCCCAGAAACGTTGGATCAGTATATTGGTCAACAACATATTTTGGGTGTCGGCAAGCCCCTGCGTCGAGCGTTAGAAGCGGGCCATATTCATTCGATGATTTTGTGGGGACCTCCGGGGACCGGTAAGACAACGTTGGCTGAAGTCGCCGCAAATTACGCCAATGCGGAAGTTGAGCGAGTCTCGGCAGTGACTTCGGGGGTTAAAGAGATTCGTGCCGCTATCGAGCGAGCGCGCGAGAATAAGCTTGCAGGCCGCCGCACCATTTTGTTCGTCGATGAGGTGCATCGCTTTAATAAATCTCAGCAAGATGCCTTTCTGCCACATATCGAAGATGGCACGGTGACGTTTATTGGCGCGACCACAGAAAATCCATCCTTCGAGCTCAATAACGCACTATTATCGCGGGCACGTGTATACAAACTCACCTCATTAGCGACAGCAGATATTCAATTGGCATTGCAACAAGCCATTGATGATAAAGAGCGTGGCTTAGGTGATGTGGCTGCGACGTTTGTGGATAATGTCCTCGACCGTTTAGCAGAACTGGTCAATGGTGATGCGCGTATGTCGCTCAACTACCTTGAACTGCTCTACGATATGGCGGAAGAAGACGAGCAAGGTGTAAAACAGATAACGTTGCCATTACTGGCCGAAGTTGCGGGTGAAAAAGTCTCTCGTTTCGACAACAAAGGCGATATTTGGTACGACCTTATTTCAGCGGTACACAAGTCTATTCGTGGCTCAAACCCTGATGCGGCTTTGTATTGGGCTGCGCGCATGATGGCAGCAGGTTGTGATCCTTTGTATATCGTTCGTCGATTGCTCGCCATTGCTTCTGAAGACGTCGGCAATGCCGATCCACGAGCGATGCAAATTGCTATTTCAGCGTGGGATTGCTTTACTCGTGTTGGCCCTGCCGAAGGCGAGCGTGCTATTGCTCAAGCGATTGTCTATTTGGCTTGTGCGCCAAAAAGTAATGCGGTTTATACGGCTTGGAAACAAGCTCTCACCGATGCGCATAATTTGCCTGAGTATGAAGTTCCCCATCATTTACGCAATGCACCAACCAATTTAATGAAAGATTTAGGTTATGGCGCCGAGTATCGTTACGCCCATGATGAGCCGGGAGCCTATGCCGCGGGCGAGCAATATTTGCCACCGGAAATGTTAGGTCGACGTTACTATCAGCCGAGCAATCGCGGTTTAGAAAGCAAAATCGGCGAAAAGTTAGATTACTTGGCTAATTTAGACGCAAATAGCCCACAAAAGCGCTATGAAAAGTAGTCGTTTTTGGATACATTTATTCGGTTAAATTATATAACGCGTGTGTGTGGAACGTACGCGTGTTTTCACAACTCAA
Source organism: Vibrio ichthyoenteri ATCC 700023 (assembly GCF_000222605.1). Taxonomy (GTDB): domain Bacteria; phylum Pseudomonadota; class Gammaproteobacteria; order Enterobacterales; family Vibrionaceae; genus Vibrio; species Vibrio ichthyoenteri. The sequence goes on along the minus strand of NZ_AFWF01000033.1, from coordinate 9,864 downwards.
AGCATAGGATTAACAATGCTGGATTCTAAATTACTTCGTACAGAGCTGGATGATACAGCTGCTAAACTGGCGCGCCGTGGCTTTAAGCTAGACGTAGAGACAATCCGTACCCTTGAAGAACAACGCAAGTCGATTCAAGTCGAAGTTGAAAATTTACAATCCACGCGTAACTCCATCTCCAAGCAAATTGGCCAAAAAATGGCAGCTGGTGATAAAGAGGGTGCTGAAGAGATTAAAAAGCAAATCGGTACACTAGGTAGCGATTTAGAAGCGAAAAAAGCTGAACTTGACGCTTTAATGGCGCAACTAGACGACATCACGCTTTCTCTACCAAACATCCCTTCTGATGAAGTGCCAGATGGTAAAGATGAAAATGACAACGTTGAGATCTCTCGTTGGGGTGAGCCAAAAGCTTACGACTTCGAACTGAAAGATCACGTTGACCTAGGTGAAATGGCTGATGGTCTAGATTTCGCAAGTGCGGTTAAAATTACTGGCGCTCGCTTTATCGTAATGAAAGGCCAGTTTGCTCGTCTACACCGTGCTATTGCTCAGTTTATGCTTGATCTTCATACTGAAGAGCATGGCTACACTGAGATGTACGTGCCTTACCTAGTAAACTCAGAGAGTTTGTTTGGTACGGGTCAGCTACCAAAGTTTGGTAAAGATCTATTCCATACTGAGCCGCTAACAGAGAAAGTGAACGACGAAGAGCCGCGTAAACTGTCTTTGATCCCAACCGCAGAAGTGCCTGTGACTAACTTAATGCGCGATACGATTTCTGATGAAGCCGATCTGCCGCTTAAGATGACTGCACACACCCCATGTTTCCGTTCAGAAGCGGGTTCTTACGGCCGTGACACTCGTGGTCTTATCCGTATGCACCAATTCGACAAGGTAGAACTGGTTCAAATCACTAAACCAGAAGATTCAATGGCTGCGCTAGAAGAGCTAACGGGTCACGCTGAGAAAGTACTGCAGTTGCTAGAACTTCCTTACCGTAAAGTTGTGCTTTGTACTGGTGATATGGGCTTCGGTTCTCACAAAACTTACGATTTAGAAGTTTGGGTACCAGCACAAGAAACTTACCGTGAAATCTCTTCTTGTTCTAACATGTGGGATTTCCAAGCTCGCCGTATGCAAGCGCGCTTCCGTCGTAAAGGCGAGAAGAAACCTGAATTGGTTCACACGCTAAACGGTTCTGGCCTAGCGGTAGGTCGTACTATGGTTGCTATCCTAGAAAACAACCAAGAAGCTGATGGTCGTATCCGCATCCCAGCAGTACTGCAGAAATACATGAACGGTGCTGAATACATCGGTTAATCACTGATGGTAGATTGATAAACCAGCTCTCGTGGCCGGTTTTTTTGTGCCTGTTATTTAAGGTTTGAGTGAAACAGCATCATGTGATGTAAAATAATTGTCATTTTTATCAATCTGCGAGATAAAACATGGTTGCGATTGCTTGAAGACACTATGCTCAGTGCGTATACGTGAGGGGTAACCCTACTTAATGCAGGCTCAAGCAGTAGGAGAGTGATGTGACCGAATATGAAAAAATGACTCAAGGAGAGTTATTTGATGGTGCCGATGAAAGTCTTAATTGCGTAAGAGAGCAGGCCGCTCATTTTCTGGCAAAATTTAACCAAGCGTCGGATGAGTGTCATCGTGCGCAGCATTTAACGGCATTGCTCAATTCTTTTGGTGAAAATAGCATTATTCGAGCTCCTTTCTCTTGTGAGTTTGGTCAAACAGTATCGATTGGTCACCACACCTTTATTAATATGAATGCCACTATGCTCGACGGAGCACCGATCACCATTGGTGACCATGTTTTGATTGGGCCGAATGCTCAGTTTTATACAGCAAGCCATTCGCTGGATTACCGGAGTCGCCGGAAATGGGAAACCCTGTGTCTGCCGATTGTGGTCGAAGACGATGTGTGGATTGGCGGCAACGTAGTCATAAATCAAGGCGTCACGATTGGTGCTCGCTCGGTGATTGCCGCCAACTCGGTTGTGAATAAGAACGTAGAACCGGATTGTTTGTATGGGGGAACACCCGCCAAATTAATTCGTCGCTTGATTGAAGAGTAATACTTGATAGTAATCAGAGGCTTTCTTAAGCAATGAGAATTGAATTTTTGCTCATCTCGCGTTCGCTTTTGCAAACTGGCATCATCGCCAAAAAATGAAGAATGCCGTCTTCGCATAATAACGAGTAAATCATTTTGAATTCAGAACGCAAAGCTGTCTTAATTTTAGTCTCCGCAACGGTCTTGTCTGCGTTCGGTTGGATCTTCTCCAAAGAAGCAATCCAAGGACTGCCACCTTTTGGTTTTGTTGGGCTAAGGTTTACCCTCGCTTCTTTATGCCTCTTACCGTTTTGTTATAAGGCGTTACGTCGTGCTAGTTGGCATGATGTACGCTCTGCTGCGACGGTAGGCTGCTTGTTGGCTATGGCGTTGATGAGCTGGATTCATGCGATTTCCATCAGTGAAACGCTTGGAGAAGGGGCGTTTATCCTCAGTTTGTCGATGTTGATGGTGCCATTCGTGGCATGGATACTCTTCAAACAAAAACCAAAGCGAATTTTTTGGTTCTCGCTGCCGATTGCTTTTGCCGGTTTAGCTTTTTTGTCACTGAAAGATGGTTGGCAAGGTTCAACCAGTCAGTTTTGGTTTTTACTCAATGCGGTCATGCTGGCGATTTATTTCAATATAAATAGTAAATATTCCCAAACCCTGCCGATCATGTTGTTGACCTGTATTCAGTTGTTTGTCACCGGGATGATTGGCTTGATTGCCAGTGCACTATTTGAAACAGTGCCAGTTTCGATCGAACCGTCGATTTGGGGGTGGTTTGCAGCCAGTACTATTTTGGCGACGGCAATGCGCTATGTGATGCAAACCATGGCACAAAAGCAGATTAACCCAGGTAACGCTGCGCTTATCATGATTTTAGAACCGGTATGGACAGTCTTTCTAAGTGTGATTTGGTACGGAGAAGAGTTGTCCCGCAATAAATTGATTGGTTGTGGATTGATTCTGTTCTCTTTGATTCTCTATCGCACCGATGGCAAGTTGCCGATCCGGCGTAAAAAGATCTAGCTAAGTTTATTTACCATTTCATAAAGGCATCATTATTGATGCCTTTATTGGTTTAGCTTTTTAGTATTGGGTAGGTAAAAACAATCAGGTGTAAAAAATTAAAGGCAAAATGAGCGAGAACGGCAGCCCACAAACGTCCTGAGAGATGAAAGATTAAACCGTAGCCAATCCCTGCCAACGTGGCAAAAAGCATCAGTAATACACCACCCGAAAAATACGCTAGCCCAAATAGGGCGCTTGCAATCATCAGCCCTCCCCAAATGCCAAGCTTATTTGTCAGTTGTTGTTGAATGTAACCTCGAAAAAGAGCTTCTTCTGCGACACAAGTGAAGAGTAAGTTATTAATGGCAAACAGCCACCACCACGTTGGAATTGAAAATTCGAACTTTAGAGCACCTAGCACTACGGCGAGCGGCAGCAAAGAAAATAGCGCCAGCAAAGTGGTAATGATTGCGGGTTTATTAATTGTGCGCGCAGTGCCAAGTAAAGCCGGGTAGGCAAGCAGTAAAGTAAAGAATGCCAAAGGTTTATCAAGGTTTAGATACATTGAAAACGGTTGGCTCTGTGGGCCGGAGATTGCGTTATGAAGCACTTGCAGGTTGTCAAATCCAGGAATTTGGTGAAGAAACAAAGCAATGCTCCAAACCACTAAAAACAATACAGCAAATGGTTTATACCGGCTTGGGTGTTGGCGTATTAGCCAGGCAATGACAAATACCACCGCAATTGTGCCTGCTGTGATAAGGGTGAGGCGGTCATAATAAATCGCTGCTACTAGTGAGCTTACAAGCAGACTAATAGTCGCGATATGATGCCGAGCAAAAGCGGCAATTATTGCTGCAGCTAGCACCAGCCAGAGCCAAATAGATGGGTCGTAAAACATAAATTGATTCGCATTTGTATTTAGGTAAATCATCATGCTTGGGAAGTGTAATATCGACAAGCAGATATCATTATTTGAATGACAAATAGTGAGCTTGCTGCCATAAAAAAACCGGCATGATTGCCGGCTTTTTATACTTGACGAAAGCGCGTTATAAGCTCATCTCACCGCGCAATACTTGTTGCATTTGTTGCTTAACTTGTTCGTAGCTTAAACCTTGGCTGAGTAGGTAATGCAGCTTGGCGAGCGCTGCTTCAGGCGTCATATCAAAACCGCTGATAACACCAGCTTCAGCCAATGCACAACCTGTTGCGTAACCACCCATGTTGACTTTACCCGCTAAACATTGGGTTAGGTTTACTACGATCACACCACGCTCTGACGCGTCTTTTAAATGTGCGAGTAAATCTGGGTTCTGTGGTGCATTACCGACCCCAAAGGTGAGCAAAATCATCGCATTAACGGGCTGCATCAGTGTATTGCGGATTACTTCATGCGAAATACCAGGATACATGGTGATCACGCCAATCGGTTGTGGGGTGATGTCATGAACCTTAAATTCACCCTCAGGCTGCGCATCAACCGTAATATCATTGCTGATTTGAATGTTGATACCCGCTTCAAGCAGTGGTGGCAGGTTTGGTGAGGTGAATGCGTTAAAACCGTCAGCGTGTGATTTAGTGCTGCGGTTACCGCGCATCAACTTATTATTGAAAAATAAGGTCACTTCATTGATAGGGTAGTTGGCCGCAATATGCAGAGCATTAAGCAGATTCGCTTGGCCATCTGAACGCAGCTCAGCCAATGGGATCTGTGAGCCGGTTACAATCACTGGTTTGCCAAGGTTTTCGAGCATGAAAGAGAGAGCTGAGGCGGTATACGCCATCGTATCGGTACCATGCAGGATAACGAAACCATCATACTTATCGTAGTTGGCACGAATATCATCGGCGATTTGTTGCCAGTCAGCTGGCGTCATATCTGATGAGTCGATCAGTGGATCATATTCATGGATGGTAAATTCCGGCATTTCCGGGCGATGAAACTCTGGCATGCTTGCAAGCTGCTTTTCCATAAAGCCTGCAACCGGCACATAGCCGTGGTCATATGACTTCTGCATACCAATGGTGCCGCCAGTATAGGCGATATAAATGTGTTTTCTTACCATTGCTCGAAACCAGTGAAGTGTAGGGGGAACAGAGCCGAGGATTATAACGAAATATTAGCCAATAAAAAGGGGCACTGCCTACAGCGAATGCCCCTTTATGGTTTAACTTGTTGGTAATCTGGTCAATTGAACAGATTATGTACCGTTACTGAACTTGGCAATTCAAACAAAATGCGTATTGACCTTTCGGGTCATTGAAGCTCTGTAGCAAGCTTGCATCTTGGTTCAATTGTTGAGCGACGGGTTGTAATGATGACGGCAATAGTGCAGTGACATCTAGGCCAAGTGATACTTGAACTTGATTCATAAACTCTTGCATAAATTGCTGCGCTGGCGAGAGAGGCTCTTCGACCCAGTAGATGTTGTAGCTATCTAATTTAGCCAGTTCAGCAGCCAGAGCGACGGCGTCATCGAAATCACCCATTTTATCAACTAAACCAAGGCGTAATGCATCTTGACCCGTCCATACTCGCCCTTCGGCAATACCATCCATCTTATCTAAGGCGATGTTGCGACTTTGGCTCACCAAATTGATAAAGCGGCTGTAACCATGCTCGATGCCTAATTGGAATGCGTCTGCAGCTTTGTCAGGAATACCGGTAGTAATACCGATGCCCGAAAATGGTGATGTGCCGACACCATCGGTATAGACGCCAATATTGTTGAGACCTTTTTCAAAAGTCGTAATCACACTGAAGATACCGATAGAACCGGTGAGTGTCGTTGGTTGGGCAACAATACGATCTGCACTGGTTGAAATCCAATAACCGCCAGAGGCTGCGAGGCTCGACATTGAGACAACAACCGGTTTACCCGCTTCTTTGAGTGCTTCAATTTCATTGCGAATCACTTCAGAAGCAAAAGCGCTGCCACCCGGGCTATCAACGCGCAGTACCACCGCCTTTACCTTGTTATCATTACGCGCTTCGCGCAATAAATAAGCGACAGTGTCACCGCCGACAGATCCGCGAGGTTGAACGCCATCCATAATGGCGCCACTCGCGACTACCACGGCTACGTCATCACTGTGAGGGTTGAAGTTGGGTTGTGCAGTCGCCGCGTATTCATAGTAATCAATGTAGTGGTAGCTATCTTCGCCGTCACTGCCAAATACGTCGATCATGTCTTTGCGTACTTGCTGACGCGTGGCTAATTGATCCACTAGGCCGGTTTTTAAAGACAGTGCCGCTAAATCGCCCTTGGCTTCTTTAAGCTGGGCCAGAAAATCATCCATCGTAGGATTCAGTGTTGCGGAATCAATAGAACGGTTGGTGGCGACATCATCCACGTATGCGCCCCACAATTGTCCTAACCACAAAGAGGCAGACTCTTTTGCTTCTTGTGACATGTCATCACGGATAAACGGCTCAATGGCCGATTTGTAAGTACCGACACGGAAAACATGCGTATTGATGTCTAACTTTTCTAGTAGGGTTTTATAGTACATAGAGTAGGCACTATAACCCTTGATCATGACCGCGCCATCTGGTGCTAGGTAAATCTTATCGGCATAGCTGGCTAAGTAATATTGGCTTTGGTTGAAGAAGTCGCCCACCGCATAAATCGGCTTACCCGATGCTTTGAACTCGTTGAGCGATTTTGCGATATAACGTAGTTTGGTTAAGTTTGTTTCTGGCATGTCGCCCAGCGATAGAACGATGCCTGTAATCAAAGGATCATCTTTGGCGCGACGAACGGTGTCAACGATGTCGAACAAAACATTCTCACGTGGTAAGTCATTACCGAACAGAGAGCTACTTAATGAGTCGAGGGGATTGCTGTACTTAGACTGCTCAACGATCGGCCCCGAAAGATTGATGATCAAGGCTGATGGTTGTTGCTGTATTGGCTCTGGTGATTCGGCCCCAGAGTAAATGAAGTAAAGAGTTGCAATCACAACGAGAAAAAGAAGATTAGCGATGGCCAAACGAACAAAGGTGATTAGCTTCCAAATACCTTTAAAAAGTAGGCCTATATACTTAAAGATTGTTTTCATTGTTTCTCCGCTGTGCATGCACAGGTAACCAAAGTGCCCTTTACAAAAACCAAATGGCTTAATGTCGGGAATGCGGAATTTATTCGCGTCAGGCGATGACAAATAGCCGCTAAATTCCTAGTTTATAACTACATCCTACTGAAACTCATAGATGCAAGCCAGATCGATTAAGCAGTTTCAAATATAAATTTAGTCAATCAGTCGTCGGTTGCAGCAGTGATTGATGGTTCCGCAGTGATAACTTGACTGATGTTTCAAAAATGTAAACGCATGTTTGATTTTTGTGTTGCTTATGCATATTGTGGTCAGACCAGCCCAATAAAGAGAGTGTCTGTTATGTATCCGAATTTGCTCAAACCGCTTGATCTTGGTTTTACAGAGTTACGTAATCGCGTCTTGATGGGATCAATGCACACCGGATTGGAAGAAGACAAGCGAGGTCTTGATAAGCTTGCGGCTTTTTATGCCGAACGAGCAAAAGGTGGCGTTGGCCTTATCGTAACAGGCGGGTTCTCTCCAAATTTACGCGGTCGTTTACACCCGTTTAGCGCCGAGTTTAGTAAAGCAAAGCATGCCGAAGCGCATCGTGTGGTGACCGAGGCTGTCCATCAACATGGCGGCAAAATTGCCTTGCAATTACTGCATGCTGGTCGTTATGCCATGCACCCATTCGCGCAAAGTGCTTCTGCTATTAAAGCGCCTATCGCCCGTTTTGCGCCGAGTGAAATGAGTGAAAGACAGATTCTCAACACCATCGATGCTTTTGCCAACAGTGCCAAACTGGCTCAGCAAGCCGGTTACGATGGGGTTGAAGTGATGGGCTCTGAGGGGTACTTGATTAACCAATTTATCTGTCAGCGTACTAACAATCGTTATGATGAGTGGGGGGGCAGTTACCAAAATCGTATGCGTTTTCCGCTCGAAATTGTTAAGGCGATACGTCAGGCAGTTGGCGAGCGCTTTATCATTATTTTCCGTTTATCGATGCTTGATTTGGTTGAGCAAGGCAGCACTTTTGATGAAGTGATTGAGCTGGCAAAGGCACTGGAACAAGCGGGTGTCACTATTATTAATACTGGCATCGGTTGGCACGAAGCGCGTATTCCCACCATTGCAACCCAAGTACCCCGCGGCGCGTTTACCTGGGTGACGGAAAAGGTTCGTCCTCATGTATCGGTGCCTATTGTGACTTGTAATCGAATTAACACTCCTGAAGAAGCCGAACGTATTTTGGCATCCGGCCAAGCGGATATGGTCTCTATGGCAAGACCATTTCTCGCCGATGCTGATTTCGTCATTAAGGCCGAGAAGCAGCAAGCGCATTTGATCAATACTTGCATTGGCTGTAACCAAGCGTGTTTAGACAATGTATTCAAAGGCAAACGCGCCAGTTGTTTGGTGAACCCTTATGCATGCCGTGAAACCGAGCTGGTGGAACAGAGTGCCACTACAACGAAGAGTGTTGCCGTGGTTGGGGCTGGGCCAGCAGGGCTTGCCTGTGCCACAACATTAGCTCGACGAGGCCATCAGGTGGATTTGTTTGAGCGTAGCGACAGGATTGGCGGGCAATTTCGCCTCGCGATGCAAATACCGGGTAAAGAAGAGTTTCGTGAGACGATCCGTTACTTTGCCAATCAAATCGATGAGACGGGCGTGAAATTGCATTTGGAAACCGAAGCCGACTTTGACTTACTTAAAGAATACGACGAAGTGATCATGGCATCCGGTGTGAAACCACGCAATGTGGATATTCAAGGTATCAATAATCCTGACAAAGTTATCGACTACCAAACGCTGATCAAAGAGAAAACCTTTTTAGGCAGTAAAGTTGCGATTGTTGGTGCAGGAGGGATTGGTGTTGATATTGCAACCATGATCACCGAGCCACAAGATAATCAGCTCGATGACTGGTTACACGATTGGGGGATTGATAAAGACATCGCTCACCCCGGAGGCCTCTACCCATTCCCAGACACGTCGAGTGATACTGAAGTGTGGGTATTACAGCGCCGCAAAGGTAGAGTTGGCAAAGGGCCGGGCAAAACCACCGGTTGGATTCACAAGCGGACATTAGAAAAGCGCGGTGTTCATTTGCTGGGCGGCGTTGATTATCAAGCGATTGATGCTCAAGGGCTACACATTGAACTTGATGGACAGGCACAATTGATTGCGGCCGATAAAGTCGTGATATGTGCCGGGCAAGAATCGGTACGACCTTTTGAGGCACAATGGCAGCAGTTTGGTGACCGGTTGCACGTAATTGGCGGTGCAGATCATGCCGGTGAGCTGGATGCGGTTCGCGCTATTCGTCAGGGCGTTGAGCTGGGGTTGAAGCTGTAATCGAATCGGTCGCAATAAAATTAAAATCCCTCGAATGTGAGGGATTTTTGTTTTAGGAATGGGGTTATTTCGCCAGTTCGTAGTTTTCTTGCATTTCTTTTGGCGCAATGCCGTATTCGTAATCGGCTAGATAACCATCTTTGTAAACCTTCATGCCTTTATCATCCCAGCTGACTTTAATGACGGCCGTTTTACCATCTGTGCTACCCAAAAGGTTAAGCATATTGTCATCGATCTTAATCGCTTTGATGGTCGTGATACGTTTGAACGATTGGAATTCCGTCGATGTTGGCAAGTTGCCATAAGTTTCAATCCAGACATCGGTTGGGATGAGCCATTGGTTATAAATATCGCCTACGATAGGCGTA
>NZ_AFWF01000034.1 GCF_000222605.1 Vibrio ichthyoenteri ATCC 700023 | reverse complement strand
TAGAGCAAAATCGAATCCATTAGGGAACAGCTTTTCTCGCTGCTTGATCTCCCGCAAGTACCATTGTTGATCTCTTTTCAGGCGAGCTAAATCACTAAATATTTTTGAGTAAGCATCAAAATCATTTTCTTTATTATCTACAATTGGCTGTAGCTCTTTTTGCCTATCGTATACTTTATCAAGCTTCGCCTTTATTTCATTTAAATCATCATATTTGTCTTTAAGGTAGTTTACCTCTAGGGTCTTTCTTCCTTCTAACCAATTAGGAAAATACGCAGCTAGATTGTCAAGATAACATTCATATTGAACAATCGTTCTTCCTCGCTCGTCTTCAAATTCAGACCATATTGTTTCGCTACATACTTGTCGATGATCAAACGCTTCTTCAATAGTGAAGCTAGCGTCAAAAATTTGAGGCTTATTATCATAGTCAACGTAAGTAAAATTGCTGTCTTTGACTATATCTGTTTCGGATTTACAACCCAAAAAAAGAGGAATAGCGATAATTGGAAGTATTTTTTTGTACATGTATGGATGACCTTCATTAACATTCAATCTAAGGACTTGAATATAAAGTAAAAAACCATACAAAAATGGTCTGTTGATGTTAATTTATACAGTAGGAGGAGGGATATTGGTATATGATATTTTTCAAAATGCTACGCACTACTCCTGTTTAAAAAATAAACTACTCAATTATTGCTTTTATTTTTTAGTTCAACCTATCGCTTCCTTGTATGCTACCGCTATCTTTTCTTTCCCAAACGACAGTTTTGTAGATAAAGTCCAAATTTTTTCATCATTTTAAATCACAAATAGAGATCTCGCTTTTCAAGGGAATAACTGGGTTTAACTAAACGAACGATCTCACTAAACCATTTACCAGCGGCCAACCTCAAGCTTTACCCAACCTTGCTAAGCCTTTACATCTATTTACATTCCATCAGATATACTTGGTAAATAGTTAGCGCAAAAACCATATCCAACCAACTACTCTCACTTGTCGTCACTTAGTGTGGCAACTACGCTAATACCATTCACACCACAATGAATTGATAATCAATGAAATCATCAAAAACACACGTTCTCACACTTTCATCGGCCTTATTATTTGCCGCAGGTTGTTCAGCATCCTCTCTCGATCCTACTAATCAACCGATCAGCGATTACCTTGGCTCAGCAAGCATTACGCAAGGCATGGCTAAAATTGTAGAGTCCAATCTTTTTGAATGTAACAATGGTCGCAGCCGAGTGGCTGGCGTGGGTGAAATTACCGATTCCGCAGGAAAAGTTTGGACGGTTCCTGCAATCAACAACTTTGCAACCGGACCAAAAGCCGCAGACCTATACGAAGAGTGTTCCAACATTACACCGCAAAGCCTAGCAGATGTTGATACGGCGTCGATGCCGATGACAGTGATTGACTCCGATGGGGAGGAAATCACCGGCTATATTTTTGCCGACAACTACTTCGAGCTCTATATCAATGGCACTCTAGTCGCGATAGATACCGTTCCATTTACACCATTTAATTCTAATATCGTTAAATTTAAGGTTAAGAAGCCTTACACCATTGCGATTAAAGTGATTGATTGGGAAGAGAACTTAGGGTTAGGCACCGAAGATAACCGAGGCAAGGCCTACCACCCAGGTGACGGTGGTTTTATTGCGAGCTTTAGTGACGGCACCGTTTCCAACTCAGATTGGCAAGCACAAACCTTTTATACCGCGCCGATTTACGACCTAACTTGCCTCAGTGAAGTGGACGGGCAACGCCTATCAAAAACCTGTACCACAGAAGGCACGGACGACGGTCAAAATGCTTTTGCCGCTCATTGGGAAGTCCCAGAAAACTGGATGGAACAAACCTTTGATTCATCATCTTGGCCTAAAGCCACGTTATATTCAGAAGATGATATTGGCGTGAAAAATAAAAAGGCATACATGAATTTTATTGAAAAATTCAGTGGCGCAGGCGCGAGCTTTATTTGGTCAACGAATGTCGTGCTTGATAATGAAGTACTACTTAGATACGAGGTTAAGTAGCCACTTACCGCTGCAGCCCAAAGGCTTACCTATAGAAACAAAAAGGCGTACATGATATCCATGTGCGCTTTTTTCTAGGGTATCGACGATTGAGAGAAATATAACCAAAGATAACAAAATCATTCATCTTCCATTCAGCTAGCGGGCGTTACATTAGCGTCAGTCTCAACACACAGTGGAAAAAATAATAATGAAAACCAAATTACTGATTACAACGCTTGCTCTTGCTGCTTCAACTTCTGTCTTCGCACAAGGTTTTAACGGCCCACAAAATGCTTCAGGCTTTAATGGCCCAACTCAAGGTATTTCAACCGTTCAACAGGTGCTAGATGCGGGTATGTTTAGCGATGATATGCCTGTTACTTTAACCGGGAATATCAAAGCATCGCTCGGCGGAGAGATGTATATCTTCACCGATACAACCGGCGAAATAACAGTTGAAATCGACCACGACAAATGGCTAAACCAAACCGCAACGCCTGAAACAAAAGTACAGTTGATCGGTGAGATCGATAAGAACATGTCAGGCACTAAAGTTGATGTGGATGCGCTAAGAGTGCTATAAGCCCAAATATAAGATCCTGCCATGACCTTTAAGGATATGGCAGGATTTTTTATTGTAGCGTTATCATTTACCGCTATCGACATTTCAAAGCAGCACGCTTAATCCTACTAAGCTCAACAGCAGACCAACGCGAACTAGCGGCACTTTTCGCCTAAATAATCTCATGCAGCAATTGTCCCCTTATCAACAAGGGATCTCGTCAATGACATTTTCCTTCGCCAGTCTTCTTTTCTAATCATGCTCGGTAATACATTGCCAATAAGCGCTTGAACAAATAAAACGACAAAAATACATAATTCTCTATAGCGAACAATAAATGAACTTTAATGTGATATATTTTACGTACTAAGAGGGAGGACGGTCGAGCGGTCGCCAGAGCAATGGATTGGGAGCGATGATGCAAAAATCACACAAAAAGATGGAGCGCTACGTTCTTTTTAGTGAAGTAGCCAAACGACTAAGCTTCGCCAAGGCGGCGGACAGCTTGTCGATCTCTCGCAGTTATCTTTCAAACCAAATCAAACAACTCGAAAAAGAATTAGGCAACAGTTTATTAATCCGCTCGACACGGCAAGTACGCCTTACACCTGCTGGCTTTAAGGTATTAGAGAAGATGCTGGAGATTAACAGCGCAATCATCTCTTTGGAACGCGAGTTGGAGCAAAACCAAAGCGAGATTAGCGGTTTGCTTAGGATCACGGCACCGGAAATGTTTAGCCAATCTCATCTAACTGAGATCTGCCATCACTTCAAACAGAAACATCAAGATATCGAGTTTGATATTGATGTTAGCGCTAACCTACATGATCTAACGCAAAGCCGTTTTGATCTGGCTATTCGCTCAACCAATACACCACCTGAAAATATGGTTGCCAAAAAACTGATGAGTTATCAGCATATTTGTTGTGCATCACCTGAATACCTAGACAAATTTGGCCAACCAGAACACCCGCTCGATTTAGTAGAACACCACTGTTTATCGAACCCACACAGCAAAACATGGCCATTTTATGACGGTAAAAGTCGCCTTGATGTGGATATCCAAGGTGCGCTGTGCGCAAATAACCAATTTCTATTGCTACACGCCGCTATGCAAGGGCAAGGCATATTAAAAGCGCCCGATTACTTAGAA
>NZ_AFWF01000035.1 GCF_000222605.1 Vibrio ichthyoenteri ATCC 700023 | reverse complement strand
GTTGTGTCACTGCATGTAAGAATGCAAACACCGAAGCTGTGCCATGGGGCATCCAACGTCGTCGCGTTGTTACCCTTAATGATGGTGAGCCGGGTGAAAACTCTATCTCAGTAGCATGTATGCACTGTTCAGATGCGCCGTGTATGGCCGTTTGTCCAGCAGACTGTTTTGAGCACACAGAAGATGGCATCGTATTACACAATAAAGATCTTTGTATCGGTTGTGGTTACTGTCTATTCGCTTGCCCATTTGGTGCGCCTCAGTTCCCTAAACAAGAAGCGTTTGGTGAACGTGGTAAAATGGACAAATGTACTTTCTGTGCAGGTGGTCCAAACACAGAACCTGGTTCTGAGAAAGAGCGTATGCTTTACGGTTCTAACCGTATTGCTGAAGGTAAGCTACCTATGTGTGCTTCACTATGTTCAACAAAAGCACTGCTTGCTGGTGATGCTGAGAAAATTTCAGACATCTTCCGCCAACGTGTTGTTGAACGTGGCGCGAAAAACGCTGGCTGGACAGATGGCAACGATCTTTCTTACGATGCGACAAAAAGTTAACTCTGGAGAGAGATATGACCCCTCTATTTAAACGTCTATCTCTTGTTGTGCTGCCATTTTTGGCAGCACTGGCAATGGCTCTATCGCTACCTGCGGCAGCAAAAGAGTCGGCGCCAGTAGATCAAACAGAGATGACACAGTTAGCCGGCGCTGATTTTTGGCAAGAAGTACGTGCAGGTGAAGCAGGGTATACCACCTCAAAATCACCAGAGCACGGTGTCTTGATCAGTACTCCGGGTGCAACATGGTATGTACTGAAAGAGAAATGGATGTCGCCAGCGGGTGCTGTCGCGATTTTCGGCAGCATTGCAATGGTTATCATGGCCTACGTGTTTGTTGGTCCATTGATGCTAAGTAAACCCCGTACCGGTAAAAAGATGAAACGCTGGTCTCGTTGGGATCGCGCATTGCACTGGAGTATGGCGTTTACCTTCTTATCACTAGCATTTAGTGGTTTGATGTTAGTTTACGGTAAGCACTTCTTGAAACCATACGTGCCAAGTGAGTTCTGGGGCTTTGTCATCATGTTGGCAAAACAGTTCCATAACTATGTCGGGCCTCTGTTCTTCGTATTGTTGACCTTTGTGCTACTCAAGTGGTGGCGTAAGTCAATTCCGAATATGACGGATATGCGCTGGTTCATGAAAATGGGCGGCATGGTTGGTAAACATAAAGGCACGCATCCTTCTGCTGGTTTCTCCAACGGTGGTGAAAAAGCGATTTACTGGTTGTTGATCGTATTTGGCGCAACCGTGGCACTAAGTGGCTTAGTGTTGGATTTCCCTATCTTCGGTCAAACACGTCGTGATATGGAAATTTCTAACCTTGTGCACATGCTATCGGCTCTTATCTTGATTTGTGGCTTTATTTTCCATATCTATATCGGTCTATTCGGTATGGAAGGTGCCTTGGAAGGTATGGTGACAGGTGAAGTTGATGAAACTTGGGCAAAAGAGCACCATGACCTTTGGTATGCGGAAGTAAAATCAAACGAAGCGATGCCAGATGCAACGCCGGAGCAGTCAAACGGATTAGAAAAAGGAGCGAAGAGCGATGAACAAGCATCATAATGGTATTTGGGTCGCGTATTTTCTAAGCTTTTTAACGCCGTTTACCTTTTTGATTTCTGGTGTAATTGCGATTATTTACGCAGGTTACCGTTTGGATAAGAACGAAGATGGTGAAGTGATCAATTCCCATTATTATGGTTTGATTCGTACCTTCTTCTTATACTTAACCTTCTTTGTCGTCCTCATTGTTACTGTGGCGACGACAAACGGTGTACTCGCGGGGATTGAAGATTACTGGTTCCACAGCAACATACTCGATAAGATTGCTTATGTAATTCCTATCATCGGTATGGTGCTTGCGGGGCTTGCGATTCTTGTTTGGTTTATGCGTATGCTACAAGGTATGCGTCAACTGCGAAACAATCAGTTGCACCGTCCATCAACAGGTCCGAATCTGTAGATAAACAAGCTAATATTGAGAAAGCCAGTCATGATGACTGGCTTTTTTTATGCAAGAAAGCCGGTAGGGTGTAAACCTTTCCAATAACGTGCTTCATCATAGTGCGTCCTCCCTATTTCTGTGCAAAATACGTCGCTATTTAAACTGTATGTGACATCGTTGTTAAAGTAAAAACTATATAAATCATAATCTTAAACTAATTCATTAAACGCAGTGTAATTGGAACGTAAATTGCTCCCTTAGCCGTCGGCCTATTGTTTTAACCAATTTGGTGAGAAGCAAACTTATTTGCACAGGAATAGTGCGAGAATAAATGATGGAGAAAAATAATGAGTGTAACTGTGAGCCAAGTTAATGGCGCTGTACAAACACTAACTCAAAGTTCTGATACGCTGTTTTTGTTGCTGGGCGCAATTATGGTTTTTTTGATGCATGCAGGTTTTGCGTTTCTTGAAGTAGGAACGGTGCGCCAAAAAAATCAGGTTAACGCCTTAGTGAAAATAATTGCTGATTTCGGTATATCTGCGTTGGCTTATTTCTTTATTGGCTACTGGGTTGCTTATGGTGGTACTTTCTTTGCTGATGCCGAAACGTTGTCGCAAGGTAATGGCTACGAGTTGGTGAAATTCTTCTTTTTACTGACGTTTGCAGCGGCTATTCCCGCTATCGTTTCTGGCGGTATTGCTGAGCGTGCGCGTTTTTATCCGGTGTTAATCGCAACCTTTTTCACCGTTGGGCTCGTTTATCCGTTCTTTGAAGGAATGATCTGGAATGGTAACTTTGGCGTGCAATCTTGGTTTGAAGCGCAGTTTGGGGCGGGTTTTCATGATTTTGCCGGTTCGGTGGTTGTCCATGGGGTTGGCGGTTGGATCGCCCTTGTTGCGGTGATATTTTTAGGTATGCGGAAAGGGCGCATCCGTGCAGGTAAACATACTAACTTTGTGCCTTCGAACATCCCTTTTCTGGCGCTAGGCGCATGGATTCTTTCTGTCGGCTGGTTTGGCTTCAATGTTATGTCAGCTCAAACGTTAGAAGGGATCAGTGGTCTTGTGGCGATGAACTCTCTAATGGCGATGGTCGGCGGTATTGTTGCCTCTCTTATCGCAGGACGAAATGACCCCGGCTTTATTCACAATGGTCCTCTCGCGGGATTAGTCGCCATTTGTGCAGGTTCCGATCTGATGCATCCGATTGGCGCGTTGGCAACCGGTATGGTCGCGGGCGTATTGTTTGTTTACTTATTTACCTATTTACAGAACAAAACCAAAATTGATGATGTTCTTGGTGTTTGGCCTCTACATGGTGTGTGCGGTGCGTGGGGAGGTATTGCTGCGGGTATCTTTGGCGACACGGTATTAGGTGGGTTAGGTGGTGTTAGCTTGACAGTACAACTGTTAGGAACGGCGTTAGGCATCAGCGTTGCTGTACTAGGTGCACTTGCAGTTTATGGTGCGATCAACGCCGTAACTGGTTTGCGCTTGTCGGAAGAAGAAGAGTTTAATGGGGCCGACCTATCGATTCATAAGATTTCGTCTATCAATGAAGACTAAACGAATTTTGACCTCTTAGTTATACGTCTAAAAAGAGTGGCAGTACGTCAGATTATGCCACTCTTAGCAATTGCCTTTTTTAGCTTGTCCAGGTGGACAGAATTTGTAGTCGCCGTCATGGCGCTTATCACTGTCTTTTGTACTTACTTTTACTTCAACATCATCAATTTCACCTTCAACTTTGGTCAGTTGACAGCCCGCTAAGCTAGTCAGCATTAGCAGCACTAGAGATGCTTTTATCATTGTTTATCCTCTCAAAAATCAAATCAAACCCGAATTCATACGACCATGGTCTAATCCATATTACTACTGTAGTTATTCTTTCAGTGTTAAGCTTAAGAAAAAGAATGACAAGGAATGGTTATGAATTTCCCTTATAGAAATATTGTAGTACTAGCTGGTGCAGGTATCTCAGCCGAGTCTGGAATTCAAACGTTTCGTGCCCAAGATGGCCTATGGGAAAATCATCGTATAGAAGACGTGGCGACTCCGGAAGGGTTTGAGCGTGATCCCGATTTAGTTCAGGACTTCTATAATCAACGCCGCAAAAAAACTGCAAGGTGAGGGCGTGACACCCAACGCCGCTCATATCGCTTTAGGCCAGTTAGAACAACAGTTAGATGGCTCTGTAACGGTGATTACGCAAAATATTGATAACTTGCATGAACGTGGTGGTAGCCAAAATATTATCCATATGCATGGAGAGTTATTGAAGGCGCGCTGCAGTGAGTCGAATCAAGTGATTGAGCATACGGGCAACATTGAAACTGGCGAACTGTGTCATTGCTGCCAAATTCCAGCGCAAATGCGTCCTCATATTGTTTGGTTTGGGGAAATGCCGCTGCGTATGGGTGACATATATGCTGCGATTGAAAAAGCGGACTTATTCGTTTCGATTGGTACTTCTGGGGTGGTTTATCCTGCTGCTGGATTTGTCCACGATGCACGCATGCATGGCGCGCATACAATCGAAATAAACTTAGAGCCAAGCGCGGTTGAAAGTGAGTTTGAAGAGAAGCGTTATGGCAAAGCAAGCATTGAAGTTCCGCGTTTAGTCGCGGAGATCCTTGCGGTAGCCGATGCAAAAAGTGCATAAGCAGTTAACAATTAAAAAAAGCGGCTTGAAGCCGCTTTTTATTTTCCGTAGAACGAAAGTGGATTAGTTGTTCACTTTCAGCTTTTGGAAATATTCTTCGTAAAGCGCGCTCGCTTCACCTACTTCATCTTGCCATGTACCGCTATCCATCACTTCTTGTGGAGGGAAGATGCTTGGATCGTTAGCAAAATCTTTTGGAAGTAACTGGTGTGCAGTTTTCACTGGAGTAGGGTAACCAATCTCTAGTGCGATTTTTGCTGCATTCTCAGGACGTAGTAAGAAATCGATCATCTTATGCGCTGCATCAGCATTTTTTGCCCCAGCAGGAATCGCAAGGCTATCCATCCAGAAGACAGTGCCTTTTTCTGGCCAAATGATGTCGATCTTGCCGCCTTCCTGGCGAGCCATGTAAGCAGAACCATTCCAAAGCATACCAAGTGATACTTCACCAGCAAGATATGGATTAGCAGGGAAGTCAGAGTTGAAAACTAATACGTTTGGCATTAGCTTTTTAAGCTCTTCGTAAGCCGCTTTAATCTCATCTGGATTGGTGGTGTTTGGTGAGTAACCTAGCTTTGTTAATGCAATATGGAAAACTTCACGTGAGTCATCCATCAACATTAGTTGACCTTCCCATTTGCTATCCCAGAAATCATCCCATTTGGTTAGCGATGATTTATCTAGCATGTCTGAGTTGATACCAATACCGGTCGCACCCCAGATGTAAGGGATAGAGTAGCTATTGTTTGGGTCAAAAGGTTTGTTTAAGAAGTTTGTATCGAGGTCTGCGAAGTGTGACAGCTTTGACTTGTCAATTTTTTGTAGCATGCCTTCTTTGCGCATCTTTGATACAAAATAAGTAGACGGTACTACCAAGTCATAGCCAGCACCTTGAGTTTTCAACTTTGCGTACATACTTTCGTTAGATTCGTACGTAGAGTAGATTACTTTGATACCAGTTTCTTTTGTAAAGTCTTCAAGAACTTCGTTTGGAATGTATTCAGACCAGTTGTAGAAGTAAAGTTCTTGATCAGCAGCCATCGCTGAAGTGGCGAATAGGCTAGCTGCGCATAGTGCGCCTGCACAGATTTTACTTTTCATTATATTTCCGTTTTATCCTACTAAATCAGCACATTATCAATCCTGATAACATCCTCTGAGTAGTATTGAGTATAAAAAGTTGTTTATTGCTAAATGAGAAAATTAGCAGGCGTGATTATATCAGTACCAAATAAAAATAGGCAGCTAATGCTGCCTATTTTATTGTTTCAATCTGGATTATTGACCAGCTTTAAGCTTTAGGAAGTAATCTTCGTACTTCACAGTCAAGTCACCAACAGAGTCTTGCCATTCTACGCGGTCAAGATCTTCTTGAGATGGGAACAGTGGAGCAACGTCTTGGAATTTATCGTTAGACGCTTTAACCGCTGTTAGGTAACCGGTATCACCAGAGATTTGTTCTGCAATTTCAGGACGTAGTAGGAAGTCGATCATCTTGTGAGCGGCTTCTACGTTTTTCGCACCAGAAGAAATTGCAAAGTTATCTACCCAACCAATACCGCCTTCTTTAGGGAAGACAAGCTTAAGAGGTAGACCTTCTTTCTGTGCTGCCGCTGCAGAACCGTTCCAAAGCATACCAACACCAACTTCACCAGACATGTATGGTGCGCCTGGGTTGTCAGAGTTAAATAGTAGAACGTTTGGCATTAACTTACGAAGTTCTGCGTAAGCTTCGTCGATTTGTTTTGGATCTGTCGAGTTGCCAGAGTAACCTAGTTTGCGTAGTGCAATGTGGAATACTTCACGAGTATCATCCATTAGCATTACTTGACCTTCAAGCTCAGGATTCCATAGGTCAGCCCAGCTTTGGAAGTCGTTTGGATCGTACATGTCAGTGTTAACTGCAAGACCTGTGATCGCAACTACGTGTGGAATAGAGTAGTCGTTGTTTGGATCGAAAGGCTTATCTAGGTAGTTGGTATCTAGATTTTTCAAGTTAGTCAGTTTTGACTTGTCAATCTTCTGTAGCATGCCTTCGTCGCGCATTTTCGCAACGAAATACGTAGAAGGAACAACTAGATCGTAACCTTGGTTATGCGTTTTTAGCTTCGCGTACAAAGTTTCATTCGACTCATAAGTAGAATAGATAACTTTGATACCAGTTTCTTCGGTAAACTGTTCTAGGATATTACTATTAATGTAAGGACCCCAGTTCATAAATACCAATTCTTTGTTTTCGTCCGCTGCAACTGAACCAGAGAACAGTGAAAGCGCACATGCACTACCAGCTAATAGAGTAGCCCATTTTTTCATCGACGTTAGTCTCCAAACCAAACGTTGCTCGTTTATACCGAGCGTCT
Source organism: Vibrio ichthyoenteri ATCC 700023 (assembly GCF_000222605.1). Classification (GTDB taxonomy): domain Bacteria; phylum Pseudomonadota; class Gammaproteobacteria; order Enterobacterales; family Vibrionaceae; genus Vibrio; species Vibrio ichthyoenteri. Next base: position 5,767 of record NZ_AFWF01000035.1, on the reverse strand, counting down.
ATATAAAAACAGAATGGCTTTATTACCATTCTGTTTCGTGAAAAGCCTGCGATTCTACTTCACTTTTTCTCTTGCAAGTAACTGCGAGGTTACTACGAGAGCTAAAGAAACAATCAGCATGACTGTTGCTAGGGCATTCACCTCTGGAGAGATGCCCACTTTGACCATTGAGTAAATCTTCAATGGCAAAATTTCGTATGTTGGACCAGTTACAAATGAACTGATGATCACGTCATCAAGTGATAACGTAAAGCTTAGCAACCAACCAGCAGCAACGGCTGGTTTAGCAAGAGGTAGGATGATCTGCTTTAGAATTACCCACTCACTTGCGCCTAAGTCTTTAGCTGCTTCCAACATCTTCACATCGAAACCGTTAAGACGGCTATAAACCGTTACTACAACGAATGGCAAACAAAAGGTAATGTGCGCCACAAGTAAGGTTAAGAAGCCAAGTTGCGCGCCCATAACTAGGAACAACGCCAGTAATGAAATCGCCATTACGATATCAGGAGACATCATGACAACGAAAAGCATACCGTTTACTAGACCTTTACCTTTGAAAGAGTAACGGAATAGGGCAACCGCCGTTAAGCTACCAATAATTGTAGCAGCTGTTGCTGAAAATACCGCAACGTTTAAAGAGTGCCACGCGGCCTGCATTAAACTGTCGTTGTTTACTAACGTTTCGTACCATTTAGTGGTAAAGCCACCCCATTTCATGCCAAAACGGTTGGCGTTGAATGAGTTAACGATCAAAACAATAATTGGCAGGTATAAGAATGCGTATACCAGAGCCATAAAGCTAAATCTAACTGTGCGTCCCATTAGTCTAGCTCCACTTTCTTATTCAACAATTTACCCGCTCTGTAGTAGGCATAAAGCATAATCGCCATCGCAACAGTCAGTGCAATACTGGTTGCGGCACCAAACGGCCAATCACGTGCATTGAGTACTTGGCTCTTAATCACGTTACCAATCAACAGGTTCTTCGCGCCGCCCAGAAGGTCAGAGATGTAGAACATGCCTAGGGCAGGGAGCAACACCAACAAACAACCACCGATGATGCCTGGCATCGTTAGCGGTAGGATCACGCGAGTGATCGTTTGGAATTTGTTTGCGCCTAAATCTTTCGCCGCTTCAAGGTAGGTGTTATCGAGTTTTTCGATCGCACTGTAAAGCGGTAAAATCATGAATGGTAGCAAGATGTAAACCAAGCCGATCATAACTGCTGTCTCGGTGTACATCAGACGTAGCGGCTTATCAATGATTTCCATCGCCATTAGCGACTTATTCAAGATACCTTGTGTACCTAATACGATTTTAAGACCGTATGTACGAATCAGCGAGTTAGTCCAAAATGGTACAATAACCAAAAACAACATGAATGGACGCCACTTAGGAGGCATCTTCGCTACGATGTAAGCGAACGGGTAACCGATCACTAGACACAATAGAGTTGCAATAATCGCCATGTAGAAAGAGTGCATCAGCACTTTTGCATACAGTGGATCAACTAAACGAATATAGTTGTCCAAAGTAAATGTCATGTCGATTAGGTTAGCTTCATGACGCGTTAGGAAACTGGTACCAATGATCATTAGGTTAGGGATTAGCACAAACAGTGCTAACCACGTAACAATCAGAGTGATGATCGCGTTTTGAAGATTAAATTTCTTGCTCATCATTTAGTACCACCTCCCAGCTTTCAACCCAGGTAATTGCCACCTTTTGACCTAGTGAGTGATCGACATCTGGATCATCTTCGTTGAAGAATTCACTAACCATTACACGCATGCCAGATTCAAGCTCAATAACAGAATCTAGCGTCATACCTTTATAGGTACGTTCAGTCACGTAACCGACAATGCCTTTCTGTTCAGATTCTTTGATCTCTTCAATTCGAAGATCTTCTGGACGAAGTAGCACTTGCAGTTTGTCACCTGCGTTTGCTTCTTTTTCGTAGTAAACCACAGATTCAACACCTTCGAGTTCAGCGCGGATACGCTTATCATCGATGCGCTCTAGCATCGTGGTGTTGAATACGTTGATTTCACCGATAAAGCGGGCAACGAATAGGTTTTTTGGTTCTTCGTAGATTTCACGCGGAGAACCGTCTTGTTCGATAACACCATCACGCATAACGATAATGCGATCTGACATCGACAACGCTTCTTCTTGGTCGTGAGTAACGAAGATAAAGGTGATACCTAGTTGACGCTGTAGCTGCTTAAGCTCAATCTGCATCTGTTTACGTAGTTTGTAATCCAGTGCTGATAGTGATTCATCAAGAAGCAGTACTTTAGGTTTGTTGACAACAGCGCGCGCGATAGCGATACGTTGTTGCTGACCACCTGATAGTTGATGCGGTTTACGTTGAGCCATTTTTTCAAGGCGAACCATGCGTAGAGCTTCCATAACGCGAGGTTCAATCTCAGCGCTAGGTACTTTTTGCATGCGTAAACCAAACGCAACATTCTCAAATACGGTCATATGAGGGAATAGTGCATAACTCTGGAACACAGTATTGACATGTCTCTGCTCAGCAGGAACTTCAGTAACGTTCTGGCCATCTAAGATAATGCTGCCATTATCCGCGGTTTCAAAACCGGCGATCATCCTAAGAACGGTGGTTTTACCACAACCTGATGGACCAAGAATTGTTAAGAATTCACCATGGTTAACATCAAGGTTAAGATTACCGATGATCTCCTTGTCATCGAAACTCTTACTAATACCAGTTAAACGGATAACTGGTTGCTCTGCTGTTTGTTTGTTCAACGTCTGTTTTTCTCCCACATCGGCCAATTTAAACTCGATTCCGTCAATGGCCTGTAGTTATACAAATAGAGGCGCGCATGATAATCACCAAAAGTGTGAAATCAAAGCATTTTCTTACCTAATGCCCGAAAAAATTTTACAGGTAAAAGTAAACATTATTTACCATACTGTTTTTATACGATTTGCTTATTTAACGCATTTGGTAGTTAGCGGCGCGATCGCCAGCGAATGATGCGCTTTTTTTGGCTTTGCGGGTTAATTATCAGCCAAATAGGCAATAAAGCAAGAGTAGGAAGCAGATTCGATGTGTGTGTTGCGCCGCTTTGCGTATAATGGCCTTCACCGCAATTTTTGGTTACAGCGTTATATTTGCTACAAGAACAATATTCGCGGTATTTTGCTCAGCTGTGGTCAGCCAATATAACGAAGACAACACCGGATTAAACAATGAACAATGATATTGAGAAAGACTTTAACTTGGGCGGAAGCGTTGAACGCGCTATCTCCGGCCAATACGACTTGAAAGCCGGAGAAGTATTTCGTGAAGCTTGGGAGTGTACGATTAAGAACTTCTTATCGTTCTCACCAGCCATCATCATTTTGATGTTTGTACAGTTAGCGATTTTCTACATCGCCCTAAAACTGCAACTAGGTGATCCGTCATTGCTGTTTAAAGCAATGGCCGATCCTGCGGCGTTTAGCCCTGATATCGTACAAGCGCTTTTTATCGCTAACTTTAGTTATGAAGTGATCAGCGCACCGATTTATGCAGGTATTTGTTTAATGGCAATGAGCCATTCTGCTGGCCTGAATACCAAGCCTCGTCATATTGGCAAAGGGCTGCAATTCACCATCCCAGTCATTTTAGCGACGCTGTTTAGCTTGATGCTGCAAGGTGTTGCAAGCATGATTTTACCCTTCGTTTCTTTTTACTTATCGTTAGCATTCAGTAACTCGATCCTATTGATCTGTGAAAAGAAAATCCCACCAATGCAATCATTGTTACTCTCACTGCGTGCTGTGAACAAGAAAATACTACCTCTTGCCGGCATCTACATCATGCTAATGCTGATGTTTATCGCTGGGGCAATGTTCTATGGGCTAGGTTTGATTTTTGTTTTGCCATTTTTCTTCCATGTTAAAGGCATTCTCTACCGCAATATGTTTGGCATCAAACTGAAAATTGTTGCGACGGAACGCCCGAAAGATGACGACGACAACAATCCACAGGTGTTTAATGCGTAAGTTAGAATTGGCCGTTGTTTCAGCGGCCTTTGGTTTAGGGGTCTTTGGCTGGTTTCGATTTGAATATCCAAGTAAAGAAACTGAACAGGCCGCTAGCAACGAAATTTTGTTTATTGGCCAAGCGGTAGGTTCTGCTCCTGATTTTTCCTCTTTCACTGACGTGACCGATAAGAAGCAGTCCTTTTTTGAATACTTGAGACCGGGCGTGGAGCTTGAAAATCAAAGAGTGCAAAAAGAGCGCACACGGTTATTACGCATTGCGGAACATTTTGCACAAGGTGCGTTAACCGGTGAAGATAAGAGCTATGCCAAGCGCTTAGGTAAACTTTACGATGTTGAAGTGACAACTCAAGGCATTACTCAGCCATGGCTAGATAAAATGCTACACCGAGTGAATGTATTACCGGAGTCATTGGTTATGACTCAAGCCGCCAACGAATCCGCTTGGGGAACGTCTCGCTTTGCGACTCAAGCGAATAACTACTTTGGCCAATGGTGCTACAGCCAAGGTTGCGGTCTCGTTCCGTTACAACGTAATGATGGTGCGTCACATGAGGTGGCAAGCTTTGATTCGGTTCAAGAGTCGATTCATCGCTATTTTATGAACGTGAACCGTAATAAAGCTTACTACGATTTACGTGAAATTCGCTTTGACCGTCAAGAGAATGAACTGAGTTTAATCGATAGTCAGGCGGCGATCGCATTGACCGACGGTTTATTGAAATACTCTGAACGGGGTGAGGCATACGTCAAGGACTTACAGACGATGATCCGTCACAATGATCAGTTCTGGACAGACTATAACGATCTTACACAATAATGAAAAAAGTAACGCTCACATTGATTACCGCAGCGCTGTTTGGCGCTGTTTCTTTACCAAGCCAAGCGCAAGAATACATGTTCACCTATTCAAAGCTTTATACGCACATGAAGCAGAATGCGAATGAAGGCCATGAAGACGTAAAAGTTGGCTTTTTCTTCCTGAATGCTGAGACAAAAAAACTGTGTCAGATCGAAAAAGCGTGGATGGAAAAAGAAGAACATTATGAGGAGCTTAGTATCTCAGATTACCAAGAGGTGCTAGTGCCACTCGATGATAACCTTAGATCAGCGAATCCTTTGGTATTTATCGATACGCCAGAAAATCAGCGTTGTGATTTTTCGATGGTTGTGATGACTAAAGAGCCTTTAGCTGGCAAAGTAACCTACCAACAGGTTGAAGCGTTGTTACCGCAAATGCAGTCTATCTTAGAAGAGTTGGGTGGGATGTTCGCCAGCTGGTTTACACCCAATGTTGAAGGCGTTACTTTGGAGTTTGCTGATAATCTAAATTCTGTGGTGGTATTGAGCGATGGCAAGCAGAAACAGATTGTGGATGGGAAAGTTCAAATTGCTTTGAGTGAGATTGGGGAAGATGGATACATGACGTTGCCTCAACCAACCGCGCGAGTGCTACCATATTTACCTAAAGCAGATTAGCTTATTAAGCCGTACAAACAGCTTGGTAGATAGAGAACCGATTAAATAAAAAAGGGGCCGCATGTGCGACCCCTTTTTATTTGTCAGTATCTGTCCAACAAGCTTAGATATTGGTTACATCGAGCTTCAAGCTTGGATCAAATTCTTGTACGGTATCTTCATCTGCGAAGTTCTGTACTGGCATCTCTTCTTTATCGAAACCAATATCACCACCGTTAATCACGCCCGAATGACGGTCAATCGCTTTAAAATCAAATAGTTCGTA
>NZ_AFWF01000036.1 GCF_000222605.1 Vibrio ichthyoenteri ATCC 700023 | reverse complement strand
AGAGAAGAGAAGAGAAGAGAAACGCTAATAGGTTCCCACCAAAGTGAGAACCCAGCGCATTAATATGATTAACTAAAAGTATCAATATACAGAGCTTCCACTTTATCGCGGGCCCATTGGGTTTTACGCAAAAACTTCAAAGAAGATTTAATTGAAGGATCACTATTGAAGCAATTGATGCGAATTCTTTGGTCCAGTCCGTTCCAACCGTAGTGTTCAACTAAGCGAGTCAGAATTTTTTCAAGGCTTAGCCCATGTAAAGGGTTATTGGGTTGTTGGCTCATTGAGCAGCTTCCTAAATCGAGTTTTATATCATCGTTATCACAACGAGGTAGCGCTGCGCTCGGCAGCAGCTTAGATTGAGTGATTTTAGCAGATAACCCGTCATTCCCTATCGAAATTAATTCAGCAAATCGTTCTCTACCAAGATAAAGCGCATAAAGCCGTACATCGCAAAAGAAAACCAAGTCTGTTTAGTTTCAACGCTCACTATATAGTTTCTAATAAAAACAATGCTTTGCTTACTGTTTGACACACTATATGATCACGTCAATTTATATAACCGTCTGTCCTTGTCGACGTTGCGGTTCAACCATACAGGTCTATTCAAAAGAGCATGAAAGGTTTCATTCTAGCGATGACATTGCTGATTAATCCCATTTTGGGCTGTACTCATTACGCGACAGCGCACCAAACAGGTAAAGAGACTTATGACCTTGGTGTGCAATACTATTTTGGTAATGGCGCGTCGATAAATAAAAACAAAGCCTTCGAACTATTCAGCCAAGCGGCCAAAGATGGGCACAGTGAAGCTCAATATTACCTTGGTCATATGTATTACTTTGGGGAAACAACACCAGTCGACAAAGCACAAGCAACACGGTGGATGGAAAAAGCGGCAGAGCAAGGCAACGTGCGTGCCCAATACCATCTCGCGACGATGTACTATCACGGTGATGGTATCGCAGAAAACCGAGCTATGGCGTTTCACTGGTATTTGAAGGCGGCAGAACAAGGGCATGCAAAAGCACAACTTAACGTCGGTAGAATGCTGGAGTTTGCTCAAGGAGTAGAAGAGAATCCCCAGCAAGCACTGGAGTGGTACCACAAAGCAGCTGAGCAAGATAACGCTGAGGCACAATATAACATGGCGACGATGCTTGCTTATGGCATCGGTACCGATGAAGATCTGGGAGCGGCGTTGTATTGGTATTATCAAGCTGCTGAGCAAAACCATCTTGAAGCTCAATACAGCGTAGCGTTAATGCTGGAACTGGGTAAAGGCATCGAAAAAGATAAGTCCGAAGCGATAAAATGGTATCTCATCGCCGCACAGCAAGGTCATGTCGAGGCTCAATATAATTTGGCTATGATGCTTTATTTTGGCATCGGCACATCAGAGAACAAACAAGACGCCTTTATTTGGCATCTAAAGGCCGCAGAACAAGGCCATATCGAAGCACAGTATAATGTTGGCATGATGTACGATTTTGGCTTAGGCGTAGAGCCAAATAAAACTAAAGCTCTCATTTGGTACCACAACGCCGCAGAGAATGGACATGCCGATGCGCAATTTAGCTTAGCGTCTTTGTACGAACTCGGCGTAGGAACGCCCGTTAACAAAAAAGAAGCGTATAGATGGTACGTCAAAGCGGCGAAACAGGGATCGGTAGCGGCTCAATATAATCTCGGTGTGATGCTAGAAGCAGGCAAAGGCATTGAACAAAATATCGATGAGGCAATAGCCTGGTACACTATGGCAGCGGAACAAGGTGACGTTGAATCTCAATACATCCTTGGTACCCTCTATGGTGCTGAGAATGACGAGTTTGAAAATCAGCATTTGGCGATGATGTGGTATCAAAAAGCCGCCAAACAAGGCCATGAAAAAGCACAACAAGCTCTTCTTTCTAAAGAATTTGAAATGGCTGCGCCTAAAATCCACTAACGCCCACCAACCGATTAAAAGCTTGTCGTTAGCGAATGATTTACACTGAGATGAGGCAAGTGAACAAGACCAATGAGGGGAGCTTTCCCCTCATCCACTCTCTCGCACAATAAGGTAATTAAGTACTCAATGGCACGTTTCTAACGTGGATAAACCTTCTCAAACCGCTCTAACACCAGTTCTGACTCTTCAGTAAAACTAACGCCGATTTGTTGAGCGTATTGGTTAAAGAAATCGATATGAGCCTTGCGCCACCACGCATACGTTCCATCCCCCTCACCTTCAGACTGAGCAAACGCCTCCGTCACTTGATTGAATGGGCAAATCTCAACGCTAGTCAGTTTAACAATGCAGATGGGTGTTTGATTCCAATCCAACACCACCGTTAAACGGCCAACCACTGGCAAAGGCTCATCATCAATCTCGTAGCCCTCTTTTAAGCTACACGATGCGGTTTTGATCCCCAGATCCACTAAACGTGCACATTCGTTGGCGTTATATTCATCGGCGCAAAAATACTCCGCTAACACTTGCGGTATATCGTTGCGCTCTGCTTCCGTGAACTGAGCAAGGTATTGGTCAAGAAACGCTTGTTGATTCGGAGTCATACTCTTCCTTGATATGCTATTGAAAATCCGCGCAATACTACCATGCAGCTCTGAAAGCGATAAGCTACATAGACGTAAAAAGAGGTGAACAACAAAAAGACGCAGCCACAAAACTTCGCCCTTCATTCAGTACTTTGATTTACATGAAGAATTAGACGCGCAATACCCGCTCAATCTCAGCAATACTGGTGGGGTCATCTATAGTGGATGGCACGGTATAGCTTTCACCATCGGCAATCTGGCGAATGGTACGACGTAGAATCTTACCTGAGCGGGTTTTCGGTAAACGCTCCACCACCAGAGCATGCTTAAAGCAAGCAACCGCACCAATTGAGTCACGCACTTTGCTGACTAGCTCTCCCTCTAAGGTTATATCATCAATGCTGACGCCATCTTTGAGCACCACAAAACCGAGAGGCAGTTGGCCTTTAAGTTCATCATGAATACCGACCACGGCGCATTCGGCAATGGCCGGATGACCACCCACAATCTCTTCCATTTCACCAGTTGATAATCTGTGACCGGCAACATTAATCACATCATCAATCCGGCCCATGATAAATAGATACCCATCTTGATCGAGATAACCGCCATCACCTGAGACGTAGTAACCCGGAAATTGGCTGAGATAACCACTCTCAAAGCGATCATGGTTACGCCATACCGTCGGTAAGCAGCTTGGCGGCAAAGGGCGTTTCAACGCAATAAAGCCTTGTTGGTTCGCTTCAACGGCTTGGCCCATCTCGTTTAAGATTGCCACTTGGTAACCGGGGACAGGAATCGTTGCTGAGCCAGCTTTTACTGGCATCATTTCAATTCCCGTCAAATTTGCCGCGATCGCCCAACCTGTCTCGGTCTGCCACCAATGATCAATCACAGGCTTATCGGTGTGGCTCACGACCCACTCTAAGGTTGGTGGATCAAGGCGTTCACCGGCCATGAAGATGGCTTTTAAATGGGATAGGTCATATTGCTTGAGATACTCCCCTTGCGGATCTTCTTTCTTAATCGCGCGAAACGCCGTCGGGGCTGAGAACAAAGCATTGACTTGATACTCTGCACACACTCGCCAAAATGCCCCGGGATCAGGCGTGCGTACCGGCTTGCCTTCATACAAGATGGTGGTGCAACCATGAATAAGTGGCGCATAGACAATGTAAGAATGACCAACCACCCACCCCACATCCGAGGCCGCCCAAAACACGCCATCTTGCGGCATATTGTAGATTGCACTCATCGAGTATTTCATCGCCACCGCATGACCGCCGTTGTCACGTACCACGCCTTTGGGTTTACCCGTGGTGCCTGAGGTATAAAGAATATAGAGCGGGTCTGTCGCCAACACGGGGACACAAGCATGGGGCAAGGCATTTTGTTGTACTTGCAGCCAATCAATATCACGCTCTTGATTTAGCTCAGCAAGGCATTGCGGCCTTTGCAGAACAAATACATGTTGCGGTTTCCAACGGCTATCCATAATCGCTTGGTCAACCATTGGCTTGTATGGGATCAGCTTGTTGACCTCTACGCCGCACGAGGCGGTCATGATCACCTTAGGTTCAGCATCTTCAATTCGCACCGCTAACTCACTGGGCGCAAAGCCGCCAAACACCACCGAATGAATGGCACCCAGTCGTGCGCATGCCAGCATTGCCATCGCCGCTTCTGGGATCATTGGCATATAAATCACCACTCGATCACCTTTAGTGACGCCCTGAGTCGCCAGCATACCGGCGATTGTCGCCACTTGGTCGCGCAATTCTAGATAGCTATAGCGCAGCTTCACTCCGGTCACAGGTGAGTCATAAATCAAGGCCGTTTGCTCCCCTCGCCCCTGCTCACAATGAGTATCGAGCGCTAACCAACAGGTATTCATTAGTCCATCAGGGAACCAGCGTTCGATGCCATTTTCATCGTTAGCTAGAATGGTTTGCGGGGCATGGAACCAATCAATATTTTGTGCTTGCTGCTGCCAAAATTGTTGTGGTTGCTGTTGTGCCCATTGGTATTGTTCTTGGTATGCCGACATAGTGCTTCCTCCAGTATGTCTTCGTTTCGGGCTATACCCAAACAACGTCGCGTAGTTTGGATATAAGAGCCGATGCGATAAATGCGAATGTATCGTCCTTGAATAAAGCGACTCACTGAGATTATCTAAGCGTTATGAGAAAATAGGATCGAACGGAACGCGCACCATCCCTTCCATTAAGACTCGCGCACTGCGACTCATGGTGACTTTCTCTATCTGCCACTCGTAATCCGTTTGGCTTGCCTGCGCCCCCACCTTTAGCGTTCCCGATGGATGACCAAAGGTCACCGCCGAGCGCACGCCTCCGCCCGCAGCAAGATTCACCAGCGTTCCGGGGACACACGCCGCAGACGCAATCGCCACCGCAGCCGTTCCCATCATGGCGTGATGCAGCTTGCCCATCGACAAGGCGCGAACCAGTAAATCTACCTCATCGCGGGTAATGACATTACCGCTGGAAGAAAGGCTCTCTTTGGCTTCAGAAACAAAGGCTATCTTTGGGGTATGTTGGCGGCTTTTTGCCTCAGCAATGTCGTTGATTAAGCCCATTTTAAGTGCGCCATAGGCTCGAATTTTTTCAAACTTAGCCAGCGCTTGCTCATCAACATTAATCGCATCTTGTAGCTCAGTACCTTGATAACCCAATAAATGAGCATCGATGAATATTGTCGGGATGCCCGCGCTGATTAACGTGGCGTTAAAGTTGCCAACGCCCGGAACTTCAAGATCATCAACCAAGTTTCCGGTCGGGAAAAGCAACCCAGAGCCATCCGCTGGGTCGACAAAATCAACTTGGATTTCTGCGGCAGGAAAGGTGACCCCATCTAACATAAAGTCGCCGCACTCTTGTACTTGCCCGTTGAGCATCGGCACATGCACCACGATGGTTTTGCTGATATTGGCCTGCCAGATACGCACCTCTGCAATGCCGTTACGCGGCAGACGCTTGGCATCGACTAACCCAGCGTGGATCGCGAACGGGCCGATGGCGGCAGAAAGATTGCCGCAGTTACCGCTCCAATCGACAAACGGTTGATTAATCGAGACCTGACCAAATAAGTAATCAACGTCGTGATCAGAATGCGTACTTTGGCTGACAATCACCGCTTTACTGGTGCTGGAGGTAGCTCCGCCCATACCATCAATCTGCTTACCATAAGCATCAGGGCTGCCAATCACGCGCAGCAATAATTGGTCACGCGCCTCACCCGCGACCTGCGCCGCAGGCGGTAGATCATTAAGGCGAAAGAACACCCCTTTGCTGGTGCCGCCCCGCATGTAGGTCGCCGGCACTTTCATTTGCATTGCGGTAGAATGTTCACACTGACGCTCTTCGTTGTGGCTTGCTGCCGAATACCCTTCTTGTTTTGAGCATGGGGCTTGTTTTAAGAAACGAATTTTATTCATGATCTTATCTCCCTCACTCAGCCAAAAAATCTTGAGCAAAGCGCTGTAACACGCCACCCGCTTGATAAACATGCACTTCATCGGCGGTATCTAAGCGACACGTCACCGCGACATCGAGCTTTTCGCCATTGGTTCGGGTGATCACTAAAGCCAAATCGACCCCAGCGGCAATTTCGCCAACCACGTCGTAAAGCTCTGAACCATCCAGTGCTAAAGTGTGACGATTCGTTCCCGCTTTGAACTGCAACGGCAGCACTCCCATCCCAACCAGGTTAGTACGGTGAATGCGCTCAAACCCTTCAGCAGCAATCACCTCAACCCCAGCCAAGCGCACGCCTTTCGCCGCCCAATCTCGTGATGAGCCTTGACCATAATCGGCACCGGCAATCACAATCAAAGGCTGCTTACGCTGCATATAGGTTTCAATCGCTTCCCACATGCGCATCACTTGACCTTCCGGCTCCACGCGAGCTAGGGAGCCTTGTACCATTTCGCCATTGTCCTTAACCATTTCATTGAACAGCTTTGGATTAGCAAATGTCGCGCGTTGCGCAGTGAGGTGATCACCACGGTGCGTGGCATAAGAGTTAAAATCTTCCTCCGGTAACCCCATTTGGGCTAAGTACTCCCCCGCTGCGCTAGTCGGTAAGATCGCATTGGAGGGCGAAAGATGATCAGTGGTGATGTTGTCGCCCAAAATCGCCAAAGGCCTCATTGCCGATAATGTTCGCTCTCCAGCAAGCGCGCCTTGCCAATAGGGAGGACGACGAATATACGTGCTCATTTCACGCCAGTCATAGAGCGGCTTTGTCGCGTGCTGATCATCATCGAGTTTGAACATCTGAATATAGACTTGCTTAAACTGCTCAGGCTTGACGCTGGTCTTCACTACCGCATCAATCTCTTCATCGCTTGGCCATAAATCACTAAGATAAATCGGTTCACCTTGGCTATTGATGCCTAACGCATCGCGCTCAATATCAAAGCGCATCGTGCCTGCCAATGCATAAGCGACTACTAACGGTGGTGAAGCGAGAAAAGCTTGTTTGGCATAAGGATGAATACGACCATCGAAATTGCGGTTGCCCGACAAAACAGCGGTGGTGTACAGATCGCGCTCAATAATCTCTTGCTGAATCGCCGGCTCTAAAGCGCCACTCATGCCATTGCAAGTGGTACAAGCATAACCCACAATGCCAAAACCCAACTGCTCAAGCTCAGTGAGCAAGCCCGCCTCCTCTAAATAGAGCTTGGCGACTTTCGATCCCGGCGCGAAAGAGGTTTTTACCCACGGCTTACGGATTAACCCTACTTGATTGGCTTTTTTAGCCACCAAAGCCGCGGCCACCACGTTGCGCGGGTTACTGGTGTTGGTGCAGGAGGTAATGGCGGCAATGATCACCGCACCATCTGGTAAGTTTTGATTTGCGCTAAGCTTGTCAGCATTGAGTTTTTCGGCATCAGCAATGCCACGAGTAGCCAGCTCTGCCGTCGGTAGACGACGATGCGGATTGGACGGGCCAGCCATATTGCGTGTTACGCTGGAAAGATCAAATTCCAACACGCGCTCATACACCGCAGTTTGCAGATCATTAGCCCACAATCCTGTCTGTTTAGCGTAGTTTTCTACCAACGTTACCTGTTCTTCGTCGCGACCAGTCAGTTTCAGATAGTTAATGGTTTGCTCATCAATGTA
>NZ_AFWF01000037.1 GCF_000222605.1 Vibrio ichthyoenteri ATCC 700023 | reverse complement strand
TTTTAAATTCACCGCAAGCACAATATCCCATTGCTCTTCAGTCATTTTTTCCAATAACGCATCTTGGGTAATACCGGCATTGTTGATTAACACATCGATGTGACCATACTGGCGCTGTATATCTTCCACCAACTGCGAGAGTGCATCCCTATCACATATATTGATACCGATTGGCGTAACATTGTTTCGATCATGCCATGCATGTGCAAGCGCTTCATGGTTGAGATCTAATGCATAAACCATGAGTGCGCCGTTCTCACTAAAACGTTGCGTGATGGCTTGCCCGATCCCCTGAGCGGCTCCGGTGACAATACAGACTTTGTTGTTGAAGCTATTTCCTGGCATATTTCAATTCCTTTTCATCTTGGGCAAAAAAAGAGAACGGGCAAAGCCTCGTTCCAACACAATCAAGATAGCTCAAATTGCTCGTTGAATAGGTTAAAATCCATCACTTTTAGGTTTTTACTAATCAATGGTTTAAAAGCCATTGCTTGTCACACATCGCGTTGAAGCTCTAAATTTGGTTTAATTTCAATCAGTTCTAGACCTTGAGCAGAGAGACGAAATACTGCTCATTGTGTGATGTAAAGCATCTTTTTATGTTGTTTAATCTAAACGTGTTGAAAGAAGTATTACTTTCTTCCGACGGCACCACCGCTTATATCTTGATGTTTTTTGGGGCGGCTTCTTGTTTTGTCTTAGTGCTGCGGAGTTAGGTGGCGATGAATTAATTAAATCGTTTTTTAAGCGGTTTGCCATTTGGAACTTACTCTATCATCACGCTCATTCTTTTGATGGTGTTCTTATTGGGCTTCTTCCCCGACTAGATAGAAATCACTTTAATAGCGCTACCATTACTCGCGCCTGTTGTGGCAAGTATTTTCAAAAAAGTATTAAGAA
>NZ_AFWF01000038.1 GCF_000222605.1 Vibrio ichthyoenteri ATCC 700023 | reverse complement strand
TTCTTATTCTCGGCGGTATTTCTGATTGGTGTTCCTTATGCGATCAAAGCGGGGGGGCATGTACGTGTTGACCTCTTCTACGAACGTTTATCAAACAAAGCTCAAGCCATTATCGACTTGCTCGGTACGGTTTTCTTCCTCCTTCCATTTTGTTTACTTGTGGCATGGTATGGCGTTGATTTCGCCAAAGAAAGCTATGCGCTCGGTGAAACATCTGGCGATCCTGGTGGTTTGCCTTATCGCTGGATCATTAAAGGTATGATCCCGCTTTCATTTCTCTTTATGGCGGTGAGTGGCATTGGCCTGATGCTGCACTCGCTAAATAGAATTGTTAATCCGCATCTGATGCACGCCCAAGCTAGTAAGTAGGAGACGAAAATGGTCGGTATAGTAATGTTTTTTGTCGCCTTACTTGCGTTGCTGGTAGGTTTCCCGGTGGCTTTTACCTTTGGTGGTATTGCTCTTATTTTTGGTGTTTGGGCAGAAGGCTTCGAAATGTTCGCCTTCATGCCTTATCGCATCCAGTCAATCATGGAAAATACCGTTCTTATGGCGGTACCACTGTTTGTCTTTATGGGATTGGTGTTACAGAAAACACGCCTAGCTGAACAGTTGCTTGAATCGATGGGCAAATTGTTTGGTGGTGTGCGAGGTGGCATTGCCATTTCTACGGTGTTAGTTGGCGCGTTACTCGCCGCTTCGACGGGTGTCGTTGGCGCTTCAGTGGTTGCCATGGGGCTAATCTCATTGCCGGTGATGTTGAAATACAATTACGATAAGGGTTTAGCGTGTGGCACCATTTGTGCCTCTGGTACGCTCGGACAGATTATCCCGCCGTCAATCGTCCTGATCTTACTGGGTGATGTCCTTGGAGTGCCTGTTGGTGATTTGTTCCAAGCCGCGATTTGGCCGGGATTAGTATTGGTTGGCGCTTACGTGGTTTACATCTTGATTTACGCCAAGATGAATCCGGATGCGGCACAACCTATCGAACGAGATGAAAACGTCAGCCGTTCTGAGGAAGTGTTCAAAGCGCTGAAAGCCGTTATCCCACCTCTAGCTCTGATTGTGGTGGTGTTGGGTTCTATCTTTGCTGGTATTGCTACGCCGACCGAATCTGCGGCGCTTGGTGGAGCCGGTGCGATTGTATTGGCGATGCTGTATAAGCAGTTCAGTTGGAGAATGGTTTACGACGCATCAAAAGAGACGGTGAAAGTGACCGCGATGGTCTTTGCGATCTTACTGGGCGCTACCGCATTTTCAATGGCCTTCACTTATACCGGTGGTGACCATCTGGTTGAGCAGTGGATGCTGCAAATTCCCGGGGAGAAGTGGGGCTTTTTGATCATTACCATGCTGGTGATTTTAGTGCTGGGCTTCTTCATCGACTTCGTTGAAATCTGTTTTATTATCGTGCCAATCATTGCCCCCGTTGCTGAGTTGATGGGCATTAATATGACTTGGTTTGCGATCCTGATTGCGATGAATCTTCAGACCTCCTTCCTTACACCGCCTTTTGGTTTCAGCCTGTTCTATTTAAAAGGGGTTGCGCCAAACGGTGTGACTACGCGCGACATTTACCGAGGGGTGATGCCGTTTATCGCGATACAAATAGTGGTCCTTGCATCGTTACTGATTTTCCCAGAATTTTATGGAATGTGATCATGTGATTTTTGTTAACGTGGTGTAAATGTTACATTGAACGGCTTACTTAGGTAAGCCGTTTTCTTTTTGGCTGCAATGAGTTAGCTAAGCTAATACCGCCAAATACCATCTGCCAAATTTGCTCAGGAGCAAGGATGCCTCTTAAAGTCAAATTGATACTATTGAGTTTGCTGCCATTACTCTTGGTGACGGTCAGCATTAGTTGGATTTCGGTACATCAGTCGCAAGCCTTACGAGATAAGGAAGTGGAGATCATTCGCTCAAGCTTGATTCAATCGAAGGAAACTGCGCTTAAAGATAGCGTAGATTTGGCCTTTGATGCGATCAGACATGTTTACACGGACGCCAGCCTTGATGAACGCTCAGCTAAGCAACAAGTGAAGCAGATTATCTCTAAATTACGTTATGGAAAAGATGGTTACTTTTTTGTCTATTACCGTGATGGCACCAATTTAGTTCATCCGATCATGCCTGAGTTACAAGGACAAAATCTGCGCCATATTCAAGATGAAAACGGTGATTTCCTGATTAAAACCTTGCTAGAAAAAGCACAAATGGGAGGGGGATTTCATCAGTATCTATGGCAGAAACCGTCCCTAAACTCAGTTATGCCGCTTGGCTGGATAAATGGGGCTGGATGATTGGTACCGGCTTATATATCGAAGATATCAGCGATGAAGTGACCAAGCTCAAGCGAGCGGTGGATAAGAATATTGAGACCACTTTTTTCTCTATGATGGTGATCGTGGTGATAACCGTGGCAGTGATTGTGGTGGTGACACTCGCGGTGAACTTACACGAGCATCGAATTGCTGACCGAAGTTTAAAAGAGCTTGCGCATAAAACCGTGATGTTTCAAGAGGATGAGAAGAAACACCTTGCGCGAGAATTGCACGATGGTATCAATCAACTGCTAGTGTCGAGCAAATGCCATTTGGAATTACTCGGTAATAAATTGGATGATGAAACGCAAAAGCAGCATTTAACTCAATCTCAACAATCGATCATGATGGCCATCAATGAGGTGCGCCATATCTCGCATAAATTAAGGCCGAGTGCATTGGATGATATTGGCTTGGAAGCGGCACTCAACACATTGCTACAAGACTTTCGTTCTCATTCTGGCATTCGGGTGGAAGTGGTCTTCAATAGACAGGACGTTAAGTTGAAGTCAGAAATCGCAACAACGCTCTATCGTGTGGCCCAAGAGTCACTCACTAATATTGAGAAGCATGCGCAGGCCAATACCGTTAACGTGATTTTGCAGCAAATGGGGAATATGCTACAACTGATTATCCGCGATGATGGCGTTGGTTTTGAGGTGGCAACAACGTTACGCAAAACGGGTATTGGTTTGCGTAATATGCGTGAACGGGTAGAGTTTATTGGTGGTGAATTTGAGTTAGAGAGTGAGCCCGGCTTGGGAACGGAAATCACCGTATTACTGCAATTGGATGAATTAGTTTATGGATAAACCAATCAAGGTAGTGATCGTTGACGATCATCAAGTTGTTCTAGATGGGTTTATGGCGCGATTGAGCCTAGAACCGAATATTCAAGTGATCGGCACGGCCAGCAATGGCGTCGAGGCAATTGAAGTGGTGAAAAGTCTTCGACCCGATGTCGTGTTAATGGATGTGAGTATGCCAGTGATGAACGGCATTGATGCTACGCGAGTCATCAAAGATGAAGTCGCCGATGTTAAGGTATTGATGTTAACCATGCACGATAACCGTGAGTACATTATGAAAGTGATGCAATCGGGTGCGGTGGGTTACATGCTCAAGGAAATTTCATCGGAGAAGATGGTGCAAGCGATCAAAACCGTTGAACAAGGTTCGACTTATTTTTGCGAATCGGTCACGCAAACGCTGTTCTCTCATGGCGAAATTCCGGTGGCGAGTAAACCCAATCCACTTAGTCGCAGAGAAGAGGCGGTGCTAAAGTTGGTTGCACAAGGACACAGTAGTAAAAAGGTCGCGACATTGCTGGATATCAGCTATCGAACGGTGGAAACTCATCGGCAGAATATCAAACATAAGCTCGAACTCAGTAGCATTGCTGAGTTGGCGAAGTATGCGGTGGAAAGAGGTATTATTTAGGCCATCACAATAGAAAAAAGCCTCTACCGGTTCGATAGAGGCACAGCTAAATCCGCTTCTGCAAGGAGGACAAACTTGTTATCTCAGTTGGGTTGACTCTTGATAACAAAGGAAAAGGATTGAGCGATAATAAGTGGCTATCTTGCTCAATCCAAAGGTGAACATTTTAGCGGCGATTTGCCATCCGTTTGAATTGGTGACGTCGACCGCGTAGCGTCAAACCTAAGCGCAGAATGTTCTCTAATGGGGCAATACCGCTATAGCCACCATCCCCGATATGTACAATATCAGCGCCAGCCGCTTTGGCCGCAATTGCCACTTGTTCAATGTAGCTTTCAGTAGCCCCTTCTTGTGAAGTCCCAATCGCGAGCATTCCTAGCATGTTGGTTTGATGAACTGCCGTCATCATCTGTTGTGCAAGCTCAGGGGTTACGCCCGGAGTGGTATAAGCCGCAGGGAACATCATGATGTCAGCGCCAGCTTCTGCAAAGGCAGGGACGATGTTGAGGTTATAATCATTCCCGGCACCACCGGCATGCATTTTCCCGGCAACAATTAATAACTCTGGAGCGATACTACGCACTAAACCAATGGCATCTAAGATGGTCTCTTGTGAGACGCAATTACCAGGATTTCCCGTTAACATCACATAGTCGAGTCCTATCTCTACGGCGCGTGCAATGGTGGCTTCGGTCACGGTACGCCCCACCGCAAGGTGATTGACGCCGGCTGGAATTGGTTCAAGATTGCAGCCTACCAAACGACCAGTGTATTTTTTTACCTGTTCGACCGTCATGTACTCATCAGGGTTTTCAGAGAGAATACGGATCTTGGGGTCAAACACGTCTAGGCAGTTTAGAGTGATCATGTCAGCACCAAACGCCGCCGCCAATTCGGGCCCGGAAACCATGTCAATCGGTGGTGTCAGTGCTACAACGTTTTCCACCATGATCGTTCGTCCTTCAGAGTGGCGTATCGCTGCAACCAGCTGCTCTCGATTCGCCAAACGAAAATCTTCTGCGGTGTAGTCAAAAATGCGTTTATTCACGATTTGATTCCTTTTAATTCTTGATGAATCGCGATCACTTCTTCTGTGACCTCGCGACATAGCATGGTGGTCATGATGTGGTCTTGAATGTGCGTCAGTATTAGCGTCATCGGTACCTTACCTGAGCCTTCGTCGTAACCTATCAACTCTGTTTGCGATTTGTGCACATCTTTCAATGCTTGATCGCCCTCGGCAATTTGCTGCTTGGCCAGTTCAAAATCACCACCTCGCGCGGAACGCATAGCTGAAATAAAGGCAGAGCGGGCTGAGCCGACATAGCACAGCAAGGTCATTAAAAACTCTTCGGTGATGTCTAGCTCCGGCTTGGGTCTATTACCGCTGATGTTATTTTCGGTGTGAGCCGGTAAATCAGCGGGCTGGTGAGTCGTCGAGTTAGCTTCGGGCTGCATTGAGCTCTCCTTGTTTTGCGGCTTTTGGCGATGAGGCTTGTTTAGCCGCTTTTTCTTCATCCAGTAACTGCTTCTCGTGGATTTTCATAAATGGGTAAAACACCACCATACTGACGGTTAGGCAGGTTAAGACGACCACGGCTGCCGTGATTGAGTTGGTTGACATGACCGCGCCAATAGGAGCAGGCATTGTCCATGGTGGGAGAGCGATGATTTTCGCCACGAATCCAGTTTTAAATGCCATCCATACAATGGTGGTGTTGATGAATGGCGCCACAATCCAAGGAATGAAGTAGATCGGATTCATGACAATCGGAGTACCAAAAATTACGGGTTCGTTGATGTTAAACATCCCCGGCACAATCGACATTTTGCCAATGGTTTTTAATTGAGTTGCTTTTGAGCGCATCATCAGCACCACTAGACCAAATGTTCCTCCAGCCCCACCAACAAACACAAAGAAGTCGACTAAAGGGTTAACAAAGATTTTTGGCAGCGCTTCACCAGCGGCCAATGCCTCTTGGTTGAGACCAAGGTTGACCAGTAGCATAGGGGCGATGATGCCTCCGACCACTGACCCGCCATGAATGCCACTAAACCAAAGTAACTGGATCAACATGACAGCGAGTAGGGCGGCAAAGTATGAATCTGACGCCAAAACCAACGGTTTAAACAGCTCCATGATTGCGGACGGAATTTTAAGACCGTATTGCGTCAAAAGTGTGTTCATCACCATGATGATGATGGAAATAAACACAATCGGGATCAACAAATCAAAAGAAGCGGAAATTTTAGGTGGTACGGCTTCGGGCATCTTGATTCGAATATTGTATTTGATCAGCAAACGCTGCATTTCGGGCACTAATAAACCACATAAAATAGCGGTAAACGCACCTGCACCGCCAAGGAAGGCCCCTGGTAATACACCGCCGATCTCGACTGTGGTCATGGGGGCAGCCGCGAGGATGAAGGCAAACATTGACAACATACCCGTGTTCATCGGCCTCAGTTTGTAGGATTCAGCCAAGCTAAAACCAATGCCAAATGCCGCGTAGACAGCAAAGATCCCCATACTGACATTGAAAGGTGCCAGTATGTTGTCTTGACCAATAGCATTGATTAATGAATGCCAACCTTCAAAGAAGAAGCCTGAGTCAGAAGGTGGAAACGCCAATACGAGTAGCAGTGAACCGACAATCAAAAAAGGCATGGTTGCGACGAAACCATCTTTCACCGCAATGACATGTTTTTGTGCGGATATTCTTCCCGCGATTGGCGCGACGACATTTTCGACGAAGCGCATAGTTGTATCGAATATAGACATGGTTAATCCCTCATCGCTGTTTAACGTGCTTCGTAGAGTGAAATCGCTTGGTTTAACACCGCTTCACCATTGAGCATTCCATAGTTCATCATGTCGATGAGGCCGCAGCCTTTACCTACCGCATCGGCTTCACGTTTGAATTCTTCAAACTTAAATTTGACCTGAGGTGCGACTAAGCAAACATCACATTCCGCTAAGCAATCTTCAAATTCTGAGACAGAGTGGGCCGAAATCTGACATTGAATATCATTGGTTTCGGCCGCTTTTTCCATTTTGGTGACCAGCATGCTGGTGGACATCCCAGCAGCACAACAAAGAAAAATTTTCATATTCTTGTTCCTTGTTAGATATTGCGTTGATTATTTAATAGTCAATGTAGACAAAAAAGAAACCGGTTTCTGTAACCGGTTACATTGATGCGCATGAGTTCACATAATTTGCTTGAGGGGAAGGAATTAGTGTCGACTAGTTCAAGTTTTGTTCAGTGATGGGAGTTGGTTGTATTGATGTCGTCAGCAACATAGTGGAGGTATCGAATTGCTGACGACTTGCCCGGAGGTTAAGCGTGTTGAGTTGAGTGGCGAATAAGCAGTTTGCCTTGTACGACCTCAGGTTGAGGTGCCAGATCGGTTTCTATTAAAATCTTGGCGACGTCCATCGCGCGCTCGGTAATGGCTTTGATTGGAATGTTGACCGTGGTGAGCGGTGGAGAGACAAAAGCCGAGCAAGGGTCGTTATCAATACTCACAATGGAGATATCTTGTGGTACTCGTATGCCTTGTTCATTGAGCGCTTTAATACAACCAATGGCAATATCATCGGCTGCTGCGACGATAGCACTGCCGAACGTTTGTTGCGTGAGAAACAACTTGGTTGCTTGATAGCCTTCCTCAAAACCAAATTCAGACTCGCAATAGCCAGCCATAACGCCGTTGCTTTGGTGTTCGGCGATGAGTTCTTCAAAGCCTTGGCGACGAAGACGAGAGGTTGGCGTTGTTGCTTTTGGGCCAATATAGGTGAGGTGTTTATGTCCTAAATCAATTAGGTGTAATGCCGCAAGCTCGACCGCATTGCTTTGGTCAAAGGTAATTGAAAAGCCAGCCTCTGCGGGTAATGATCGGCCAACATTAATAATAGGGATTGAGACGGAATGACTGAGCTCGATAACCTGTTCACAGGACAATTTGCGGCTATAGAGAATGATGAGAGAGCATTTTTTCTCAACCAAAGAGTAGACGGCTTTGAGTTCATCTTCAGCATTGTTGTGACCGTCGGCAAATAAGAGCTGTTTGCCCATTTGCTCGGCGCTAACGGATGCTTGTTTTAATAAACTGCCAAAGTAGCCCCCAGTAAAGTCTGAAATAACCAAACCAATACTATTGCTACTCTGACTTGCCAGAGCTTGAGCGACAGAGCTTGGGCGGTAGTTTAGCTCTTCCATGACGGCTTTTACTTTTTCTTGAGTGCTTTGTCGTACTTGGCCAGTACCGTTAATCACTCTTGAAACCGTCGCTTTCGATACGCCAGCAATCCGACAGACGTCGTTTATTGTTGCCATTGATACCTCTTAAATGACTTTATTATTATCGATTAATAACATGAAAAGAGGATTTCTGAATAGCGATATACTGAGCACCAAGCCGTTAAGCGAACATACAGAGAGTTAGGTCACACAAATGTAAGCTATGTAAGTGTGGCTGAGAAGTATATGAGAAAAGGTTAGAATATCGGCATCAACTATCGCTTGAGAGCCACAATGACTTTCCCAATCAATCGACATCAAGATTACCACGCCCATTTTTACTTTGATCAATCAAGTAGCGATTATGCTGCCAAAGTACGCCAAGAGATCCATGAAACGTTCGGGGTGTTTGTCGGCCGCTTTAACCAACGTTTGGTTGGCCCTCATACTCATTGGAGTTTTGAAATCGATTTTAATCACGAGCAGTTTGATGATGTCATCAATTGGCTCGATAATGCCCGCCATACACATACCGTTTTAGTTCATGCTGTTACCGGTGACGATTATCTTGACCATACCGATTATGTCTATTGGTTGGGCGAGCCAGTTCGATTGGATTTATCGCTATTTAGCCCGCAATAAGTCACTCAACCTACAATGCTATTGATAGGTTAAGCCGATTAAAATAATAGATTCAAGCAAATATCCTGATGAGAGTAAGCACGGTATTCTTACTCCATCAAACGAATACGCGCTGTATCACGACTTAGGCGCACACTATTCACTATCAAATTCAATAGGAATTGCATTATGTCTAATCAAGTCAGTTTAATCGGCCTAAATCACGAACAATCGGTTCAAATCTCACAACAGCTCAATCAACTGCTTGCACACTATCAAGTGCTTTATATGAATACCCGTGGCTACCATTGGAATATCAAGGGGCAGCAGTTCTTCGAACTTCATGTGAAATTTGAAGAAATCTACACCGATCTCCAAACTAAAATCGATGAGCTTGCAGAGCGTATTTTGACGCTTGGCGAAACGCCAAATCATAGTTTTACTCGTTACCTTGAACTCAGTGAGCTTAAAGAACACATTAACGCCAGCAATGGCCAAGAATGTGTGCAAGGTTTGGTCAATGGCTTTAGCTTATTGTTGCTTAAACAGCGCGAAATTCTAGCTTTTGCAGGTGATGCGAATGATGAGGGAACAGCGGCGCTGATGGGCGACTATATTCGTGAGCAAGAGAAACTGATGTGGATGCTCAATGCCTATTTGCAGTAAGTCACCATTTCATCTGTGATGAGTAATTAACAAATCAGGGAGCTTAGGCTCCCTGATTTTGGCCGGGTTAATTGAGTTCGGCAGAGCAGCGTTGACTAACGAAGCGCTCGGTGAACTCAGTTGCGGAAATCGGCTTGGAAAATAGGTAGCCTTGAAAATCGTCACACTCTTCTTTATGCAGCAATATACGCTGCTCCTCGTGCTCAACCCCTTCCGCTATCACTCTCTTACCCATGTTATGACCAAGTTGAATGATGGTTCTGACTAGCATGTGATCGTTATGCTCGCGAACGCAATCATCGACGAACGATTTATCAATTTTCAGTACGTCGATAGGTAGATGTTTTAGGTAATTGAGCGATGAGTAGGCGACACCAAAATCGTCAATCGCGATGGTTATGCCTTCATTTTGTAGGCGGCGACAGATTTTAGTGACGCGCTCGGTATCCTTCATCAACGTTGTTTCGGTAATTTCAATTTGCAGTAAGTGTGGTGCTAAGCCTGTTTGCAGCAAGATATGACGGATGTATGGGAATAGGTCATCATGAGCGAACTGAACCGTTGATACATTGACTGAGATGGTGATTGGTGTTCCAGCGTCTGCCCACTGTTTAGCTTGTAAGCAGGCGGTACGTATTACCCAGCGACCAATGGCAATAATTTGTTTGGTTTGCTCGGCAATGGAAATAAATTCAAAAGGACTGATTGTCCCTAGGTGAGGATGCTCCCAGCGAATCAGAGCTTCGGCGCCCGTCACGCATTGCGTCTTAACACAGACTTTTGGTTGATAGACCAAAGCGAACTGCGCCAATTTAATCGCTTGTTCAAGTTCCGCTTCAATTTGATGGCTTCGGATGGTTTCGTCCAGTAAGGATTCGTCATACCAACGAACACGATTTTTACCCGTGGTTTTCGCTTTGTTCGTCGCCATATCGACATTTTTGATCCAAATATCATGATTGTTGGCGGCTTTTTTCAGTGATGATATGCCCACAGAGAAGGTAACTTGATACGATCCGCGATCGAGTTCGAATTGAAATTGCTCAGTACGGGTTAATTCACGCACCATACCACTCACTTGATGGTCAATATTGGCTCGCTCACCAAGCAGAATGACAAATTCATCGCCCTCTAAACGGAATAACTGGGCGCGATCAATCACGATATATTTGAGTTTTTCTGCAATGGCTTTTAATAACATATCCGCCTGATGCTGGCCAAAAGAGTCGTTAACGTCTTTGAAGTTGTCGACATCAATCTTAAACAACACGAAATCTCGGTTATTAATGTTGGTGTCAACGTAAGCGTTGACGTACTCATAGAATGCGCGTCGATTCGGTAGTTGTGTTAAGAAATCGCTCAAGCTTTCTTTGCGGTAGACTTTGAGTTGTTCTTCAAACTTGCGCTTATAATAGGTCATTATGGTGGCAAAGATGGTGATAAGCAGAAGCTCAATGGCGTCTTCGATCAACTCTGGTAGCAATTCCGCTGGAACGGTAAAGAAATAATGGGCAACCAGCGATATCACCACAAATACCGGCCAAATTGTGGCAGGGAAAAGAACTAAATAACACAAGGGTAATAATAGAAAGGTCTCTTCGATGGCATCTAATTCTAAAGGCTCAATCAGTCCACCCACCAAAATGTGAGCAAAGGAGAGAAAGGCTAATAGCTTTCTGCGGCGTAAAGATTTCGTTTTTAGGGCTGCAATCATTCCTATCGGAAATAGGACATATGACCAACCCACCGACTCATGTTCCATAATTAAGGTATATGAAATCAGGCTGATAGCGACAATATAACCAATACGGATCACTATATTGATGTTGAGTGCATCTACTATTTTTAGTGCAATGTTATTCATTTAGCGTCTCGGCAACTTGCAAAGCTTGCAAGCGATCCTTCCGGTTCTCTAACTACTTATAAATGTGTCAGAAGACACTAACATGGCTTGATTAAGATGTTATCGCTTTGCGCGACTTTAAAAATGTTATTCGAGCTAATTCACATCAGATAATTGACCCCGCGCACGGAATTTTGTGCTTAGGCTATCTACTCTAAAGGGGACACTTAACGCAAACATTAGAGGCTGGTAAACCACGGTTAGTTAATTTACCCCAAAAAGAACTGTGTGTTTATACAGCAATTTTGTTGACATTCTCGTTACGAAAGCTATGCTGTATATAAATACAGTAACTGGAGGTGAGGTATGTTGTGGGAAACTCTCGAACGCGTAAACCGTGCACGCCAACAGGCGATGGCCGACTCAGCGTATTTAGAATCTGCGAAAGCACATCAGAAAGCGTTACAAACGCAATCCTATTCTTCTAACCCTAATTCAACACATCATCATAGCCCGAAGTCGCCAAAGAAATTGGCCGACATTTATCAACAAGTCGAATTTGGTTCGAATCCGTCGGGGCGTGAGCATTAAATTAAAGAGCAAGAGGCCAATAAGTGCTGTGCTCTGTTCATTACCTTGTTAGTTAAACGTGTTAGTAAAAAGCCCCAGCTTATGGCTGGGGCTTTGTTGTTTTAGCTGTGTGATGTCTTGGAGGCATCAGAGTGTAAAAGCATTGCTTAAGGTTTTGCCAAAGGTCTACTTTTCACCAGAGTTTCAAGGATGATAAACAGTAATCCGGCCCAAATTAGGCTAAAGCTAACCAGCTTAACTTCATCAAAAAGTTCGCCAAAGACAAAGACCGCCAGCACAAATTGCAGGCTAGGCTCGATGTATTGCATCAATGCCACGTTAGACATAGAGGTTAAACGGATCGCCATTGAATAGAAAATTAGCGGCAGCAAAGTTACAGGGGCTGAACCGATGTAAAGCAACAGTGTTTGCCAGCCTGACTCTAACGATACCGTACCGACGGTTGCTTGTTTTACCACTAAGTAGCTGAGCGCAATAGGGGTCAGCAATAGCACCTCAACGAACAAGCAGGTAGCCCAGTCATAATTGATTTTCTTTTTAAACCAGCCATAGAGCGTAAAAAAGATGGCCATGGTCAAGGCGACATACGGTACTTGTCCATACTGCATGACTTGGTAACTTAAGCCTGCTGTCGCTAAAACTAAGGCGACTTTTTTTCCGGCGCTAATATGTTCTTTAAGCACAAAGACGCCGAGAGCTGCCATCGTTAGTGGACTGATAAAGAAGCCTAAGCTTGCATCGATAACTCGGTCATTGGTCATCGCCCACGTAAAAGCAGTCCAAGAGATACACATTAATGCACTGGCGATAAAGGCTCGGATTAAAGAGGCTCTATCAGCAAATATGGTTTTAATATCGATGCGTTTACGTTGCACAAAGATAATCATCAGGGCGGCAAAAGGCACTGATGCAATAAGGCGAAAAGCGAGTAATTCGTCCATCGCTGCATTGGGTAAGAACTGATAGTAAAGTGGCAATAAGCCCCATAGCGCGAAAGAAAGCGCTGCCATGCTATTACCGAAGCGAGAATCGTTCATGTTAGTTGATGAGTGTGTAGAACAGGCGGCAATTTTAGGCCTAATTATTGCGAAGTAAAGCAATAGATTTTTCTATCCACAGAAGAAAGTTTTTATCAGTAAAAACATATGGATAGAAAGTGATTTAGCGCAAGGAAAAGACTATGTGGTGATTGATTTATGCAAAACTAATCGCTAAAGTTTTGTTTTTTATAGCCGATGGTTATAATTAGGAAAATAAGAAATAGGGAAGTCGCTTTCGCGATGAATACACGTAAAGGATCGATGGCATGAACGACGAAGTGCAAAAGCGCAAGTATTACCGATTAAGTTATCCTAGCCGAGCTATGCCTGTTGTTCGCATCCAAGATGAACTGTTTCACGTCAGTGAAGTGTCGGAAAAGGGGATTCGTGTGATCATGAATAACCTAACCACATTATATAAAGGTTTGTCGTTAACGGGTTCTTTAAGCTTAGGCGTGGATTGTAAGGTGCCAATTGAAGGGGTGATTTTACGCTTTGATAAAAACGAAGTGATCATCCAACTGCACAAAGGACCTTCGTTCAAGCATATGGTAGAGCAGCAGCGCCATATCCGAAATAAATACCCGGCTTATTTTGCTCGTCTACGTGCTAACGCCGCTTAGTACGCTTAATCATCATCGTATGTAGACTCACCATTATTATCTAATTTCTGTGTTATTGGTGGGTTGACTGTCCATCATCAGCAAACCAAGCTTTTCTCGCTTCTCGCTTCTTTTTTTTGCTCCAAAAACGGTGAAACCCCAGAGGTGGTAAGTCTCTGGGGTTTCGAATTTTTAGAATTTTCGGATGGTAAGGCCGATATTCTTATATGCAAAAGGTTGGCTTTTTATCCAACTAATTCCTCGGTAAAGGAAATTAGATACGGATGAAGTCCATGTGCTCAACTTTTGGCTTGAAAGCGTGACGTTGAACGTCTTGAGGCTTAACTTTAACTTCAGCGCCATCGATCACTAGAACGATACCTTCGTAGAACTCAGGCTTGTCCATTTGGTTAACGATGTCGTTGTGGTTAAGAACGATTGATACTGGAGCTTCAGAACCACCGTAAACGATAGCAGGGAATTTACCAGCGTGACGTAGGCGGCGGCTCGCACCTTTACCTAGTTCAGTACGTACTACTGCTTCAAATTTCATAGTATTACTCTCGTAAAATTAATATAGATTTCACAACACGATGCGACCTCGAGTTGTGGTATACGCTGCAGAAAACTAAAAGTAACTCTAACAGCGAGCGCGGATACTAGCACTCTATCCCAATTTGAGCAATACCTTTGCCGTCTGTGTGGCGAGATTCTAAGCGTTAAAAAAGGCTTTTTAGTGAATTGGTTAGTTAACAGTCGATCTGTGCTTACTCCTTGATTGTTGCTCGCTTTCAACGCCGCGGCCACATGATCAAAATATGAATGGGATCTGAACGAAGGTGTCACAATAGGTTAAGACTTACCACGGTAATCTAGTTCCAAAATACGTTATTGATTTAGGAGCAAGTTATGAGCCCAGTAAGCATTGTTGTGATTACATTAAATGAAGAAAAACGCATTGGTCGCTTATTAGAAGATCTTAGCCAACAGACTCATCAGCATTTTGAAGTTATCGTCGTCGATTCAAATAGTGAAGATAATACCATTGAAGTAGCACAGGCATATCAAAGTGCTTTGCCAGCCTTAACTGTACATAAGATGGAACAGCGTGGCGTCAGTTTGGGTCGCAATACCGGAGCCAGCTTGGCACAGCATGAACGTTTATTATTTTTAGATGCGGATGTTCGTCTTAACCCAACATTTTTAACTAACGCTATTGAGCAGTTAGAACAAAAACAACTGGAAGTAGCGGGTGTTTACATGGGGGCGAAAGCTCTTCCCGCGGTACATAAGCTTGGTTACGGCTTATTTAACTTAGGCTTATTTATCACGCAGTTCACTTTTCCTACCGCGGTGGGTGCATGCATTTTTTCGTCTCAGCAAGTGCATCAGCGCATTGGGGGGTTTGATGAACAAATTACCCTGTGTGAAGATTGTGACTATGTTAAACGTGCCAGTAAAACATGGCGTTTTCGTTTTCTAAATCTGACGTTTGGTTTTGATCCGCGTCGTCTGGATCAAGAAGGCATTTTTAAAATGGGAGGGACGTATCTCAAAGCGAATGTGCGCCGCTTCTTTTTTGGTGAGATGCGTAATAACGAGATGGAATATAAGTTTGGTCACTATAATGGGCAGAATAATAAGGCTGGATAACAGAATATGTTGTTTGAAGGCTACCCCCTTTTCACGGGAGCGTTACTTGATGCTCTGATTGGCCCTAACTTATTTGTTCCCGGCGAGCCATTTTTGCTCGCCGCAGGTTATCAATTACAGCAAGGCGTTTGGTATGGGCTATTTGCCGTTTTACTAGGCGCTTTACTTGGTGATCATATCAGTTACTGGGTGGGGCGTTATTTGGGGGCTTCAGCTCAAAGAAGATTGATCCAGTGGCAGCCTAAAACGCGCCGGCCTATTGCTCGTTGCCGTAGGCTGATGTTCAAGAAAGGCAATTATGTATTAGCCTTCGCGCGCCTACTTGGGCCAATAGCCTGGGTGGTGCCTTTTATGGCTGGGACTAATCGGATTAGCTGGCCGCGTTTTGCGACGTTTGATTTATTTGGCGTGGTACTGGGTGTCGGGCAATTTGTGGTTTGGGGCTACCTTTTGGCCATTGGTATAGATAAATTTCCTATATTGACTCAAGCAAAAGCAGTGCTTATCGAACATCAATATTTACTGTTGGTGCTCTTGTGTAGTGTTGTTTTTCTTTATGTGGGGCGTAAGCTTCATTGGCGTTTCTTATTTGCTAAATTCACCACACTGCTTTTTTCAATGATGTTGTTTGCGAATTACAGCCATTTTTTCTGGTTTGCGGATGATTTTCAAAAACAAACAATGGATGAGAGTTATAAACAAAGTATTGTTAGTCTGAGCGACTTAACATTGAAAGCGTATCCGGGTAAGTCCGGGGTGTTCGATGCGCAAGCGATCAATGTTATGTACATTGGCGAGCAACCACGCGGGTTTATGCAACAATTAGGTTGGATTGAAAACCGAACATTTTCGCGTGATGAAATTGAATTTAAGAAATATTTAGGCTTGTTACGAGCAAAAACGCCGCCAGTTTCTGACTTGTTTTGGCAAGGATTACCACAAGAAATGGCTTTCCAGTTGCCGGGAGATTTAATGCATCGCAGTCATATCCGCTGGTGGCAAGCGGGGCTTGATAGTGCCACGCAAAAGCCGATTTGGGTTGGGGCGCTTAGCTATGATAACGGATTACAGCTAACACCTTACTCTGGCATCTTTACCGTATTACACAGTATTGACCCCGATGTGGATAGAGAACGCGATCGCTTAGCATCGCAAGTTACCCAATTGTTATCGCAATACCAGACGGAACTAAAGCCATTGTTAGCCCCCCTTGAGCATGATGAAAAGCATGAATATTCAACCGACGGGCGAGTGCTGGTTATCCAAGCGCAAAACTTGGCTTCGGTGCGTGGCAATCAAAATGCACTACCCCATTAATCTATAATTAGGCCGCTAATGCGGTCTAATTATATTGCGCTTTAAAGTCAGAAGGTGTCATGTTTTTCACGGTTTTAAACTGGCGATTAAAATTGGAGAGATTATTAAATCCACTTTGCTCTGCGATGAGCGCAATCGAAAGCTCTGAGTTCAATAACATTTCACACGCCTTACCAACACGAAATCGCTTTAAATGATCGGAAAAACTTTCCAAGAAATGACGCTCAAACAGACGGTAAGCTGAGCTTTCACTAATGTGAAGAGATTGGCATAAATCTTTGATTTTAATCGGTGCTGCGTAATTACGTTCAATAAATCGTCTTGCCGCTTCCACGCGCTTACTCGATTCATCATCGCTATTATTCATATGTAAGCCATAGGCATTAACCGACAATTTATCGGAGTTGGCATCATCGGCCAGTAGGCTAAGAGATTGCAGCACGCGCAACAGCTGATGATGGGGCTCATAACTGTCGAGATTATTGAGAGACTGGAAGATTTTCTCTGCGGTATCGGGGCTAAATTGCAGCCCGTAAGCGGCGCGTTGTAGAAACTTTTTGATAAACTTCAATTCCGGCATGCTTGCCACTAAAGACTCTAGCCATTGGTGGCTAAACCACAAAATCATCGAATAGTGCCCTTGGCCTTTGTCATCGTTAATCATGCCAGAGACCATGTGTGGCAAACCTGGGCCGAATAGAAATAGGCTATTGCGTTGAATGGTGGTGACGCTGTCTCCGGCAAAGCAAGTCCCTTGGAAGACATGGTTTGGGTCACGATAAAGCACCAGTTCGTATTCTGAATGGTAGTGCCAAGGGCAGGAGAACTGCTCGGTCTTTTTTTTGCAGTGATACTCTTTAAATTGCCAGCTGAACTGGTTGTTATTTAAAACGTTTTCTATTGTCGGCTTCATCATTGCTTCCTTTCTCTGCCTAACGTTAGATTACTGTGTTAAGCAAAATCAGTCAAAAAAAAGCCAAAAAATGAATGAAAAGTATTATTAGTCGGCGGCAAGTTATTAATTGATTTGCACGATTTTGCGTAGACTGAGTGCATTGAGTTAGGTCAGGTAAACAACAATTAAAACGGGTTAGGAGTGGAGTATGTTCAAGGAAAAAACAGCCTTGATATTTTTGATTATGACGTTAGTTTCAGGTTTATGCGGTTCATTTTTCTACCCGCTGTCGAGCCTGTTTATCATCGAAGCATTAGGAGCATCGCCAGCCATGCTCAGTGCGTATATGATTTTATCAATATGCTCGGCGGTGGTGGTTTCTCAGTTTATGGCGGTTAAATCCGACAAAGGCTGGAATCGAAAAACGGTACTCTTGGTGGCCTTAAGTTGTTACTTGATTACTGTGTTGGCGTTTAGTGTGATTCGAAACTATTACCTTGCAGTCGGCATTGCTGTGATATTCGGCAGTTTGAGCGGTTCTATTTTTGGTCAGTTGTTTGCCCTTGGTCGTGAATATGCCGACGAGCATATTGAAGACAGTACAACGTTTTTGGCTGTCATGCGTGCAGGCATTGCCATTGCATGGGTCGTAGGGCCTCCAATCGCTTTTATCTTAAAAGCTTCATTTGGTTTTAGTGCTTCTTTTGCCGTCGCTGCTGTGGCGACATTGTTGAGTATTCTATTGGCGTACTTATATTTGCCAAGCAGTGTAATAAAAGAAAAAAAAGTAGTAGAGGAGAGCAAAGGGCCTTTTAGCTCGACCGTGATTCTGTTCTCCGTCGCTTTAGTATTCATGTTTAGCGCGAACAACTTATATGTCACCAGTATGCCGCTTTATTTGACTCAAGAGTTGAAAGTGAATGCGAGTTGGGTTGGTTATATGTTTGGTTTTGCCGCGTTATGTGAAATTCCAATAATGCTTAAAGTTGGCCGAATGGCGGCAAAATTTGGCACGATGAAGTTGCTGGCTTTATCGTTAGTGAGCGGATGTTTATTCTTTGTCGCGATGCTCAATGTAACTGAGTTCTGGCAACTCCTTTCCATTCAGTTGCTAAACGGTGTCTTTATTGGTGTAACTGCGACATTAGGGATGGTCGCCATTCAAGACATGATGCACGATCGATTAGGTACGGCTTCAACGCTGTTCTCTAATCTGATGCAAGTGAGTATGTTGTTTGCGAGTTTATCGGTCGGCGTTGTTGGTGAATTATACAGTTACTACGCTGGGTTCTATATTTGCCTTATTGGTGTGTTGTGTGCCCTGATATTGCTGCTCTATTTTGTACTGAATGAAGCGAAAGAAGAGAAGCTGAAGGTCGTGCAACAAGCAGGATAATGGCGTATTAGTGCCGATACCTTTAGCATGTAAATAGGCGTAAAAATAAAGGCTTACCATTTATCGGTAAGCCTTTTTGATTGAAAAAGCGTATTTGTCACAGTCGGTGTTTAATGGCTCAACTTCATTGTCAGAACGGCTTTTACACCACCCATCGCGCTGTGAGTTAGCGCCAAATTACCCCGATAACTGTGCACCATTTCACTCACGATGTTCAGTCCAAGGCCAGTGCCTGGAGTGGTTTCATCCAATCGCACGCCTCGTTTTACCACCTGTTCCAGTTGGTCGTCAGGAATCCCCGGACCATCATCTTCTACTATGATGCAGACATTTTCGTTATCGACCATTTTGGCATGAACACGAATGATCGAATTCGCCCATTTATAGCCATTTTCAAGTAAGTTACCTACCATTTCATCGAGATCAGTCGGATCGACTGATACCTCAAGTTCATCGTCAATTTCGTTGATGAGGGTGATCTCGCGCGTAGCGTAGACTTTATCGAATGCCATTGAAATGGCATCAATGCGCTCAGTAGGTGAGGCTTTCACCGACAAAATGTTTTTGGCTCCTGCCATACGAGCTCGGCCAAGGTGATAGTCAATTTGAGTTTGGATTTGATCAACCGGTGGCTGTAGCTTGGCTTTTAACTCTGGCTCACAGTGCTGAACTTCATTTTTTAGCACTGACAAGGGTGTTTTCAAAGCATGAGATAGATTACCGGCATGATGGCGGGCGCGCTCAAGCAGTTCTTGATAGTGGAACAGTAGTGCGTTGAGATCAGACACCAACGGTGAGATATCTTTTGGATAATCACCGCTAAGACTGGTTTTATCCCCACTGCGTAGTTCACTTAATTCCTTATGCATTTTTGTCAGCGGGCTTAATGACCATGCAATTTGAATTAAGATCACGGCCAGTACGCCAAAATAGAGTAGGGCGAGAATAACGCCAAGTTCACCCATTAATTTTTGTACGGTATCTTCAATCGGCTGCTCGTCGACGCCAACTAAGACGGTGATTGGGCCATCGTACTCAGGAAAATAAAGATTAGAGTGAACGAAAATAAGTTTTTCACCGCGCGCACCAAGCGCTTCGGTTTGCTTGTCTTTTAATTCAATATCACGATCCCACAACGAGCGAGAGCGTAATTGATGGTCTGCCGTGGAAGCGTACCAATAGAGTCCGCTGTATGGTTGAGAAAAGCGTGGATCGGAAAGTTGTGCACTAAGGGTGAGTTGGCCTGCTTTATCAACTTCCAAGTTGCCTGAAATCTCATCCATATACAGTGATAACTGCGATTTAGTATCGGTCACCATGTAATTGAATACTTGCGAAGGCACAGTCACACCAGCGGCGATGATCATCGCTGTCAGCCAGACAACAGCCGCTAGAACAAGGCGGCTTTTGAGGCTAAGTCGTTTAATAAACGGCAGCTTATTAATCGGCATTCAGCTGGTACCCTAAACCGCGTACGGTTTTGATAACGTTAGGCGCAATCTTTTTACGAATTCGGCCTATGAATACTTCGATGGTGTTGGAATCACGGTCGAAATCTTGTTTGTAGATATGTTCAACCAGTTCGGTTCTAGAAATGACTTTATCGGCATTATGCATAAAGTAGGCAACGACCTTATATTCAAGTGCCGTCAAGCTGATAGCTGATCCTTGCCACATCACCTTGGAGGTTCGGGTGTCAAGGCTGAGGTTACCCACTTGCATCACTGGTGAGGCATTACCAGAAGCACGACGAAGTTGCGCACGAATGCGTGCGGTTAACTCAACCATTTCAAACGGTTTAGTTAGGTAATCATCGGCGCCTGCGTTCAAGCCTTCAACACGTTGAGTGAGAGTGTCACGCGCGCTTAGTATCACCACCGGAGTGTTGATGTTCTCATCACGAATCCCTTTAAGGACGGTTAAACCGTCGATCTTTGGTAAGCCAAGATCTAGCACGATGACATCCCACTCTTCAGAGGTGGCTCGGTAGAGAGCATCAATGCCATCGGTAGACAGCTCAGGCACCCAGCCGGTTTGCTCTAGTGATTCGATAATTTGTTCGCCTAGACGAGGCTCGTCTTCCACTACCAGTATTTTCATTATTTTAATCTTCTGTTTTGAGGGCTTGCTTTAGATGTCGACCACGGATTTCGATCATTTCTAATGTCTGTGCATTGTATTCGACTTTGATGATATTGTTGTTGTAGTTAATCTTTAGCTCATAAATCCAAATATCATCGTCTTCTTCTAATTCTACTTTTATGATACGCCCGTGAATGTCGCGTTCGACCGCGGCATACATTTCAGAGAAGGGACGAATATAGCCTTTTTGTACCGCTTCATAGACTTCGTCTTGATCTTCTTCAAATTCAATTTTTGCGCCTGGTTTTTCCACATCACGCACTAATGCGTGACCGTCGTTATGTTTGTCACCATTGTGCCACGCAGCGTAGCTTGGCAATGAGAGTAGGGAGCACCCTGCCAAAGTGAGTAAACCGACGATGAGCTTTTTAAACATAGCGTTACCTTTGCGCAAATTCTTGTCGCTATTATAAATATTGAAACATGAACACAGCGTGAATCATACATAACCACACGGTGTCTGTGTTATTAGTATTAACCGTCGGTGAGTTCATCAGCAAAGATTTTATCGCGCATTTTCCAAAAACGTCCCACTTTACGCGCAATAACAAACTGCGGTGGTCGAAAACGATGTTGATTGGCAATGACTTTGCTCGGCGAGGATTCGATAAAAGGACGATGCTTATCGGCGAGGTGGGGTCGCACAAACTGCGCTAAAAACGTTTGCTTTTGCTTTGGTGTATTGAGGGACCAAAACTCGTGCACCGCGGCTTGGTTTTCCCCTCGATAGGTTACTTTGAGTTGGTTTTTTCCTTTGTCGTCTTTAAACAAGTTAAAGTCCATTTCAAGGCATTCATAGACCAAGGCATCTTTTAAGTTGAGCGCTTCTTTTAGCTTTTTATCGGGGTCTACCAAGGTGGCGTCACATTCGTGGCAAATACGTGCTGCGATATCATTGTCCGCCCCACATTCACCGCAATATTTGGCGCGGAAACGGTAGCCACAATGTTCGCGCTCTCCGGTATCTTCATCTTCAAAATAGCCTTGGCAGCGACGACCGAAATGCTCAATCAAAAAACCGTTGTTATCCAACTTGCCCCAAAAGTTGTTATTAAAACCACAGGCAGGGCAGGGAATGGTGATGATTTCGCTGTCTGAATCGGGTTTTGGATTGCCTACCTCCGGTTGATAGAGGTCGTAGCTATTGCCCGCATAGTCAAGCACTAAGCATTCGGTTTTTCCCGGAGACAAGCGTAAACCACGGCCAACAATTTGCTGATATAAGCTGACCGACTCGGTTGGGCGTAAAATGGCAATCAGATCAACGTGGGGGGCATCAAAGCCTGTAGTTAAAACTGACACGTTGACTAAGAATTTAATCTCACGCTGCTTAAAGCTTTGAATAATCGCATCACGTTCGGGAGTGGGCGTATCCCCAATCACGATCGCGGTTTGACCTGGTGGCAAAAGAGCAAAAATTTCTTGGGCGTGGCGCACGGTGGCAGCAAAGATCATGATGCCTTGTTTATCCGCGGAAAACTGAATGATTTGTTGCACGATTTGTGGTGTAGCGCGCTTTGCTTGGTCGATGACCATGTCCATTTCCGCTTCTTTATAGCGACCGGTGCTAGCGGGTTTTAGTTGTGAAAAGTCGTAGCTTAAAACCGGTGCATCCATCATTTTCGCGGGCGTGAGGAACTCTTCATCCAGCAAATAACGAATGGGCAACTCGAAAATACAATCACGAAAGAAGCGTGGCTCTTCACTGCGCACTTGGCCTCGGGTGTGGTATTGATAGATCCAGCCTACGCCTAAACGATATGGGGTCGCGGTTAAACCCAGCACTTTCATCCCGGGGTTAAGCTCCCGTAGATGAGAGATCACTTTTTGGTAGCTGGAGGTTTTTTCTTCCGGTACACGGTGACATTCATCAATCACCAACAGTGAAAACTGGTCTTTAAATTCATCCAGATTGCGCACCACGGATTGTACCGAAGCAAAAACCACTTGCTGGTCGGTCTCTTTACGCCCTAAACCTGCAGAAAAAATCGCGCCTTTGAGATCGTAACCTTCGTACTTGGCATGGTTTTGTTCAACCAGTTCTTTCACGTGTGCCATCACTAAAACTCGGCCTTTGGCAAGGCGTGCAAGTTCAGCAATCACTAAGCTTTTTCCCGCTCCGGTAGGCAGCACAATGACCGCAGGAGTGGTGTGTTTACGAAAGTAATGAATGACCGCTTTTACTGAGTCGGCTTGATAGGGGCGCAGGGTGTACATAAATTATGTGAAATAGCTCAACTATTTGTCTTAGGCGCACTATAATAGCGCAGCTAACAGAGATGAGGTATCTATGGCTCAAAATAAAGTGCAGCAAGAAAAAGCACGTTTAGACAAATTTTTATGCGACACGTTGGACGTGACACGCCGTGAAGCGACGATTCTAGTGAAACGTGGCGAAGTGACGATTGATGGTGAGATTTGTAAGATCACATCAGTAAAAGTGACCAATGAGAACGTGGTTATGTGGCAAGATCGCGAGCTTAAAATGCGCGGTCCTCGCTATATCATGCTATTCAAGCCGGATGGCTTTGTATGTTCACATGACGAAGGCGCTCATCCAACGGCACTGGCTTTGATCGACGACATTAAAAAAGAAGATTTGCATTTTGCTGGTCGTTTGGATGTGGATACCACAGGTTTAGTTTTGGTGACGGATGATGGCCAATGGTCTCACCGTATTACCGCACCTAAGCACAAATGTGAAAAAACCTACCGTGTTCTACTTGCTGACGCGATTGGTGATGATTATGCAGAAAAACTGGCGCAAGGTATTGAGCTTCGCAATGAGAAAGGCCTAACGGCACCGGCGAAACTTGAGATTGTTGATGCGGCAAACAATGAAGTTTTACTGACCATCACTGAAGGTAAATACCACCAAGTGAAACGTATGTTCGCAGCTTTAGGCAATAAAGTAGATGAACTGCACCGTGAGCGTATTGGCAGCATCGCACTGGATGAGAATCTAGAGCCAGGTGAATACCGCGATTTAACCCAAGCAGAAATTGATTCTATTTGGAAATAATCGGCTGTTTCGCAGTCAACATTTTGTTGAATGCGCTTCCTAGTGAGAAATAATACTCATCTTAGGAAATTATTTATTTCCTATTGAGAAGTAGTCTTTTGCGCTATTTTCAACGACGATAGATCAGATACCCTACGGATAGGTTTGTCTCAAACTCTGTTTGGTTGCAGCAAGGAGCGCTGCAGCGCAATCGCAACTGACTAGGAGACGTATGTCTGCCACTGCTTCACAATCCAATGCCCCACAAATCAATTTTCTATTATTTCTTGTCTTGGGTGCAATTGGCGCGTTAACACCGCTTGCTATTGATATGTATTTGCCAGCAATGCCAACCATTGCCCGTGATTTGGGGGTGGGTGCTGGTGAAGTCCAGATAACTCTCACGGCCTATACCGCAGGATTTGCAATAGGACAATTGTTCCATGGTCCGCTCGCCGACAGCTTTGGTCGCCGACCAGTTTTGATCCTAGGCGTATTGCTGTTTGGTATCGCGTCTGTGGTCAGTGCGACCACCAATGGCATTGATGCCTTAACTTGGGTTCGTACTGCGCAAGGTTTTGCTGGCGCTGCGGCGGCTGTGGTTATTCAGGCTGTAGTGCGTGACATGTTCGATCGTGAAGACTTCGCCCGCGCGATGTCTTTTGTAACCTTGGTGATCACCATTGCGCCTTTGATCGCGCCAATGATCGGTGGTTATTTAGCGATTTGGTTTGGTTGGCGTTCTATTTTTTGGGTATTAGCTGCGTTTGCGGCCATCGTTATCGTGTTGGTGTTGTGGAAAATTCCTGAAACCTTACCAACCGAAAATCGTCAGCCTTTACGTATCGCGACCACGCTGCGTAATTACGTCCGTTTGTGCCGTAACCCTGTTGCGATGGGTTTGGTGTTATCTGGTGCTTTTTCGTTTGCTGGCATGTTCGCCTTCTTGACTGGCGGCGCGTTCGTTTACATTGATATTTATGGTGTGAGGCCTGATCAGTTTGGTTACTTATTTGGCTTAAATATTGTTGCTATGATTATTATGACCAGCATCAATGGCCGATTGGTTAAAAAAGTTGGCTCTCACACTATGTTGCGCTTTGGTTTATGGGTTCAGTTGTTCGCTGGCATTGGTTTGTTTGCTGCGTGGATGATGGATCTTGGCTTATGGGGCATCGTGGTATTTGTTGTGCTCTTTATTGGCACAATTTCAACCATTGGTAGTAATGCGATGGGCTTACTACTGAGTGGTTATCCAACGATGGCAGGTACAGCGTCTTCATTAGCGGGTACACTGCGTTTTGGTATTGGTTCTATTATTGGCGGCGTTGTTGCTGCATTGCCAAATGGCGTAGCATGGCCAATGATAGTCGTAATGACGGCATGTTCACTGTTATCTGCCGCATTTTATTGGTTATACGGAAGAAAGGCTTAATGGCTGAATATACAGTTGAAATTCAAAAGTTGGTTAATGCAGCGTTGGAAGAAATCCATGCTGAGCATCAAGCAAAGAAGTTGGTTAATGCGCCGGTAGCAAACAACAATTTCTTGATTCGCTGGGTGACTAAATCATTAAAAGCCCAACGATTTCATCGCTGCGTAGTGAGTGACCTAACTCGTTGGCAAAAAGAGGGACGCACTAAAGGCAATGCCTCTAATTTGATGGCAACCTTTGAGCGTATCTCAGGTTTTTATGCGGAGTTTTTCCCTCAAGGTGAAGAGCAAAAAGCAGTCAAAGATAGCCAAATTAATCAGTTTCTCGACTTTATGGAAGAGAATGACTGGGAGGTTTCGACCTCTGAACCTTTAGTTGGTGTTGGTAAGGTACAAATCTTTATTGAAGGGCAAAACTCATTTGCTCTTTGTACCGAGCAATGCGATAGCTGTTTTGATGGCGAGCTAATGGTTAAACCAATGAACTGGTTTGTTCGAGGTAATCACGCTAAATTCATTGAACTAGCGGCAAATGCTGGCTTTATGCTGCATAAAGTGACCGATTATAAATCGAACGTGAAGTATCACGGCGAATACATAGTCTTCCCTAATAACTTAGGGACTCAATTGGCTGAAATTCCAAACAGTTTTGTTGTCAGCAAATAAGCGTAATCGTATCAAACGATAAAAAGAGCTTCCGTATGGAGGCTCTTTTTGTTTCTAGAGGTATATCGAATGATTGAAAGAACGTTATGATATTTTTTGTGTTACGTGAGGGCGCAAATTGAACCATCAGAGCAAATGATTTTAAAATGTTGTTTACCATGAGATTATTCATGTTCAACAACCCCTATTGTTCACTTGATGGCGCGTTGTACGGACAATGAAAAAACGGTCGTGATTTAATCTACTACAACATGATCCACTGAGTACGTATGAAAATAGCCGCTGAGTATTTGAAACGCTATGATGAGGTTGTCGCTGAACGTTTTAAGCGCTTTGGTGAGTATTACCCGTTTAGAACGTGGGATGAATTGCAAAAACATAATCACGATGTCTTTGATAAATATATTAAGGATATTCAATGTGATAAGAGAAAAACGACTAGGTATTTGGATACCTTGTCTGACTCACTTGATCCGTTTAGTTTTTATCTCGCTTTTCAGCAACGAGATTGCCAGTTATTGAACAATGCGTTGTATCAAAGCTCAAGAAGGCAGCTACTATCGAGCGCCATCACGGGCAGCGGGACTGATCACAGCATTTTTTATCATGCGCTTGTGACCGCTTTTGCTTGCAATGATTTTGCCGTGTTCAGTTCTTTTTTCCCCAAACAATTACCCTTTACTAAATACCCATTTTATAATTCTCCAGCGATGAACTTGATTAAAGTTATCTATTATCGCGAAGTAGAACAAGAATCGCCCGTGCTAGACAAAGCACAGAAATTCCTCAATAAAAAAAGCCCGGTTTTAGATAAAGCTGTTATTCAATATCTGATTGCTTTGCTTCAGCGTGATGCAGATATGGCCAGTCAGGCATTAGAGCTGGCTTGTGTCGGTTGGCAAAAATCCCGATTGATAGATCGACTAGGTAAGTGTTTTGCTGACCAAGTTCATGGGTTGTATTATTTTGCTAGATTTATTGTTCCTGACTTTTTTGCTCGGCTAACACGTCCGAATCATCGCTGTTTTTGCGCAGAGTTTGATGACTGGCAAATTGCCAATCATTACCCGAAAGGCGAGCTCTTTTATCACTATCCAGCACCGATGGCTGGCATCAATAACATTTTTGCTGCACAAATTCCCGATGTCTCTTTGATTGAATATAAGAAAAATAACTACTACAAAGATGAACAGACGTTTTTGCAAAATTTAGTCATTGCGGCGGCAAGTTAATGGCCGCGAGCAAATCGCGGTTCGTTCACTCCCATTACATTGGAAGCCGCTAGTTTTGCTGTTTCCCCTCTGGATTACCTAATTCAAATGAATCTCTAACCAAAATAAATGTCCTTATGGTTATCAAGCCAGAGTTCATGTTTTTCCATTACTTTTGAGAACATCCTACTTTGTAAGTAGTGGTTTAACCATGCTTGTAATTTAGGGTAGGGACTTTGTCTAAACCATTGCTTTTCGATGCGGGCGAACTTGCGCAGAAAGGGCAGAAACGCAATATCAACCAAGCTTTCTTGTTCAGCAAACAAAAACGCGTGCTGAGTTAATTTCGCTTCGAGTGATTGTAAATACACTTCACACGCCTGACGGCATTCAACTAAGTTGTCCTCATGATAGCGTTTCGCACAACTATAGGCGTTATAAGCGGGGATAAAGTCGGATTCAAAACGGGTAATTATATTGACCATCTCAACCAATGCGGAAGGCTGATCACTGCGTAGTAGGTTATGCTCATCGCGTTGGGATAACGCCCACAGCATTATCTCTAAACTCTCTTCGATTATCATCACGGTACTGTCATCATGCGTTTCCACCACTAATATCGGTACGCTGCCTTTCGGCGAGGTGATTAGCATTTGTGTGGGTTTGTTATTGAGCTTTACTGCCCGTATCAGCACCTTTTGCTCAGACTTGAATAGCGCGATACGAGCTCGTATTGCGTAAGGACAGTTTTGCAGTGAATAGAGTATTGGCGTTTTGTTCATGTCTCTTCATTTCCGTGAGCTTTCAAATATGAGCGTAGCGTTTTCAAGTTCATGCCAACAGTTCTTTTGCGAGAAATTCTCAAGCAAGCTGGCTTTGGCGACTTCGTTGGCTTTGATTTCAATTGCATGGTTACTCTTTACTAGCGTTATACACATAACCGTCATTGGATTGATGCTGCTCGCTCAGAACCTAGGAAAGCCAAGGCTAAAAAACAACTAAAGTATGGCGGAGTGATGTGATTTGCTCATTGGCGTATCGTTCAATCAGGTTGAGATTGATAACTAACCACTCAAACATCAAGTTGCTAAGGCTATGATGCTATTAAGGTAATGGGTTTCAACGCTTTGTTATCAGAGGTAAAAAGAATATTGCTGAAAATATCACTAAAAAAGAAAAGAGTTTAACTAACACTTGCCTTTTAATTCAATAGCTTAAAATAATTTGAAAATGCTGTTCGACCACTCATTTTTTAATCTTCAGATTTGCTTATTATTACGCAACTAGACACATTACGTCTTAGACAGTTCAGCTCAAACTATTTAGCCTCAAGACTTTGTTATACGAAGTCTTGAGGCGTTTTGTTTAGCGTCAGAATGTCTTGTAAGGAAGCACGTTAAACGTGTTTTTGTTGTATTGAGGACAGTATGAATATCAAACCTGAAATTACCCTTTCATCACTTGATGTAGATAGAATCTACAATTTGATTGAGTCGTTATCACGTAACAGCGTTTCAACGGAACAGCTGGAGCAAGAGCTTGAACGCGGCACCATTGTCGCGCCAGAGCAACTTCCGCCGAATGTGGTCACAATGAACTCGAGAGTGAAATTTGTTATTGAATCAAGCCAAAAAGAGTTTGAAATGACATTGGTTTATCCAAAAGATATGAATAATAGCCTTGAGAAGGTGTCGATTCTTGCTCCTATAGGCAGCGCATTGTTAGGCCTTTCGGTGGGCGACACGATTCAGTGGCCAAAACCTGATGGGATGCTGGTGAATGTCTCTATTATTGATGTGACGTATCAACCTGAGCGGGAAGGGCAATATTTGTTGTGATCTCGTTATGATGCCCAAGTTAATCACTTGGGCATTTTAGTTGCGCTTTTACTTTTGATAGGAGGTGAGGGGTAACAGGTCGCTGGTTATTTTGGCTCTTTGCTATTATGAGTATTGGCCTTGGCCTTACGCACAATGGCTTTGACCATGCCTTTAAAGATAAACAGGTGTGCGGGCATCATCGCAAACCAATAAAGCAGCCCTTTAAAACCTTGTGGGT
The DNA here is from genome assembly GCF_000222605.1 of Vibrio ichthyoenteri ATCC 700023. Lineage (GTDB taxonomy): Bacteria > Pseudomonadota > Gammaproteobacteria > Enterobacterales > Vibrionaceae > Vibrio > Vibrio ichthyoenteri. The sequence goes on along the minus strand of NZ_AFWF01000038.1, from coordinate 60,340 downwards.
GCCACCATGCCGTGATGTTAAGTAGGCGAGTGTCACCTTGATCGGTGATAGAGAACTCCAACCTTCCTAAGCCCGGCCCTTGCATACCAAATAGCAAGGACAAAAATTGATCTTGTTCACAGCGAATGACTTTCCAAGAATCGATATAATCACCGACTTTGAGTTCAGGGCCTTCTGGCGAGCGTCGAATCGGTTTACCTCCGCCAAAAAAGATATCAAGCCATTCTCGGGTACGCCATAAAGCATTGGCAAAGAAGTAGGGATCTTTTGGGTTACCAAGGGTTTTGACGACTTGCCATAGTTGCTCGGCACTTAATTTCGTTTCGATACTGGCGCCGGTTTGTTTGGGATAATATCCGTATCCTGCTTGCCAGCGATTCAACGCTGCAGGATCAAAGCCCCATACGTTACTGCGAACAAATTTCCCTTCTTGCTCAATACTGGTTGTGACCATTGCTTCAAATGAAATCATCGCTTGTGGAAAACGCGCTTCAAGTTGCGATGAGTCGGCGATAAAGTCATGCTCTAGCCCTGCTAACAACGCGGAACCAATACTGGCTGGAACTGAGGTCACCATACCTAACCAGTATGAAGCCATTTTGGGTGTGAGTAGCGATGTGGCATAAAGGCGATAAGGCTGGTGGCTGGCCTGACAGATCACTTTGAACTGCTCACGGTATGAGAGTAAATCAGGTCCTCCGGCCTCGTAAATCTGATGTTCATCGCTGAGGTTTTCTGCCAGTTGTAGCAAGTAATAGTTGATGTTTTCGAGTGCGATCGGGTTGGCTTGAGAATCGACCCATTTGGGGGTGATTAACACGGGTAGGTTGTAAACGAAATCTCGCATAATTTCGAAGGCCGCAGAGCCCGGGCCAATAATAACACCTGCGCGAATCTCGATAATCGGGACGCCACTTTTACGTAAGATGTCGCCTGTCATTTTTCGCGCGAGTAAATGCTCGGAATTGCCGGTTTGCGGCTGGATTGCGCTAAGGTAAATCACCTGTTGTACATGGCTGCGTTCTAGCGCGGCCTTAAAGTTCTCGGCTAACGACACTTCATACTCAATGAAGTCATGCCCTTGTGCCATGCCGTGCACTAAAAAATAAACCAAATCAAATTGGCAGACGAGAGCTTGCGTCGCTTCTGCATCGGCAAGATCGAGGTAACAGAGCTCAAGATTCGGTCGCGGTATCGTTCGTGCGCTGAGGTAGTCGACCTGTCGCGCTGCGGCAGTGACGGCGTAACCTTTATCACATAGTTTGGCCAGTAACTGGGAGCCGATATAACCAGAGGCGCCAAGCACCAATACTTTCTTCATAAAAATCGCCACCCGTTCTCACTGTTAGCAAAAGATATCTGTTTGTTTTTAATTGAGTATATAATGAGCTGCTCAATTGGCAATCATGCCGCACTTAAATTGTCGAGGCTGTTCTTGGCGGTGCGTTTCTAGAGGCTTAATCCTGTGTTTTCTCAAGTGCTACTCCATACCCGTGGGGATTTCCTACGCCGCTTAATTGCCATCGTTTTGCCAATCACCTTGCAGAGTATTATGTTCTCTAGCCGCAGCCTAGTTGATGTGTTGATGTTAGGGCAATTGGGTGAAGCGGAGATAGCGGCGGTAGGAGTGGCGGCAAGAGCGACGTTTGTTACTACGATTATGTTGGTTGGCGTCACCACTGGTGGTGCGATGCTAACTGCGCAATATTGGGGCGCAAATGACAAGCAAGGTGTGCGGGAAAGCACCGCGTTAACCTGGTTTATCGCCATGATTTTTGCCTGCTTCGCGGTGGCGCTATTTGTTTTTTTTCCTCAGCAAATTATGGGACTCACGACCGATTCCGTGCTTATCAAGCAGCTTGGCAGTGAGTATTTAGTGATCTCGTCAGTGACGATGCTCGCTGTCGGCTGTGTCGCGAGTATGGCTGTGGGGCTTCGCGCGATCCATCAGCCTGGTTTAAGTACCACATTTAGCGGTATCGGTATCCTTTCCAACATTTTTCTCAACTGGGTGCTGATCTTTGGTAAGTTCGGTGTCCCTGCGATGGGGATTAAAGGTGCGGCAATCGCCACAGTATTGAGTGGTGCGATTGAAGTCGCGACTCTGTTTGGTTATCTGCATTTTAAAAAGCATTTATTAGCATTTAAGTTGGCCGATATTCAAGCCACATTGCGCCTTGATAAGGTGCGCCGTTTCTTGAAGCTTTCGATGCCAATGACGCTCAATTTTCTCGCTTGGGCTGGCGGATTATTTGCGTATCACGCCATTATGGGGCAATCGGGGGTGCAAGGGTTGGCTGCCTTGTCGGTAATGACGCCGATCGAGTCTATCTCGCTGGCTCTGCTGATTGGCATGTCGAATGCCGCTGCGGTTTTGATCGGCAACCAGATTGGCGCTAAGAAATACGATGAGGCTTATTATCAAGCGATCGGGATTACGATTCTGAGTGTGATGGTGGCGATTGTTGTTTCGATTGCGCTGTTTTTAAGCCGAGATTTGGTGCTCAATTCTTTCAGTGCATTAAGCGATGAAACTCGAGCATTGGCTGACAAGTTTATCATCATTTTAAGCATCGGTTTGATTGTTCGCTGCGTTCCGATGACGACGATTGTGGGTGTGCTGAGAGCCGGTGGAGACGTTAAATTTTGTCTCTATCAAGACATTATTGCTCAATGGATGATTGGTATCCCGTTAGCGGCACTGGCAGCTATCTATTGGGGCTGGCCTCCAGAAGCCGTGTACTTATTGTTTTTAACCGAAGAGGTGATCAAGTGGGGTGGGTCGCTTTACCGAGTACGAAGTAAGAAATGGTTACGAAATTTGATTGAAAATTAGAGATATGACGCTAAGTTATTGTGTTTTGATGCATATGTTGTGAGCTGTCATGCAAAATGCTTCCTACTGAAGGCGTATTAGTGTAGATTCACACTCCTGTTTTTTTCTTCTTCGAGCGACAAATGTTACGACTATCAGACCTGTGCAAAGGCTACGTGGATGGGGGCGAATTTCACCCTGTTTTACAAGGCGCTGAATTGTCGTTACATCAAGGTCAACAAGTGGCGTTAATGGGTGAAAGTGGTTCTGGAAAAAGTACCCTTTTGAACCTAATTGCCGGCCTAGATACGGTTGACTCGGGCGAAATCGAATTCCCGAACTTCATGATGCAAAATGAATCGGAAAGTAAACGTACCGCTTATCGCCGCAGCAATATTGGTCTTATCTTCCAACAGTTTAACCTGCTACCTACCTTGAATGTTGCTGATAATATCCGCTTCTGTCGCCAGCTAAAAGGTTTGCCAGAAGATCAAGGATTATGGCGTCAGATCCTGTCTGCTTTGGATTTAATGCCGCTACTTGGTCGTTATCCCGAAGAAGTCTCCGGTGGCCAACAACAACGTGCTGCGATAGCTCGTGCTTTGTATATGGAGCCGAAACTGCTGCTTGCCGATGAACCTACTGGTAGTTTGGATGAACGTAACGCCGAAGCGGTAATGCGCTTGCTTACGTCATTGACCCGTCAATTAGAGTGTACTTTGTTACTAGTGACGCACAGTGAAAAAGTGGCACTGCATATGGAAGGACGAATCCGTCTTCAAGGAGGACAACTTCATGTTATGGCCCGTAGTTAAAGCACTGCTCGGCCACTACAGACGTTACCCTTTTCAAATCCTTCTTGTCTGGCTTGGCTTAACTTTAGGCGTCTCTCTACTGGTTGGAGTGACGGCAATTAATGAACATGCGCGCGAAAGTTATGCGCATGGTGAACAACTTTTTTCTAATCCTTTACCTTATCGAATTCGTCCTAAACACACGACCAATCAAATTCCTCAGGGGTATTATATTCAACTGCGCCGTGAAGGATTTAATCAATGCGCGCCGTTTACTAACCTACGAGTTAACACTGCTGACAATACCGATCTAATGCTTATCGGTATTGATCCAATTGCGTTGTTGCAACTTCAACCAGGGGTGAATTTAAAAGATCTCACCACCTTAGGTTTAATGAACCCGCCTTATCCCGTTTTAGTGAGCAGTGATCTTGCAAGCCATATGGATTGGAGTGATGGTGATTTCATTCATCTTGATGATGGTAGCGAGCTTGGGCCACTGGTTGTTGATAGAGATAATCGCCTAAACGGTACGCGCATTATTGCTGATATGGCGTTGATCCGTATGTTAGAGCGCAGCTCTGGTATTTCTACGATTGCCTGTGGCGATATGCCGCCAGAAAAATTAGAGAAGTTAAAAGCCAATTTACCGAATGGTTTGGCGCTAGCTCGTAGCTCACGCGCGGAGCTAGAATCACTGACGCAAGCTTTTCACATGAACCTCAGCGCGATGGGGATGCTTGCGTTCTTGGTTGGCTTGTTTATTTTCTATCAAGCAATGTCCCTGTCATTGACTCAACGTCAGCCGCTGGTGGGCATTTTGCGTCAGACAGGTGTGTCAGGCTGGCAATTAACTCAGGCGATGTTACTCGAATTGCTCGCGCTGGTTTTGATTAGCTGGCTTTGTGGCAATGTGCTTGGCATGATTTTAGCCAATCAGTTGATCCCAAGCGTATCGGCTAGCTTAGGTGATCTTTATGATGCGAATGTTGGCCTTGCCATTAGTTGGAATTGGAAATCGAGTTATGTCAGCTTAGGCATGACACTGTTAGGCGCTCTTGCTTCTTGTGCATGGCCTTTAGTACGTTTATTGCGTGCGCAGCCAATTCGTTTAACCACACGTTTATCGCTACTGCGTTTTACTGGAACCGAGTTTTCTATCCAAGCGCTAATTGCGTGTGCGCTGTGTGTGGCGGCAGTGGCTATCTATCAGGCCCCGCAAACTCAAGAGACCGGTTTTACGATTATTGCCTTGATGCTGTTGAGTGTGGCGCTATTCACTCCGTTTTTGCTATGGCGTGTCTTTATTAGCTTTAGCTACTCGATGCGCTGGGTAAAAGTGCGTTGGTTCTTTTCTGATGCAGCGGCAAGTATGAGTTATCGCGGTGTCGCAACCATGGCCTTTATGTTGGCGATGGCGGCGAATATTGGTGTGGAAACGATGGTCGGTAGCTTCCGTGACACTACAGATAAATGGTTAAGTCAGCGTTTGGCTGCCGATATCTATATTTATCCGAACAGCAGTTCCGCCGCTCGCTTAAGCACTTGGCTTGATCGCCAACCTGAAGTGAAATCGGTTTGGTGGCGCTGGGAGAAAGAGACGGTAACTCCGAATGGTGCGCTGCAAGTTGTCAGTACCGGCCCATCAGAAGGTGAATTGGCTGCATTGACAGTCAAGATAGGTGTGCCGAACTATTGGTATCATTTACACCATTCTAAAGGGGTGATGATCAGTGAGTCGATGGCGCTTAAACTCAATATGCGTCCAGGCGATTACATAAATTTGTATGGCAAGCTCGGTCAAGGTTGGCAAGTCGTTGGCGTCTATTACGACTATGGTAATCCGTATAATCAAGTATTGTTGTCGCATCGCAACTGGCTTTATTCTTACGCGGGCAGCGGCACAGTCGCGCTGGGAGCGGTATTAAATGAAGATGTCAGTTCGGTTGGATTAAAGCGTCGCATGGAGTCCGTGTTTAGGCTCAATTCAGAACGTATATTCGATAATAGCAGTATTCATAAACAAGCAATGCGGGTGTTCGATCGTACATTCTCTATTGCCGATACCTTGGGTAACATTACCTTAGTTATTGCCGTGTTTGGTATCTTCTTCTCAACTGTTGCAGGGGAGGTTTCTCGTCAGCGGCATATCTCTTTACTGCGTTGCTTGGGGATGTCGGGCAAAGAGCTCATCTTGATGGGTAGCTTGCAGTTGTTCGTCTTTGGCGCGATTTCCGTCATTATTGCGATGCCGCTTGGTTTGATGTTGGCCCATTTGGTGGTCGATATCATCATTAAGCAGTCGTTTGGTTGGACATTAGAGTTGCAATTTATTCCATACGAATACATCAATACCGTGGCTTTGGCGATGTTATCACTGGTGCTTGCTGGTGCGATGCCTGTCTTGCGTTTGGTGCGCAACACCCCGATGAAATCGCTAAGGGATGCATTGTAAATGAAGAGTTCAAAGTCATTTAAATCACTATTGGCCTCACTGCTATTTGTGTTGGTGATGGGCTTGGCTATTTGGGGTGTGTATCATCACTATTATGCTGAGCGTTCATCGCTAAAAAATCATGAAGTGACGATGTTGCAACACCGTGGGCCACAGGTTTTTGAGCCCGTCCTGCCAGATGCGCCGGTGGTGTTGCCTCGTGATTTTGGTTTTCATAATGAATATCAACATGGCTGGTGGCATTTTTTTGCTAATGTTCAAGATCGCGCGGGTCATCGTTATGGTATTCAGTGGAGTTATTTCCGTGTTAGCAGCAGCGAGCGAGAACGCGCGGGCTGGCAAAGTCCTCAGCTTTATATCGCGCATGTGGTTATTTCTGATGGTCGCAATGTTTGGAAAGAACAGCGTCTATCTCGCGGTGGAATAGGGCAAGCGGGGATGAACGTCAATCCGTTTAAAATATGGATTGATAATTGGGTATGGGATTCATCAGGCAGCACGCCATTTCCCGGAGAGCTCAATGCCAGTTCAGATTCTTTCGATTTAACCTTGCGAACCAGTGCTTCAGGTCCTTTTGTACTGCCTGGTGATCGTGGCTATGTGGTGAAGCATGATCTTCAGACGTTGGCGTCACTTAACTTCACCGTCCCTTTTGTGGATGTAGCGGGAAAAATCAGCTTAGATGGTAAGGATAGCTTCCGAGTGTCCGGCGAAGGTTGGATGAGTAAAGAGTGGGGCAGCGGTTTGTTGGCGGAAGGTCAGCAAGGTTGGGATTGGTTCATTTTCCATCTTGATGATGAAACGACTCTTTCTGTGAATCGCTATCGCCATCGAAGACAGGCGCCATTTGTGTTTGGTACACTGGCGACCAATGATGGAAAAGTCATCAATCTCGATGCTTCTCAGATTTCAGTGGTACCACTGCAGCCAACTTTGTTTACTAATCAGAAACGTATTCCTTTGCAATGGGTGATCAACGTTGCCGATTACGATATTAACCTGACAACTCAAGTGTTGAACGAGGACATGTGGCTACCTTTTGTGGTGCCATATTGGGAAGGACCAATCTCAACCACGGGCAGTCATGAAAGTGTTGGCTTTATGCAGTTAGCAGGTTATTGATTATTATCTGATTTTCAGAATATAATGCCGAAAAGCGCGTTGTTTCACATTTGTGAAAACATCGCGCTTTTTCTATATTCTATCCAAGTAATATAACCACTATGGGCGGAAAATAAGTTATCTTGTAGCACGTAACGCCGGCTTAATGACTAAGCCGATAAGGAATATGCGCAAAATAGAATCATTTACTTCGGAAATTCCGAAGGTAATACTCTAAACAAGCGATTTTTCCTTACCTAAGTATAGCTATACACTCTGGGCTATTCTTTGTTAATCACTTATTAACATAATAAATATAAGGACGATATCATGAGTGATATTATTCGCGACTTCTTCAAAATGGAGTCGGCAGGGGGCGTCTTACTTGTGATTGCCGCTGCAATTGCGATGACTATTGCCAACACACCATTAAATGAAATGTACCAAGCATTTTTACATACCTATGTTTTGGGTATGTCGGTTTCGCATTGGATTAATGACGGCTTAATGGCCATCTTTTTCATGTTAATTGGTTTAGAAGTTAAACGTGAATTATTGGAAGGTGCGCTAAAGTCTAAAGAGACAGCGATTTTCCCAGCGATTGCTGCTGTGGGCGGCATGCTAGCGCCAGCACTAATCTATGTGCTATTTAACATCAACGATCCAGCAGCCATTCAAGGTTGGGCAATTCCTGCCGCGACTGATATTGCATTTGCTCTGGGTATTATGGCGTTATTGGGTAGCCGTGTTCCTGTCAGCCTTAAGGTATTCCTCTTAGCGCTTGCGATCATCGATGACCTTGGTGTTGTTGTGATTATCGCTCTGTTCTATACCGGCGATTTGTCGACCACAGCGCTTGCGATTGGCTTTGCAATGACGGCAGCATTGTTTGCGCTTAACTCTCGTCATGTGAGCAAGTTGCTCCCATACATGATCGTGGGTGCGATTCTATGGTTTGCAGTACTTAAATCTGGTGTACACGCGACGCTTGCAGGTGTTGTTATCGGTTTTGCGATCCCATTGAAAGGCAATAAAGGTGAACGATCACCATTGAAACATATGGAACACGCTTTGCACCCTTATGTGGCTTTCTTTATTCTTCCACTATTTGCGTTTGCGAACGCAGGTATCTCATTGGAAGGGGTATCGATGGATGGTCTAACATCTATGCTGCCACTCGGTATCGCGATGGGTCTATTAGTTGGTAAGCCGTTGGGTATTTTTGCCTTCAGTTGGGTTGCAGTAAAATCAGGTGTTGCGAAATTACCTGATGGCATTAACTTTAAGCACATCTTTGCGGTCTCGGTGCTTTGTGGTATCGGCTTTACCATGTCAATTTTCATCTCATCATTGGCGTTTGGCCCGGTGAATGCAGAATTCGATACCTATGCGCGTCTTGGTATCTTGATGGGCTCAACGACCGCAGCGGTACTAGGTTATGTTCTGCTGAGACTTTCACTACCGAAAGACAAAAGTCACGCATAGCGTGCCCGATCAAAAAACATCAATGAAACAACAGCATTGATAAAAAAGCCTCAGTAGATGACTGAGGCTTTTTTGTTTTTTGTTTCGGAGAGATTACTTTTCAATGACCGAGAATATGGTCCACTCTTGCTCTACTTCTTCTTCAAAGCCTACCACTGTCGCAGTGACTTTACGGTTTTTAGCATGCGATAACTCATCATCGCCAAGCTCTTCTAAGTTGGATTCCCCATAACCGATGATGGAGAGACGATCAGCGGTTATACCATTGGATAGCAGTTCATCTTCAACGGCAACGGCACGTCGCTTGGAAAGTGCAAGATTGTATTCCGTTGTGCCCACTTGGCTGGCAAAGCCTTTAATCTCAATCGCAGTTTCAGGGTAACGTTTGAGAAAATCAGCCATATTGCGGATTTGATTTTCAAAGATGGGTTCAATGTTGGATGAGTCATTGGCGAAAAGAATGCGCAACTGCAGGCTTTCTTCAGTCGCAATGACAAAGCCACAGCCATCATTATCAATCAGGTCGCCTTCACCGGTATCGACACACATATCGCGAGCGTTGATCACGCCGTCTCTGTCATCATCAGTTTGATCTGCAATTTGTGTCACGACGGGCGTCGCGATGTATTCGTACTCATCTTGCTCTTCTTCGGCCAAAGCGAAAGGTGCAACGAGTAAGCAAGGTAGTAGGGTAAACAGATATTGTGTTTTCATGATTAATACTCCACTTTCTCTGTCCACTCTTTCGGTATTTCTACGATAAGAGCATCTAATAAGTTGCCCGTTGCATTCATGACACGATACTTAGCGTATTGCTCAGAATAGTGGGCGTCTAGATAGTCTTTACGAGCTTGGAATAGCTCATTTTCGGTATTCAGTAAGTCGAGTAAGGTTCGCTTGCCGATACGATATTGCTTTTCGTAAGCAATCACCGTTTCAGAGGCTGAATCCACATGATCGGCTAAAAACTCTTTTTGCTGCAGAGTTAAATCCAGCGCGCTCCACGAGAGTTTCAAACCTTCTTCTACTTGTCTGTATGCGTTGTCACGCAAATCTTTTGCTTTGTTTAACTGGTAGGCAGCACGTTCGGATAAATCGCTATCGCTGCCGCCATTGTAGAGGTTGTAGCGCATTCTTAGCATGGCGAGTGTCTCTTCGCTGCTGCCAAGATCACCGGAGGCATCATCGCGCCAAGACTGACTTGCTTCGATGGAAATAGTCGGGTAGTAATTGCCTTTCGATTGCTTGTACTGGTAGCGTGCCGCATCAACATCAATTTTCGAAATCATGATCACGGGGTGCATCTCGTAGGCAAGATCGACAGCTTCATTAAGAGAGAGTGGCAGTTTATTTTCATCGGCTCTTGGATAGATCAACCCCAGCGGTTCTTGACCGACCACACGACGAAATTGCGTATGAGTGTCGATAAGGTTATTTTGTGCCGCAAGTAAATTACCATGAGCTTTGGCGATACGAGCTTCGACTTGGGTGACATCGGCAGTGGAGCCAATGCCGGAATCCGCTCGCTTCTTAATGTCTCGGTAGATGTCTTTGTGCACCGCCAAATTACTTTCTGACAGGGCGAGAACTTCGCGAGCTTTAACGGCATCGAGATAGATTTCAGTCACGCGCAAAGCTAAATCAGAGGCATTAGACATCAGTTGCAAACGAACCGACTCAGCATCTGCTCCGGTACGACCAATGTCATTGATAGTGGCATTACCATCCCACAAAAGTTGAGTGAGGCTTAGTGTGGCTTCTTTCCGTGTGTAGTCGGTGTCATCTCGCCCAGTAGAGTTGGCAGGATTAATGCCTTCATAACCAATCCCCGCATCCAGATCAATGCTGGGTAAATAAGCTCCCCCTGCAGCGTCGTGTTCCTTTACCGCGCTTTTATATTCATTAAAAGCTTGCTTGATTTCAGGGTTTGTTGCCATCGTTAGCGCTACAGCCTGCTCAAGAGTTTGAGCGTGTACTTGGCTGGCACTAACAACTATGACGGTTAAAAATAGCGCTGTTTTAGTTATCACGTTTCTCTCCCTATTCCATGGACTAGATACCACTATGGAGCTCCAAGCCAACCGTACGGCTTGAAAGGTTAACTAAATGTTAGCTTAGCTTTTGAAAAAAGTAGAAGTTTTCGTAAAAAAAAATACTACTAAATCCATTGACTTTAATTTTCTGCTAGCACTTTAGTTTTATCTCTTCATTGGTGTGAGGTGACAAAAATAGAGTGGATTCGCTGAAAGTGAGGTTTTCTTTGTAAGACAGCCATTGACGAACGGGCGCTTGACTTTGTACTGATACATTTAAAAATAGCCACGTTATATGTCCAATGTAGAGGATAATAATTCAAAATGTGAAAATTGATTGCCAGACAATGTGGATTTGTGTTAATTTCGCGCGCAATCTCGGTAGCTATTCATTTGAATACTCTGGGGGAGACGCGTGAGCAGCATTCTGGCTGAGTGTTCTCACGTAGGGTAGGTATCGATAAATCCGTTATCGATAGACGGGATACTAATGTCGCTCAGTGACATGTGAATGGGAAACCCAACATTGAAATTATGTAACCAACAAGCATTAATCCATGCTTCTATAGTCCAAGCACCAATCAGCTTTATTCTTCCAAAATGTCCTGTTTTACAAAACAGCAGCATTACTGAACCTTGATTTTTCTTTTTGACATGTAATCCGTCACTTTGACGGGTTGGTTTTCGCACGCCTATAGGCTGCGGAATGAATTGTTGTACCTAATGTTTGGCCTCTCTAGGTCAATGTAGGATGATTACATTTCAAGGGAATTTTCATGAGTACAGCCTTTGAAGTCGATACTCCAGATATCGCGACTTATTTTTCAACACAGGTGCCATTGGTTGATGGCGTTTACGATCTTACTGTCGATCAAGCATTGATTGACCAAGCGGCTCACGAATCAGAAGTGCGCTCTTACCCAAGACGATTGCCGATAGCCATTAAACAGGCTTATGGCATGCTAGTGGAAGACACTCGGGGCCAAATTTATCTTGATTGTTTAGCTGGAGCAGGAACACTCGCTTTGGGTTACAACCATCCAGAGATAAATCAAGCGCTCAAAGATCAATTGGATGCGGGATTACCCTATCAAACGTTGGATATCACCACCGACGTAAAAAACACGTTTATCCAAGCGGTTAAGCGTTTTCTTCCACAAGAACTGGCAACGAACTCTGTGTTGCAGTTCTGTGGTCCTTCTGGTGCAGATGCCGTTGAAGCTGCTATCAAACTTGCCAAGCAAGTGACCGGTCGCAATACCATGTTTGCATTTCGTGGTGCTTACCATGGTATGACGAATGGCACCATGGGAATGATGGGTAACTTGGGCACAAAAGCCCGCCGCACAGGTTTGATGTCGGACGTTCACTTTATGCCGTTTCCTTATCATCTACGCTGCCCATTTGGATTGGGCGGAGATGAAGGTGCCAAAGCAAGTATTCGCTATATTGAGCGCCTACTCGCTGACGACGAAGCTGGCATTATGAAACCTGCCGCGATGGTGGTTGAGCCTGTACAAGGCGAAGGTGGGGTAATTCCGGCACCTGCGTTTTGGCTTAGAGAGTTACGTCGGGTGTGTGATGAACATGGCATCTTATTGATTTTCGACGAAATTCAATGTGGTGTAGGCAAAACTGGTTACCATTTTGCCTATGAAGAGTCGGGTATTCAGCCTGACATTTTGTGTTTGTCTAAAGCCATTGGTGGTGGCTTGCCAATGTCATTGCTGGTGATCAACAAGCAGTATGATACATGGCGCCCTGGTGAACATACTGGCACTTTTCGTGGTAACCAATTAGCCATGGTGTCTGGCACCAAAGCATTGGAAGTTATCCGGCGCGATGGTTTGGTTGAGCACGCTAATATCGCGGGGCAGTATTTACGCCATGGATTAGAAGCGCTGCAAAAAAGGGTGAACTGCATTGCTGAAGTACGCGGCAAAGGTTTGATGCTTGGGATTGAAATACGCAAGCCGGGTAGTGAGCTCAATCGATTTGGTGAGCCCGTGGCCGATGGTGCCCTTACGTTGAGAATTCAAACCGCAGCGCTTGAGCGTGGCTTGATGGTCGAAAAAGGTGGCCGCGAGGGTTCGGTGATTCGTTTGTTACCGCCACTGATCATTTCATTCGAGCAGATTGATTTTGTACTGCGTGTACTTGAGCAAGCAATGATTGTTGCTGGTGCTGATTCTCTGTCTGAGTTGGACGGTGAGCATCAACAGGAGTGGCGACAACACTTTATTCAAGTGGGTCAGCAGGGTAGCGATGCGTTTGTGGCTGCCATGAACCACACGACAATGCAGATGAAAGCGTTATTTGAGCAGGTCAATGGACCATATTCAGGTCTACCTCCAAAACAACTTGAGCAAGCGATCAATGCGGTTGATCTTGATAGCGCTCATGGTTCTTTGCAGCAAATCATCACTGAAACAACGGCATTAGTTGGCAAAAATTCGGTGATGTTACAGCACCCTCACTGTATTGCTCATCTCCACACGCCGCCTCTGATGCCTTCCGTGATCGCTGAAGCGATGATTGCGGCGTTAAATCAGTCAATGGATTCATGGGATCAAGCCTCCGCTGCGACGTATGTCGAGCAAAAAGTGGTGGATTGGATGTGCGGTAAGTTTGACTTGGGCTCGCAGGCCGATGGCATTTTTACCAGCGGGGGAACGCAAAGCAATCTAATGGGTTTGCTGTTGGCGCGTGACAGAGTTGCAGACAAGCTCGCAGGGCATTCAATTCAAAAACAAGGTTTACCTTCTTTTGCCGACAAGCTACGCATTTTGTGCTCAAAAAAATCCCACTTTACGGTGCAAAAATCAGCCTCACTATTGGGACTAGGTGAGCAGAGCGTTTGCTGCGTTGATGCACACGCCAACGGCACGATGAAGGTGGAATCTTTAGAGCGTGAAATTGTCCGGTTACGAGATCAGGGTTTGATTCCTTTCGCTGTGGTCGGAACGGCCGGAACCACAGATCATGGTGCGATTGATGATTTAAATGCGATCGCTAAGCTCGCAGCAACTCATCAGCTTTGGTTTCATGTGGATAGTGCGTATGGCGGAGCCTTGATCTTGAGTAGCCATAAAGCGCGCTTAATCGGCATTGAACGCGCAGATTCTGTTAGCGTTGATTTCCACAAATTATTCTATCAAACCATCAGTTGTGGTGCGGTGTTACTCAAAGATAAAGCTAACTTCAAGTATCTATTGCATCACGCAGATTATCTCAATCGTGAACACGATGAACTGCCGAATTTAGTCGATAAATCGATCGCGACGACCAAGCGTTTTGATGCACTGAAAGTGTTTATGACGATGCAAAGTGTTGGGCCAAAGGCGTTGGGGCAAATGATCGATCACTTGATTGTGCAAACACAGCAAGTGGCTAAAAAAGTACAAAGTGATCAGGGCTTGGAACTGTTGGCTGAGCCTTCACTCTCGACGATTTTATTCCGCGTGGTTCGCCGTGATGTGAGTGACTTAGACGCTTTGAATAAAACGCTGCGTCTCGAAGCGCTCACCCGCGGTATCGCGGTATTGGGTGAGACGATTGTCGATGGCAAATCCGCACTGAAATTCACCCTACTTAATCCGTGTCTGACGATGGCGGACTTTGAATCTTTACTTAAAAAAATCAACACACTAGCTAATGAGCTAGTCAAATAGAGGTAATGGAAAACAATGGCTATTTTACAAATTGGAGCTGGTGGCGTTGGTTGGGTTGTTGCACACAAAGCGGCACAAAATAACGATGTGCTCGGTGATATCACCATCGCTTCTCGTACGGTAGAAAAATGTGAAAAAATCATAGCATCTATTGAGAAAAAGAATAATCGCAAAGATCCAGCGAAGACACTGCAAGCCCGTGCGGTTAATGCCGATGATGTGACGGCATTGGTTGCACTGATCAAAGACGTAAAGCCTGATTTAGTGATTAACGCCGGACCTCCTTGGGTGAATATGGCAATCATGGAAGCGTGTCTACAAGCTAAGGTCTCTTATCTTGATACTTCTGTGGCGGTTGATTTGTGTAGTGAAGGGCAGCAAGTGCCTCAAGCTTACGATTGGCAATGGGATTATCGTGAAAAATTTGCCCAAGCAGGCATCACCGGTATTCTTGGTGCGGGTTTTGATCCGGGTGTTGTCTCTGTGTTTGCCGCTTATGCGGTGAAGCATTTATTCGATGAAATCGACACCATCGATGTTATGGATGTTAATGCCGGCGACCATGGCAAAAAGTTTGCGACCAACTTTGATCCGGAAACCAATATGTTGGAAATTCAGGGGGATTCTTTTTACTGGGAGAATGAAGAATGGAAGCAAGTGCCATGTCATTCGCGCATGCTTGAGTTTGACTTTCCGCACTGCGGTACACACAAAGTTTACTCGATGGCACACGACGAAGTTCGCTCGATGAAAGAGTTCATTCCTGCTAAGCGCATTGAATTTTGGATGGGATTTGGTGACCGATACCTTAACTATTTCAACTGTATGCGCGATATAGGCCTTTTGAGCCCAGAACCATTGACTTTGCATGATGGTACGGTTGTTCAGCCGCTACATGTATTGAAGGCTCTGTTGCCAGACCCGACCTCTTTAGCGCCAGGATATAAAGGTTTAACTTGTATTGGCACTTGGGTTCAAGGGCGTAAAGATGGCAAAGAACGCAGTGTGTTTATCTACAATAATGCTGATCATGAAGTGGCTTATGCAGACGTTGAGCATCAAGCGATCGCTTATACCACTGGCGTACCTGCCATCACTGCTGCGCTGCAATACTTCCGTGGTGAGTGGGCAGACGCTGGCGTGTTTAATATGGAACAGCTTGATCCTGATCCGTTCCTTGAAACCATGCCATCAATTGGTTTGACGTGGGGTGTGCAAGAGTTAGAACCGGGTCAGCCTGAGATTCACACGCTGAAATAAGTGTTGATGTTGCTCTTGTGAGCAGAGGGCATGTTGCCACATTGGTCATCTCGTGCAGCGAAGCACGAGCGTGATACGGGATCTTGCCTTTAGGGGCGAAGATTCCTGACTTGTGCTTGGGGCACAATCTGGAATGACGACGGTGTTTAGGTCGAATATCTTTATGGTATTGGTCATCCCGTGCCGCTAGGCACGAGCGTGATTTTAGGGCGCGAGATTTAGACGGCAGCTCTGGAATAATCAACGTCACATATAGCGCCTTCATGACAGAAGGCGAGAAAGGTTTATATGCAGCAGAACGAATTTAAAACACCTTACTTCATGATCAGTGAAGATAAGTTGATAGAAAACCTAGAAAAAGCGAAGCGCCTAAAAGAAGCGTCAGGTGTGAAGCTGGTACTCGCACTAAAATGTTTCTCCACGTGGGGGGTGTTTGACATCATTAAACCCTACCTTGATGGGACAACCAGCTCAGGCCCATACGAAGTAAAACTTGGTTATGAAACCTTTGGTGGTGAAACCCACGCTTATAGCGTGGGGTACAGTGAAGATGACGTGCGTGAAGTGGCCGATATTTGCGATAAGATGATTTTTAATTCGCAATCACAATTAGCGGCTTATCGTCATCTGGTTGAAGGCAAAGCCTCATTAGGGCTTCGCTTAAATCCAGGGGTGAGCTATGCAGGGCAAGACTTGGCGAATCCAGCGCGTCAATTTTCAAGGTTAGGCGTACAAACAGATCATATTGATCCCGCGGTGTTTGATTCAATCAATGGTGTGATGTTCCACATGAACTGTGAGAACAAAGATGTTGATGCTTTTATCGCTCTTTTAGACGCAATCTCACTTAATTTCGGTACGTATTTAGATAAGTTGGACTGGGTTAGCTTAGGCGGTGGGGTGTTCTTCACATGGCCAGGCTATGATATCGACAAGTTAGCCTTGGCATTGAAATCGTTCTCAGCCAAACATGGTGTGCAACTCTATTTGGAGCCGGGCGAAGCGATCATTACCCAAACAACCGATTTGGTGGTGACCGTGGTGGACATTGTTGATAATGGCAAGAAAACTGCGATTGTAGATTCGGCAACCGAAGCTCATCGCTTAGACACCCTTATCTATAATGAGCCAGCTTCATTGCTTGAAGCGTCTGAACATGGTGCCTATGAATATATTATTGGTTCTTGTTCATGCTTAGCAGGGGACCAATTCTGTGTCGCCAACTTTGATGAGCCATTAGAGATTGGCCAGCGCTTGCATATCTTAGATAGTGCAGGTTACACCATGGTGAAATTAAATTGGTTTAACGGTCTACGTATGCCAGCGGTGTATTGTCAGCGTAGTAATGGCGAGGTCGAAAAAATTAATGAGTTTGATTACGCTGATTTTAAACGAACATTGAGTCAGTGGACGATTCAATAATGCCAAAGCCCGCACTTTAGTGCGGGCTTTTTTATGCTCAGTACCTGATTAACTGTCGATGATAACTCGAGTATCTTCACTTAATGATTCGAGTTCTTTCGCTACATCATCAATTTCTATATCGCTTGGTAATCTAAGTGCGATGGTTGAAGTAAATAAGCTCGAACTGATACCACCGCCACCCGCAATAAAGACACGCTGGCAATCCATATCGAGGATATTGATACCTTGTCCATCGAGAACATGGGTGATTTCGTTAACAATGCCTGCGCGGTCATTCGCATCCAATCTAAGTTGGTAAATACGATCGACATTGTGTTTTGAGCTGTCAGCTTCAACAATTTCGACAAGTAGGTTGGGCTGCTGTTTAAAAGCATCTTGAACCACTTTTGCATTTTCAGTAGGCAGTTCGACTTTAATCACAGCAGCGACTTGCTCTTCAATAAAGTTGACTTTGCTTATTAGCCACTTGCCGCCATTTTCATGAGTGACAGCTGCGAGCTGTTTGATGGTTGCTGGCGTCGCTTTACCAACGAAGTTTGCAATGAAAGTAGTATTCATACTTTGCCTCCTAAATGCATGACGGAGCAGGGAACAATACGTTGGATGAAATGTTGATGAGCACGTATTGCCGATATATTCAGTGTAGAAGCCAAAGCGCGGTAAGGTTTGATTTAGGTCAATTTTTTGCCCTAATTCGCGACCGAGGTTGTTAATATCAAATCTCAAGCACAAAAAAAGCGGTTCGCAGAACCGCTTGAAAAGAAAGCTATTGTTTAGGCAGGCCGATTAAAACGTGACTTTAAGCTTCATGCCGTAAAATTGACTATCGTAGTTAGCGCCTGCATCTAGCGCAAACTTAGCGGCGTCTTGATTACCAAACCAAGGCTTGCTGCTAAATTGGAAGTCAGCACTACCACCCCAAGCTCCGGATACCCAGCCATGGATATGACCTACTGGATTGAGGAAAAATAGTGTTACATCACCCATGGTTTCAGAGCCGAGTACTTCACCACCTGAGGCAACAATATCTTGTTCGGTTTCAAACATTAATTCGCCGACAACCGCGCCAAAGAATGGGGTAATAAACAGATCTTGCCAAGATGGCACTTCGGCAAAGGCTTCTACGCCATATTCCCAGAAAAAAGTTGAGAGGAAAGCCGAGTAGAGGAATGAATCGAACTCATTGAAGCCGGCATGTCGTGCTGCGGTGTAATAGACACCACCAAAATAGGGGTGCATGACATAGTTCAGTACGTGTTCGTCGCGATCCCATACTGGTCCCGCACTGACGTTATCAGACCATTTTTTACCAAGGTTGGCGATGTCGCGATCTTCCTCATCCCATTTTGTGATTGATTCAGGTAGCATGGTCATCAAACCTACGGTCACGACACTTAATCCGAGTACGGTATAGGTTTGTTCTTTGAGATATTGCCAGTCACGTTGATCTGAGACTTGTAGATATTTGGGTAACTCAGGATCACTCAAATCTAATTGTGAATCATCGTAGCTTAATGAAAACGCATCTGTAGGTTGAGAATAACCATAGCTATTGATATAAAGATGTTCATTAACTTGAGAGTCTACGGTATATGAAAACTCATAGTGCCCATTTGTGTCATTGGCATTGGCACAAGCTGAAAGCGATAACATCAAAGCACCGACGGTTTTATTTAGCACCTAATGACTCCATATAATATAGTTAGTGATCATTGTCACAATTATCTAATAGTTTCGCGCACATAGAAACAATAAATTAGCGAAATGTTTACGGGACGATACCGTAATCAAAATAGTGCTTTTTTGTCAGAAGATAAATAAATAGTTGTTAAATTTTCTTATTTTAAGGAAAGTCATGTTAAAAATAGCGATGCTAAGCACCGGCGAAGAGGTATTACACGGCGATATCGTCGATACCAATGCGGCTTGGCTGTCTGAGCAGTTTTTCCAAAAAGGTTTCGCATTGACAAAGCGCTCGACAATCGGCGATACGCTAGGGTCTTTGGCGGAAGAATTGCTGATGCTGAGTTTTAACAGCGATATTGTTGTTGTTAATGGCGGTTTAGGGCCAACCAGTGATGATGTAAGCACGGAAGCGGCGGCAATTGCCGCTGAGGTCGATCTTGAGCTGTATCCACAATGGCTCGAACGCTTAGAAGCATTTTTTGCTTCCCGCGGTATGGCGATGCCAGAAAGTAATCGCAAGCAAGCTATGCTGCCTGTAGGGGCGACATTTCTAGACAATCCAATTGGTACTGCGTGTGGCTTTAAAATGCGCATCAACGACTGTGACTTCTATTTTACACCCGGTGTGCCAAGTGAATTTAAGCGCATGGTGTTAGAGCAGATATTGCCAGACATGAAACAGCATCATCATGGCGTAATAGGTCTTGATTGCAGTCGTCTTTATACCTTAGGAACGTCTGAATCAGCGTTATCTGATAAGCTTGATAAAGTTCAGCTACCGGCTGGATATAGCCTTGGCTATCGCTCATATTTGCCGTTTATCGAAGTTAAGCTCTTTGGGCCTAAAGGTGAGCTAGATACACGTCTCAAGTTGATGCAATTGATATTTAAGCTTATCGACGGCAGTGTTGTCAGCGTTGATGAACCGATGCAGGCCCATGTCGGTAACCTGATTAGTGATAAAAAATTCTCTATCTCGATCGCGGAACGGTCAACTCACGGTCGCTTAGCAACGTGGCTGCATTCACATGAAAAAGCGGCAGACTATTGTGGCCATGGTTGGGTGCTCGGCGGTCAAGTGGCGGTGGGTGGTAATGAGAGCGATGTTTTGGCAGAAACGCTAGCGCTGGCTGGTGCGACCAAAGACAAATGTGCCACCGACATTGCCATTGTGACAGGGCAACTGATCGACAAAACGTTCACTTTGGCTTTGGCAACTCCGGAGGGCGAGTGGGGGCAAACCTTGTCATTTAATCGTGTTTATAATCGAGATGATCAAGCGCTATTGATCACCACTATTGCGGCCGATATGTTGCGACGCTATTTGTCGAGTAAAACGATTTTTGCGCAATACAGTTCGATGACCAGAGAAAAAGAAATGTATATCCCACAGAGTGCTTTGACTGGGGTTTTTAGCGCGATCCTCGGCGAATAGCCTGACTTAATTACACCAGTTTAGCAGGGCTTAGAAGAAAATCTTCTAAGGCTTAAAGTTTTGAATTTTAATGATAATTAAATAATTCTCGTTATTGTGACATGCAAAAAATCAATATGATCTTAAACTGAAGGTTCTTCTGCCGGAATGCACAAGGAGGGTGGCATGTATCAACAGTCGAAGATCTTAGTGTGGTATCAAGTCGCAAGTCAGAAAGTAGTTTTGGGTGAGGCGTTTAGTCGTAAAAATTACGATGTTCATTCAATTTGGCGCCGTGCTCCTGAAGAGGATGAGCGTCAGCAAGGTATGGGCTTTCGCCTCTCTTTGTTTGATGATGGTGGGCGAGAGGTTGCAGGCAAAGCAATATCAATGTGTACTGCGGATCAGCTTCTGCTCGGTGTCGATATAGAATAAAACGCCGATATAGAATAAAACAAGGCCAGCATTTGCTGGCCTTATTGTTAACTGACACAAACAGGAAAGAGGCTAAGCTCGTTTCTCTTTAAGTTTGTAACTGACCTCTTCTAAGGTCAGATCACTTTTCGCTCGCGTTACACAGGGCAATATTTCATCCGCTTGTGTATACGCCATCGCAAAACCAACGTATTCAACTTCTCCAGAGCTCAGCTTGCAACGACAAGCGCCACAGTGGCCATCTCGGCAGTTGTATTCGACTTCCATTCCAGCCGCTTCCATCGTTTCCAATAATGTACTCGATGGATTGGTGGTGATGGTATGCAGTCCGTTGATTTTGACTCTAGCCATTAAAGTTCGAAGTCCTTAAAGTCGTCTGCTTTCGCATCGCTTTCAATTTGACCGACAAGGTAAGATGAGATTTCAGCTTCTTGTGGGGCTACTTGTACGTTATCTGAAGACAACCAAGCGTTAATCCATGGAATTGGGTTCGATGTTGCTTCAGGGTAAGCGGTTGGTAAACCAACAGCATTCATGCGCACGTTAGTGATGTACTCAACGTATTGGCATAGAATGTCTTTGTTCAAACCGATCATTGAACCGTCTTTGAATAGGTATTCTGCCCACTCTTTTTCTTGCTCAGCCGCTTCTTTAAACAAGTCAAAACATTCTTGCTTACATTCTTCAGCTACTTGCATGAATGAGAAATCATCTTGACCATTGCGCAAGATATTGATCATGTGTTGAGTACCGGTAAGGTGCAGCGCTTCATCACGAGCGATTAGCTTGATGATTTTTGCATTACCTTCCATTAGCTCACGCTCAGCAAAAGCAAATGAACAGGCGAAGCTAACATAGAAACGAATCGCTTCTAGTGCATTCACTGACATCAAGCAAACGTAAAGTTTCTTCTTCAGCTCGTACTTGCTGATTTTTACTTCTTCGCCGTTGATTTGATGAGTACCTTCGCCGTAACGGTGGTAATCGTTAGTCATTTCAATCAGGTCATCGTAGTAACGAGCAATGTCTTTTGCGCGCTTTAGAATGTGTTCATTCTCCACGATATCATCAAAGATGATGCCTGGATCGTTGACAATATTACGGATGATATGGGTGTATGAACGCGAGTGAATCGTTTCAGAGAACGACCATGTTTCAATCCACGTTTCTAGCTCTGGTAGTGATACCAGAGGAAGTAGGGCAACGTTCGGGCTACGGCCTTGGATTGAATCTAGCAGTGTTTGGTACTTCAAGTTTGAGATGAAAATGTGTTTTTCATGGTCAGGTAACTTGTTGTAGTCAATACGATCGCTTGATACGTCAACTTCTTCTGGGCGCCAGAAGAAAGAAGTTGTTTTTCGATCAGTTTTTCGAAAATTTCAAATTTTTGTTGGTCGTAACGTGCAACGTTCACTGATTGACCAAGGAACATTGGTTCTTTTAGTTGGTCATTTTTTGTATGGTTAAAAGTACTGTAAGCCATGATGCCTCAATTCCTTTTAAGCCCCTCGAATTTCAAGGGGCATATGTTCGTTAAAATAAATGTTCTATTGCATTGCTGGGTAAGATTAGATCTTACAGCCGCCGCCTTCACAATCTTCTTCTACAGGTTGTACTGCATCTTTCTGATCGTCTTTCGCGCCATCGCGAGTGTTATGGTAGTAAAGCGTTTTTACGCCATATTTGTACGCGGTCAGCAAATCTTGCAGCAACTTAGTCATCGGCACTTTACCGCTTTCAAAACGGCTTGGGTCGTAGTTAGTGTTAGCCGAAATCGCTTGGTCAACGAATTTTTGCATAATACCCACTAGGTGCAAGTAGCCATCGTTTGAACCGATGTTCCAAAGTAGCTCGTAGTTGTTTTTCAGGTTAACGAAATCAGGCACAACCTGCTTCAAAATACCGTCTTTTGAGGCTTTTACCGAAACATAGCCACGTGGAGGCTCAATACCGTTGGTCGCGTTTGAGATCTGAGAAGAGGTCTCAGATGGCATTAGCGCAGTTAGGGTAGAGTTACGTAAACCGTGAGTCATGATCTCTTGGCGCAGTTCATCCCAATCGTAGTGCAGTGCTTCATCACAAATAAGATCGATATCTTTCTTATAAGTGTCGATAGGCAATAGACCTTTCGCATAGTTTGTTTCGTCAAACAGCGGGCACTTGCCTTGTTCTTTCGCTAAGCCAACAGATGCTTTCAATAGATAGTATTGAATCGCTTCAAACGTACGGTGAGTTAGACCGTTCGCGCTGCCGTCTGAGTATTTCACACCATTCTTCGCTAGGTAGTATGCGTAGTTGATAACGCCCACACCCAAAGTACGACGGTTCATGGTTGATTTGTAAGCCGCTGGTAGCGGGTAATCTTGGTAATCAAGTAGTGCATCTAAAGCGCGAACAACAAGCTCAGACAATTCTTCAAGATCATCAAGCCCATTAATCGCACCTAGGTTAAATGCAGACAGTGTACAAAGCGCGATTTCACCAGAGTCGTCTTCTACGTTAACCAAAGGTTTGGTTGGCAGTGCAATCTCTAAACATAGGTTTGATTGGCGAATTGGTGCGACTTCAGAATCAAACGGACTGTGAGTATTACAGTGGTCAACGTTTTGAATATAGATACGACCGGTCGAAGCGCGCTCTTGCATTAGCAAAGAGAACATTTCGATCGCTTTTACGCTCTCTTTTTTGATCGCTGGATCATTTTCGTACTGGACGTATAGACGCTCGAATTCCGCTTGGTTTTCGAAGAACGCATCGTATAGGCCTGGAACATCAGATGGCGAGAATAGTGTGATGTTGCCACCTTGAACTAGGCGTTGGTACATCAGCTTGTTCAGTTGTACACCGTAGTCCATATGACGAACACGGTTCTCTTCAACGCCACGGTTGTTCTTTAGAATCATTAAAGAACGAGCTTCACCGTGCCACATTGGGTAGAACACAGTTGCCGCGCCACCACGAACACCACCTTGAGAACAGCATTTAACCGCTGTTTGGAAGTATTTGTAGAACGGGATACAACCGGTATGGAACGCTTCACCGCCACGGATTTCAGAACCGAGCGCACGAATACGACCCGCGTTGATACCAATACCAGCACGTTGAGAAACGTAACGAACAATTGAGCTTGCCGTTGCGTTGATTGAATCTAGGCTATCACCACACTCGATAAGAACACATGAGCTGAACTGACGAGTAGGGGTACGTACACCAGACATGATCGGTGTAGGTAAAGAAATTTTGAATGTTGAAGTCGCATCGTAGAAACGCTTAACGTAGTCAAGACGAGTTTCTTTAGGGTAGTTAGCGAACAAACAAGCAGACACCAAGATATAAAGGAACTGCGCACTTTCATAGATTTCGCCAGATACACGGTTTTGCACGAAGTATTTGCCTTCGAGCTGTTTTACCGCCGCGTATGAAAAGTCAAGATCGCGAGTGTGCTGAAGGTAAGCGCCAAGCTCATCAAGTTCTGCTTTGGTGTAATCTTCTAGAATGTGGCTATCGTACTTGCCCATATCGACAAGACGAGAAACATGGTCGAATAACGCTGGTGGCTCATATTGACCATACGCTTTTTTACGTAGGTGGAATACGGCAAGACGAGCGGCTAAGTATTGATAGTCTGGCGTTTCTTCAGAGATTAAGTCGGCTGCAGACTTAATGATGGTCTCGTGAATGTCAGATGTCGTGATGCCGTCATAAAACTGAATGTGAGCTTTCAGTTCTACCTGTGAAACTGAAACGTTATCTAGGCCTTCTGCTGCCCATGTAATAACACGGTGAAGTTTCTCTAGATCAATGTTTTCTTTGCGGCCATCGCGCTTGGTGACGGTGAGTTGTTGGTTCATTCTGATTCTTTTCCCTAACAAAACTGATTAAAGCCGAATTTTCGTGTAGTTGTTGTAAAATCGTGTTCGGCTTTGCGAGCAAAATCTATCTATATATTGTAGTGCAAACACAAGATATAGGGGTAATCTTGTCTGCGGGTTACAAGATAGTGCTATTGACACTTCTTTTCAAGTTGAAGATCTTGGATGACTTGTGGATAACTGACAAAATCAAAAAAAACAGTAAGTGGATACTAACTCATGAAATTAGGTGGGATTTGACGGTAGAAAAATACTGTTTTTGAATCGGTTTAATCTTAACCTTAAACAAAAATAAATATCTTGATCTTCGAGAAAAAATGAAAGTGATTTTACTGCTGTACAAAGTGGAATCGGTCGCACGAAAAATATGCAAAATTACTCAAAAAAGGCGGACATTTTGTGCGGCCGCCTCAAATTGGTCAATCGTTCGTCAGGCGCCTGTTTTCCGCGTATGGACGATGTAATTGACATCAACATTTTGGCCGAGCTTGTAACGCCCAGTCAGTGGGTTGTAATGCAGGCCTGTGATGCCCAATTCAATAAGATCGGTTTGATCGATCATTTTGATCATTTCTGAAGGGCGAATGAATTTTTCATGGTCGTGAGTGCCATCTGGAACAATTTTCAGTAGTTTCTCAGCGCCGACAATCGCAAACAAATACGATTTAATGTTGCGATTGAGGGTAGAGAAGAAAACATGACCATCGGGTTTAACCAGTGCAGCACATGAACGAATAACCGATAATGGGTCAGGAACGTGTTCTAGCATCTCCATACAAGTCACTACATCATAAGTGCCTGCATGCTCAACCGCGTGGTCTTCAATCGTGCTACGGATGTAATCCAGCTTAGTGCCTGTTTCAAGTGCATGCAGTCGTGCAACTTCAAGCGGCTCTTTGCCCATATCTAAGCCGGTTACGATAGCGCCTTCACGCGCCATGCTTTC
This sequence comes from Vibrio ichthyoenteri ATCC 700023, assembly GCF_000222605.1. Taxonomy (GTDB): domain Bacteria; phylum Pseudomonadota; class Gammaproteobacteria; order Enterobacterales; family Vibrionaceae; genus Vibrio; species Vibrio ichthyoenteri. The sequence continues at coordinate 34,948 of NZ_AFWF01000038.1, read as the reverse complement.
TGCAAGGATGCCACCACCGCAACCCACATCAAGAACCTTCTTACCAAATAGACCATCAGCACATTCCATTACATAATTCAAACGCAACGGGTTGATTTGGTGTAGAGGTTTGAATTCACCTTCTAAATCCCACCAGCGTGACGCCATCTCTTCAAACTTTTTGATCTCGCTCGGATCTACGTTTTGTGTTTTTGTCATAATCCATCTATCTATTTGGCAAACTTCGCTTGGCATTATAGCGACAAAATGTTCGCTCTCCATAGGCAAAGCGAGTTTTCTCGAATATTGCTGAAAATATAACCACTAATCAGCAGGATATATGCACTGTGTGCAAATTCTCGACAGTTGAATCACAACAAAGCTCACAACCTGATAAAAGGAGAGGGAAAGTGATGCCGAAGTGACGATTTATATGTTATATTTTTGCACCTTACACGAATCGTATTTACGATCTGAAAATAGAGGGATAATGGCTCTATGAGCGATTTAGCTAAAGAGATCACGCCCGTAAACATTGAAGATGAGCTTAGAGGTTCATACCTCGACTACGCGATGTCAGTTATCGTCGGTCGTGCTCTTCCTGATGTGCGTGATGGCCTAAAACCAGTACACCGCCGCGTTCTATTCGCGATGAATGTACTAGGCAACGATTGGAATAAACCATATAAAAAATCTGCCCGTGTTGTTGGCGACGTAATCGGTAAATATCACCCACATGGTGATAGTGCAGTATACGAATCGATTGTTCGTATGGCGCAGCCGTTCTCACTACGCTATATGCTAGTTGACGGTCAAGGCAACTTTGGTTCAGTCGATGGCGATTCAGCAGCGGCAATGCGTTACACCGAAGTTCGTATGTCAAAAATCGCCGGTGAGTTGTTGACGGATCTTGATAAAGAGACCGTTGATTTCGTACCTAACTATGATGGCACTGAACAGATCCCAGCGGTTCTACCGACAAAAATTCCTAACCTATTGGTAAACGGTTCATCCGGTATCGCAGTAGGTATGGCAACAAACATTCCTCCGCATAACCTGACGGAAGTGATTGACGGCTGTTTGGCTTACATCAATAACGAAGACATCACGATTGATGAGCTGATGGATTACATCCCAGGCCCAGACTTCCCAACAGCTGCACTTATCAGTGGCCGTAAAGGCATCATCGATGCTTATAAAACGGGCCGTGGTAAGATCTACATGCGTTCAAAAGCGGAGATTGAAACTGAGAAAAATGGTCGCGAAACCATTATTGTCAGCGAAATTCCGTACCAAGTGAACAAAGCTCGCTTGATTGAAAAAATCGCAGAGCTTGTTAAAGATAAGAAAGTTGAAGGCATCAGTGCACTGCGCGACGAATCTGATAAAGATGGTATGCGTATTGTTATTGAATGTAAGCGTGATGCAGTGGGCGAAGTGGTTCTAAACAACCTATACGCACAAACTCAGCTGCAAACGACTTTCGGTATCAACATGGTTGCGTTGGATCACGGCCAGCCTAAGCTATTCAACTTAAAAGAAATGTTGAAGTGCTTTGTCGATCACCGTCGTGAAGTTGTAACTCGTCGTACTATCTTTGAATTGAAGAAAGCACGCGAACGCGCTCATATCCTAGAAGCACTTGCTCTTGCACTAGCGAATATCGATGAAATCATCGAGCTGATTCGTAATGCAGCAACACCAGCAGAAGCGAAAGCGGGCCTAATTGCACGTGGTTGGGATCTTGGTAACGTTGCAGCAATGCTTGAAAGTGCCGGCAACGATGCTGCACGTCCAGATTGGTTAGAGCCAGAATACGGTATCCGTGACGGTCAATACTTCCTCACTGAAACCCAAGCGCAAGCTATTCTAGAACTTCGCCTACACCGTCTAACCGGTTTAGAGCACGAGAAGATTTTAGACGAGTACAAAGCACTACTAGAAGAAATCGCTGAGCTAATGCATATCCTTGCAAGCACTGAGCGTTTGATGGAAGTGATTCGTGAAGAGCTTGAGTTAGTACGTGAAGCTTACGGCGATGCTCGTCGTACAGAAATCACTGCGGCAAGTCATGATATCGACATGGAAGAGCTTATTGCTCGTGAAGATGTTGTGGTAACGCTTTCTCACGAAGGTTACGTTAAGTACCAAATCCTAAGCGACTACGAAGCTCAGCGTCGTGGTGGTAAAGGTAAGAGTGCAACTAAGATGAAAGAAGAGGATTACATCGAGCGTCTGCTTGTTGCTAACACTCATGACAACATCTTATGTTTCTCTACTCGTGGTAAGACGTACCGTCTGAAAGTATATCAATTGCCTCTAGCAAGTCGTACTGCTCGTGGTAAGCCTATCGTTAACATTCTTCCTCTAGAAGATGGCGAGCGTATTACGGCGATTCTACCAGTGTCTGAATTCAGCGCTGAGAAGTTCATCTTTATGGCTACTGGTGACGGTACTGTTAAGAAGACACCTCTGAACCAGTTCGCTAACGTTCGTGCAAACGGTCTAATTGCGGTTAATTTACGTGATGATGATTCTTTGATTGGCGTTGACATTACCGATGGTCAAAGCGACATCATGCTGTTCTCTAAAGCGGGTAAAGTTGTTCGCTTTAGCGAAGATAAAGTACGCGCCATGGGCCGTACAGCATCAGGCGTGCGTGGCATGCGTTTGGCGGGTGATGACCAAGTTGTGTCTCTGATTGTTCCTTCAAATGAAGGTGACATCCTAACAGTGACACAAAATGGTTACGGTAAGCGTACTGAGCTTGCTGAGTACCCAACCAAAGGTCGTGCGACTCAAGGTGTTGTCTCTATCAAAGTTTCTGAACGTAACGGCCCTGTAGTTGGCGCTGTTCAAGTAGAAGAAGGCGATGAGATGATGATGATCACTGACGCAGGTACGCTTGTTCGTACGCGCGTTGCGGAAGTAAGCCAAGTAGGCCGAAATACCCAAGGTGTGACTCTAATCCGTACAGCAACTGATGAAAACGTAGTTGGTCTGCAACGTATTGATGAAGTTGAAGAATCTGAATTGCTTGAAGGTGAAGAGGGTGAAGTTGCAGTAGCAGCGACATCGGAAACAGCGCCACAAGCAACAGATATTGAAGCAAGTGATTCAGTTGATGATGCAGCAGAAGATGACTCTGAAGAGTAATCTCTAAGCGTAAATAAGAACCGAGCCTAAGGCTCGGTTTTTTTATGGCTGGAATATATCTAGATCAAAACTTCGGTGGTTGTGGCCTCAGGGAAAAGTAACGATTGCTGCTTTTCAAAGCGTTACCCACCATACTTATCGTATGGCGTCTTTAGACCAATGGCCTATGGACAAACGATTTAGAATTTGTTGAATTGAAAGGGCATCACAGGAAGTAATGCAAAGACTAACAGGGAGAGAGTTATGCCATCATCGTCAGAGTTTATTGACAGCCTATTTATCGTCAGTTCAGTCATGAGCTTAGATACATGGGCATTATATTTTGTTGCGATCCTCATTTTAACAGCATCTCCCGGGCCAAGTTCATTACTCTGTATGACCAAAGGAGTAACACATGGTTTTCGCATTGGTATCTATACCGCGTTGGGCAGTTTAGTGGCGATTACGATTATCTTAACCTTGTCGTTCACAGGCCTTGGTTTAATTATCGCGTCATCTGAACTCACGTTTAATATTATTAAGTATACAGGCGCTGCGTACTTGATTTATCTGGGTATCAAGGCGTTTGCTTCTAAAGAGCGCGAGTACCAACTGCAAGAGGATGCCTCAGATTCTGTTCAAGCACCTTTGAAGCATTTCTTTTCCGGTTTCATCGTTGGTAGCAGTAACCCTAAAGCGATTTTGTTTTTTACCGCATTGTTCCCTCAGTTTATTGATCCGACCGCGCCGTTACTGGCTCAATATCTGATTTTCACTGCTACTTTTATGCTGATGGAATTTTCATGGCTCGCGGTTTATGCCAAGTTGGGCGCTAAATCGTCTAATTGGTTGTTTGCAAAGGGTAGAGCGAAACTGTTTAATCGTATTACCGGAGGGGTGTTTATCGGTGCGGGAACCTTGCTGTCTACAGCATCAAAAGCTTAACTGATTCGCAATGATGGTTTATTAACTCTGCTACGCTCGCATCGTAACTTCTTTATTAGGAGCGGACTATGCCTAACGGGCAGTTAACAGAAATGGCCATGTCGATCTATTTGGTGTGGCTGATCGCTCTCATTATTGCTTATCCTTTTATGTTGGTCACTGCGCAGATCATTACCTACGGAGAATACAATAAGAAACGCTATACCAAGCGCATCAACCTTCTCTGCGCCGCTGCTTTTATGATTCTCTTAGTGCTCCACCTGCAAACCGAGGTTTTTTACGGTAAGGAACTGTTAGATTGGTTAAACACCAGCGCAAATTAGCTGCTTAGGCGGACAGCTTGTAGTAGTGAGTTGTTTTTAGCTTTTAACCTATATTTCATCACGTTGTACTCTCTTCTTTATTCTCTTCCTCTTTTTCTATATTGATATGGTTGCGTATAGGCTCGCAGAATTGTTGATAGAAACAATTTGTTGCAATACTCCGTGCAACTAACTGTTTTTACCACTAAAATTCGCCCTCGAAGTTCTGTTATCTTCCTCGCAAATTTTCATCAATAGAAGCAAAATTATATGAACCTGTCACTAAAACAAAAATTGATTGGTGCAAGCCTGTTAGCGGTCATGCTAATGGCGAGTGCACTGACTTGGCTTTCTGCTGATCAGCTATATCAGCAAACTCGCAATGGTATGTATTCCCGTGCGGAAAGTTTATCAAATACGGCTGCGGTTGGTATTTCTGACTGGATTAGCATTCGTCGTGATATTGCTTCCTCTTTTAATCAACACAGTACACAAGCCGACGTTGTTCCCTTTTTGAAGTAAGCACGAGTGGCGGGTGGCTTTGATGATATTTTCTTAGGAACGCCAGCGGGTAATATGTACCGTTCCCATCCAGAACGTAATCGTGCTGATTACGATCCTCGTACTCGCCCTTGGTATATTGATGCGAACAATGCGGGTCGCCAAATTATTACGACCGCATACCAAGATGCGATTACTGGCGCGCTACTGGTTTCAATTGCTGAGCCGGTGACGGTTAATGGCACAAAAGTTGGTGTGGTTGCGGCAGATGTCTTGCTGGATCAGTTGATTGATGACGTGATCAGCTTAGATGCGGGTAAAAATGCCTACGCAATGCTTATCGATAAGCAAGATGGCACACCCAAATAAGAATTTGCTATTAAAGCCTGTCACCGCGCTGTCACCTCAAATGACCTTGTCGGTTATCGAAGGTTTAGCTAATAAAGGTGATATTGAAATCGTAGAAAAAGATGGTGTTGAGAAGCTCTATTACTTTAAAAATGTCCCGAATACCGATTGGATGTTCGCGATTGAAATGGATCGTGAAACAGAGCAAGCAGGCCACAGTGACTTGTTGCAAGAGCTGATCCTGACCGCGCTAATGATCACTGCATTTGTTGCTTTTGCTGTGTCATGGCTGGTGAGCTTCCTTTTCCGCGATCTTTTGCGCGTATCAAAAGCACTGGATGAAATCGCGTCTGGTGATGCAGATCTGACTCAGCGCCTGGTACCACATAGCCAAGATGAAGTGGGTCGTTTGGCGATTAGCTTCAACACCTTTGTCGGCAATATGCACCAGATGGTGACGACTTTGAGCAGTGTTTCAACGGCGCTAAATGGTCAAGCAAGCGATACAGCAAAGCAAGCTGAAGATCGTCGAATTCGTATTCGTACTCAGCAAGATGAAATCAATATGGTCGCGACAGCGATCAACGAGATGGCTGCGGCGACACAAGAGATTGCCGGCAACGCAGAAAATACTGCGCAAAATGCAACAGAAGCAGTCGGTGCGTGTACTCACGGTAGTACGCAAGTGACACAAACTCAAAGTTCAATTCAAAACCTAGCGCAAGAAGTTGTCGTGGCGACAGAAGTGATTCAAGAGCTTGAAAGCCATGGTCATAGCATCAACTCAATCTTGGCGACCATTCAGGGCATTGCAGAACAAACCAATCTGTTGGCATTAAATGCCGCCATTGAAGCGGCACGAGCGGGTGAGCAAGGCCGCGGCTTTGCTGTGGTTGCAGATGAAGTGCGAGTGTTGAGTCAGCGCACTCACTCTTCAACGCAAGAGATCCAGCAAATGATTGAAACGCTGCAAGCAACAACGGCGCGTGCCGTGAACATCATGGGTGATAGCCGTATGTTGGCTGATACCAGCGTAACTGATGCGGATTCAGCGGCAGTAAGCTTGGCACAAATTCATACCACCGTGGAATCAATCAGTGATATGGCAACCCAAATTGCGTCGGCGGCAGAAGAACAAGCGTCAGTGACTTCAGAAATCACGCGTAATACGGTTGGTATTCGTGACGTTTCATTTGAGTTGGCTGAAGAGGCCAATATGGCTGCGGAACAAGCGGTTAAATTATCCAATTTATCTCAGGAACTAGAGAATGAGATCCGTCGCTTTAAGCTGTAATTAAGCGATATTCTACAACCAATCGAGCCCGGTTTAATCACCGGGCTTTTTACTATTCGGTCAATATCATTTTTGTTTTTCATGTTTCCATAATGGAAAAGTGTATTTCATCTAATTTCAATTGTGGACATCATTGGTGCGGGATAAAATCCATGAAAATTATAAGGAATAGACCATGTCCAACACTCTTAATGCTTTTCAACAACGTATCCACTCAATCGTTACGGATGCGAATCTTAACCCTAAGCAAAAGAACCAGTTTTTAGCTTTAGAAGCGGAAGCGAATTTGCCTTATATGCCAATCTCTACTGAGGTTGCTAAAGCAATGGAAGAGGGTGTGTTGTGTGACATGTTTGAAGGTCATGCACCGTTTAAACCTCGTTATGTATTGCCTGATTACGCGAAATTCCTACAGCAAGGCTCTGAGTACCTTGAGCTTGCGGCAGCACAAGATTTTGATGATGCGTTGAATCTATTAACCATTATCTACCATCACGTACCGTCAGTAACCAATATTCCGGTTTACCTTGGTCAATTAGATGATGTGTTGATGCCGTTTGTTGGTGATCTGAGCGACGAACAAATTTACACCAAACTAAAACGCTTCTGGATTATGTTGGACCGTACGTTACCAGATGCATTCATGCACGTGAACATCGGCCCTGCAGACAATATTATTTGTCGCACTATTTTGAAAGTCGACGCTGAGCTAAAACAGATCGCACCAAACTTAACCTTTATGTACGATCCTGCTATCACGCCAGATGACTTGTTACGTCAAGCCGCATCGAACATTTGTGAGTGCAGCAAACCTCATATTGCTAACTACCCAATCCACGCTCAAAGCTATGGTGATAAGAAGTTTGGTATTGTAAGTTGTTACAACTCGCTGCCACTGGCAGGTGGTTCAAATACTCTTGTTCGTATGAACCTGAAAGAAGTGGCAAAAGTATCAGGAAATAGCGAAGATTTCCTAGCGAACGTACTGCCAAAATACTGTGCGTTAATGATTGAGTTAATGGATGCGCGTAGCAGCCATCTGCACGAAAACTCAAACTTCTTTAAAGGCTTCCTAACGCAAGAAGGCCTAATTGAAGAGTCTCGTTTTGCGCCGATGTTTGGTATTTACGGCATGGCAGAAGCGGTGAATATCCTGATTGAAAAAGAAGGTAATGTTGCTCGTTATGGTCAAGATGAAGCGGCTAATCAAATGGGTCACCGAATTTCAGCTAAGTTGGCTGAAATCGTAGATAACTCACCGGTAAAATACGGACTAGAAGGCCGCGCGTTGCTCCATGCTCAAGGCGGTATCAGTCTTGATGAAGGCGTGACTCCGGGTGTGCGTCTACCTTACGGTACAGAGCCTGATCCAGTGAGCTATATTCAGGCAAACGCGGCTCATCACCAATACTACACGTCAGGCATTAGCGATATTCTAACCATTGATGAAACGGTTAAATCAAACCCTGAAGCGATGTTCAATTTATGTAAAGGTGCATTGGCTCTGGGTTACCGCGAGTTTACAGCCAACGTAGCATCAAATGATTTAGTACGCGTAACAGGTTACATGGTTAAGTTGTCTGACATCGCTAAATTCTCTGAGTGTGGTTCGCGTACCAATACGACTGGCTTAGGTGCAGAAGCGGCTGAAAGAACGGGTATCTTAGACCGTGCTCCACGAGTGGTGAGCATGGAAATGTCTCCAACTTACCGTTAATCACGATGAGTCACACGTTCAACAAGTCGGCAATCGTTAGTCGTATTTTGAACTTCTCTTGTGTGGATGGACCAGGCAATCGCCTGGTCATTTTCCTTCAAGGCTGTAACTTCAATTGCCTAAATTGTCACAATCCCCATACCATCAATTACTGTAATCATTGCGGCGATTGTGTTGATGGTTGCCCTACAGGGGCGTTGACGTTTAGCACAAGCGAACTACACGGCCTAAAACCTAAAGTAATTTGGGATGAAGCCAAGTGTACTCATTGCGATCAATGCGTCGATATCTGCGATAATAAGTCGAACCCGAAGGTTAAGCATTACACCGTTGAGCAAATGCTAGCGATCATTCGCAAGCAGCAATTTTTCATCAGTGGCATTACGATTTCTGGCGGAGAGGCGACAGTACAACTGCCGTTTATCATCGAGCTATTTAAAGCGATTAAGGCTGATACGGATCTACAACATCTCAGCTGTTTTATTGATAGTAATGGTTATTTGGGCGCGACCGGTTGGCAGAAAGTAATGCCTTATATGGATGGCGCGATGATCGACCTCAAAGCATGGCAAAACGACACGCATTTATGGTTGATTGGCCGTGACAATCACAAAGTGATCGCTTCGATTAAGTTGTTGGCTGAGGCAAACAAGTTACATGAACTTCGCTTACTGCATATTCCTGGTAAAAGTGATTTAGATTGTGAGATTGAAGCGGTATCTCAACTCATTAGTACTTTGTCGACCGATGTTATAATCCGTTTGAATGCGTTTCAGCATCATGGTGTGATTGGTGAGGCATTGACGTGGGATAAGTGCAGTGAAGAGCAAATGACGGTGTTCCATCGGGCATTACAATCACGGGTCGCGCATACATTGCAGTTACCCCGTGTTTATATGTGATGGTGTTTGTCCGTTTTTACTAACGCTAGCCGAGTAATTTTGCGTGCAGCCATTGTAGCGCTGGGTCGTTCAAACTTACTTCATTCCAAACTAAACTATAAGCCACTTTGCCATATTCAAATGGCAGTGGCTTTTGCACTAACCCTTGGGCTTGAAACGCTTGTTGTGCCCATCTCTTCGAACACGTCAGCAAATGCATCGAGTGATGACACATAACGGCTGCCGCTCCAAAATCTGCTACTGACATCGCCACATTTCTCGTGCCATGCTGCTGCTTAAGGTTCTGTTCAAAGTAGGGCTCTGACAAGTCGCGGTCTTGAATTCCGATGTGCTGGTAGGCAAGGTAATCTGTGATGGAAAGATCCCTCTCAGCAAGTGGATGAGCAGGGTTCATCAAACACACCATCTCATCACTGAGTAACTGTTGCCACACCAACTCACGACTGGTCGTCGGCGGCTGGCTAATGTCATGCGGTAAAATCATAAAATCGACTTGGCCACGGATCAGTGCCTCAAAACTCATTTGTTCTTTCGCATAGACATTAATTTGATTGGCCAGCGGCAATCGCTCGCGGATCAGACTAATTTTATCGGCAAATAGTTCAAAGGTACTCTCTCGCATAGAGAGCGCGATGGAGCCATTAAACTGCTCAGGCTTAAATTCCCCTTGATGCAGGATGCCATTCATACTGGCTAATATTTTATGGATTTGTGCTGCAATACCAAGCGCGAAGGGGGTTGGAACGAGCTGTGAACCGTCACGGTAAAACAATTCATCATTTAACTGTTCGCGCAATTGCGCCATTGTTTTACTGACACTTGATGGTGTGACACATAGCGTACTGGCAGTGGTAGTAACACTGTGTGTGGTTAACATCACGTGCAACACAGTTAAGTGCTTTAGGCTGATGCGAGAAAGGGCAATAAAATCCATAAGTAGCGACAAATAGGCAGCAACAAGTGGCTATTATAGACTGAAGTGCTGTTGAGGAAGAAGCGCTAACGTGTCTATCTCGTGGATAGTGGCTCGGCAAACAAAAACGCGCTTGGATAAAAGCGCGTTTGAGATACTAGAATCTCGACTAGGCAGCGGTGAAACTGTCTTAGTCAATTAAACCATATTGGGAACCAAGAATATCAATGATTTCTTGCTTAGGATTATCACTTAACTCAATCGCTCTACCGGTGATCTTCTCAGCAATAGCAATGTAAGTTTTAGAAATATCCATTAAAGCGTCAAGCGGCAAAATGTTGTCACGGGCGAGTGCTTCACGTTCTGGCATGCGCTCTTTGTTTAACAAAATATCGGCGTCAGGGAAGTGATTCAGCAAGAATTGGCGGAAGCCTTCTTTCGAATTTTCGACTATTTTTCCTTGTTGGTAGGCTTGCTTATCCCAGATGCGAGAGGAATCGGGGGTACCAACTTCATCCATGTAGATCAGTTTCTCATTGCCTGCTGCATCGTTGACATAACCAAATTCAAATTTGGTATCAACGAAGATTTGCTCAACCTCTGATAGCGCCTTGCTAATCACGCCAAAGCCTTCGCTTAGCAGTTTTTCATATAAGGCGATGTCGTCAGCCTTGCTAAAATTAAATGCAGCAAAATTGTCTTCAATGTTCTTGCGGGTAATGTTGACATCATCTGCTTCAGCCACACCAGGAATTCCTTTCAAAATACCTTTGGTTGAAGGTGTCATGAGTAGGTCTGGTAACGCTTTATCTTTTTCAAGTCCGTCTGGTAATTGAATACCACAGAATTCGCGTTCACCTTTGCTATAGGCACGCCACATAGAACCAGTAATGTATTGACGACAAATCGCTTCAATCATGATTGGTTTCGCTTTTTGTACGATCCAAACCAATGGGTGCGGAATATCAAGGATATGACTATCTGCCAAACCATTATCTTTAAATAGCTTAAACCAATGGTTAGAAATGGCGTTTAAGGCGGCACCTTTACCCGGCACACCTTTAAGGCCGCCTTCACCATGCCAAATACAATCGAACGCTGAGATGCGATCGCTGATCACCATGATAGCAAGTGGGGCATCAGGGGCAACATCGTAGCCTTTCTCTTGAATAAGACGTTGGCTATCTTGCTCTGTTAACCAATAGACAGAGCGAACTTTGCCACTGTGAACCGGTTTATTAGTGCGAATAGGGAGATCGTCGTTTACGGCGAGGACTTGATCTGCGAGGCTCATGAGACATTCCTATCGTTTACATGAAAGAGAGTTTATCCGTTTGAATGGCATCATACCCAGAATTGAGATTCGCCGCCAGATAAAAAGCAAACGTTTGCGCAAAAATTTAATATGACCTCTCTACAGCGGGAAAGATGAGAAAGAATTAAGATTAATAGGTGAATTGAGCGGGAAGAGAAGGTAAGAACAAAGGGGTATCGAAATAAGAAGGATCTTTCAGGCTCAAATAAAAAGCCTCTCAAATTAGAGAGGCAAAAGGCAATGCTGTAAATCATCGAGCTTATTAATGATACTGGTTTACTCTGCCCTCGACGAAAAAGACTTCACAGCCATGGGATAGGGCTAAATCTTGCAATTGTAATTTGTTAGCCTGATCGATTTGGTTTGAGGCAACGACAGCACTCGCATTGCCTGATTGAATTGCTTTAATCACAATTTCCACTTCGGTTTGAGTGTTAGAGGATTTCAATTGAATGATCTTTTGGCAACTCACATTAGAAGCAGAAAATTGCGCATGATCAGGGCGTGGACATTGCGCGGTAAAAAATATCCACTGCTGCTGCATAGAAAGACCAGCCAAACGATCCAAGATAGAGTCTGCAATGTTCATTGGCTGCGTAGGTTGCGCCAGTACATTGTACTTAGAGTAAGTGTGACTGTGTGCTTGTGTATGAATCATAATAACTGTCCTTATATACATGCTGTACGCTTATACAGTAGTTATTTTGCGCGTATGGGTCAAGTATTATGTTCGATTTATAGACGCTTTTTTTATGCGATCAATGATGAGTTTTTATTTAATTAAATAAAAATCAGTGGCTTATGTTTAATTTTTACTAGAGGGCATGAGGATAAGAATGTGATGAGTAACACATTCATATCCTGATCTTATACAGCAGTTTTATATAGTCGCTGTATATGGTCGCTATGCCAGCAGTGATGAGTGGCTTGTTAAGAAGCGCTGCGGAAAATCACTGAAGATAGCATCGACGCTTTGTAGATGGGTTAGCTGATGTGGATTATTCACGGTGAAGCACCAAACTTGATATCCAGCTTGTTGTAAGGCAGCGATTTGTTTTTTATTGGTTGTACGAGCATTTAGGTTACATGCTACTGCGTCAATTTCTGCCAGTAATAGCCAATCTTGTTTTGAGAGTTTTTCACTTAACACCGCAATTGGATAGCCAAGATGTGCTTGGTGGACCTCCCTCAAGGTTTGGTGATCAAAACTGGAAATCAAAATTCTTTCCGCTGGAAGGGCGACCAGTTCGAGTTGGCGTTTTAATTCTTTGATGACGGGTTCAAAGTTTTGCGTGTCAATTTTAATTTCGATATTCAGGCCAATCTTGAGTGGCTGAATTAAACGCAATAGTTGCTCTAGCGTGAGGATTGGCTGCGAATTAAATTGCGGCGAAAACCAAGCGCCAAAATCAAACTGCTGTAATTGCTCTAAGGTATAGCTGTCTACTCGGCCATAGCCATTGCTACAGCGATCAATGGTGTGATCGTGGCACACGACCAATTGATGGTCTTGTGTCGGTTGAATATCAACTTCAATCCATTCTAAGCCCATATCTATTGCTGCTTGAATACTGGCAAGGGTATTTTCTGGGTATTGGCCGGCAACGCCACGGTGGCCAACAATTGTGAGCGTCATGGTAAACCTATATTTATGATTTGGGTGAATTCTATTTTAGATCGAATAGGGCGCTATCGATATGATTTATCCATTTGGTTTTGTCGATACATGAACGATATAAAAGCGGGCTGGATTACACGATTGTTTAAATTCGATTGAATTATCACCATATGCAACTTAGTTAATTCGTGGGTAAAGCATGAGGTAGATCAAAGTTTAGTTTCTTCGCTAATGAGATTTCGTTGCTACAAGAATAATCAATTTTTATCCCTTCAAAACAGATACTTACCAGGTTTTTGTTACAAAAAACCGTTTTATTTCATGAAAGTAATTCTTGTTGATTATCACCAGTTGAGAATTGGTGCTTTTTTGTCTGGCTGACAATTCTTTTTATTGTGTTAATTTTTTGTTGGCAAGGTGATGTGCAATGGTTTCAATTTAAAGCTTATAAATGGCGTTAAATTTTATTTATCTAGCCATTTTGCATTATTTAAGTCTGCCTTGATTGGTTAATTGAGTTGTTTAACCTTTGTTTTGTTTGGTGGTTAGATGATTCGGAGTAGTAATTGATAAGTCCATGGAAATGAGTGTGTATGCATAAATTCTCATTGGTGCTTTAGAAGGAATTTTCGAATGAAAGGATTAACTCTTGCCTCTACGTGTGCGTTGGCATTAAGTGGTTTCTCATTTGCTGGGAATGCTCAGGCGGCGGAAGAATACATCACCATCGGTACCGGTGGCCAGACAGGTGTTTATTACGTAGCAGGGCAATCAATTTGTCGCTTCGTAAACAGAGGCGGTGACGAACACAACATTAAGTGTAATGCGCCTGCAAGTGGCGGTGGCGTGGCTAACGTCAACGGTTTACGTAGTGGTGAATATAACTTCGGTATTATGCAATCCGATCACCAATATAAAGCTCTAGAAGGTGTTGCTCCGTTTCAAAATAGTGAGCCAATGACTGATATTCGCGCCGTCTTCTCACTGCAAAGTGAAGTGTTTACCATTTTAGCGCGTAAAGATGCAGGCATTGCCAACCTAGATGATTTGAAAGGCAAACGAGTCAACATCGGTAACCCTGGTTCTGGCCAGCGTGATACGTTTGAACAGGTAATGGAAGTCAAAGGTTGGGAACCGTCAGTCTTTAGCTTGGTGGCCGATTTGAAACCGGCAGAGCAAGCTTCAGCGATGAGTGATAATAACATCGATGCCATGAGTTACTTTGTAGGCCACCCAAATGGGGCAATTCAAGAAGCATCGACCACGACAGATGCAGTATTGGTTGCAGTAACTGGTCCAGAAATCGACCAACTTTTAGCAGATAAAGCCTACTTTACTAAAGCGGTGATCCCAGGTGGCATGTACCGTGGTAATCCCGACGACACGCCGTCAATCGGTGGTAAAGCGGTTCTATCAACGACAGTAGACACCGACCCTGAGTTGGTTTACCAACTGGTTAAATCGGTCTTCTCCAATATTGATCGCTTCAAGCGTCTTCACCCTGCATTTAAAGATTTAAAAGAGAGTGAGATGATCGAAGTTGGTTTGTCAGCTCCGTTACATGAAGGTGCGGTGCGCTACTACAAAGAACGTGGTTGGCTGTAAATTCGATCACGATAATAATCTTCCTCATGCCATGACACTGTTGATGCATGAGGAATGCCGTTTCCCCTTTTTAACTAAGCCTTACCTTGGTGATTTACGTAAGGCTTAGTCTTTTTACTTTGTATTACAATAATTAGAGAATAACTATGGATAAACCGATGTCTACCGCGACACAAGCGACGTCGGCTGAAGAGTTGATCGCCCAGGATGTAGGTGCGCGACTGCCAGGCGGCATTATGGAGAAATCTATAGCATCCTTGGCACTACTTTGGTCACTATTCCAACTTTGGATCGCTTCGCCGTTACCGTTTATCGTGGGCTTTGGTGTCATGAATGACACAGAAACCAGGGCGATTCATTTAGGTTTTGCCTTACTACTTGCTTTCCTCGTTTTCCCTGCGTTTAAGCGTTCCCCGCGTGATCGTGTTCCTGTCAGCGATATTGTCTTTGGCTTAATTGCCTGTGCTTCATCCTTGTATTTGTTTGTGATGTACGAAGCTCTCGCTCAGCGTCCAGGCACATTGACCACGGGTGATTTTGTCACTGCGCTGATTGGCTTGCCATTATTGTTGGAAGCGGCGCGACGTGTACTTGGCCCAGCGCTGCCGATTATTGCAATAGTGTTTGTCATTTACAGCTTGGCTGGACCATGGATGCCGGGCATTTTATCCCATCGTGGCGTTCAACTGGATGCGCTGGCAAACCATCAATGGATCACCACCGAAGGTGTGTTCGGTATTGCTTTAGGTGTATCGACAAGTTTCGTGTTCTTATTTGTGCTGTTTGGGGCGCTATTAGAGCGAGCTGGGGCGGGGCACTATTTCATCCAACTAGCGTTTAGTATGTTAGGTCATTTGCGCGGCGGACCGGCGAAAGCGGCGGTGGTTGCATCGGGTCTAACGGGATTGATCTCGGGCTCATCGATCGCTAACGTAGTGACCACCGGCACGTTTACTATCCCTATGATGCGTAAGGTTGGCTTTAGCGCCGAAAAAGCGGGCGCAGTCGAAGTGGCCTCATCGGTGAATGGTCAAATCATGCCTCCGGTTATGGGGGCGGCCGCGTTTTTAATGGTTGAATACGTCGGAATCCCTTACGTTGAGATCATCAAACATGCGTTTTTACCCGCAGCGATTTCCTATATAGCCTTACTCTATATCGTACACCTTGAAGCATTGAAACTCGGTATGGAGCCACTTGAAACGGCGCAATCGAAACCTTGGTTAGTTCGCTTAACGGGTTTTGCGTTTGGCGTTACTCTCGTGAGTGGATTGTCGATGGCCGTCTATTATGGTCTCGGTTGGCTAAAACCAATGTTAGGTGACTACGCCTTGCAGGGTGTCGCGGTTTTGCTTGCGATAAGCTATTTAGGCTTACTGCGTATTGCGGCGAATAATGAACCTTTGCCAGCAGAAGACCCAAATCAGCCTCTAGACCAACTGCCAAATACTCGCCACGTTTTGCTCTCTGGTTTGCACTATCTACTACCAGTGGTGGTTTTGGTGTGGTGTTTGATGGTAGAGCGTTTGTCTCCTGGATTATCAGCATTTTGGGGCTCAGTAATCTTGGTTGTGATTGTGCTAACTCAACGTCCATTGCTCAATTGGATGCGCAAAGATGGTAAGCATGATTACGGTAGTTTTAAAGAGGGTTGTACTGACCTACGTGAAGGGTTAGTTGCTGGTGCGCGTAATATGATTGGCATTGGCATTGCAACCGCGACGGCCGGTATCATTGTTGGTGCGGTTTCTCAAACGGGCGTGGGCTTAGTGCTGGCGGATCTCGTCGAGATGCTATCAATGGGCAACTTATTATTGATGCTATTGCTCACGGCGGTGCTTAGTTTAATCCTGGGTATGGGGCTGCCCACTACGGCCAATTACATTGTGGTCTCAAGTCTGTTGGCTCCGGTCATCGTGACGCTAGGTGAGCAGCATGGTTTAATTGTGCCATTGATCGCGGTGCATTTATTTGTATTTTACTTCGGCATTATGGCCGACGTAACGCCCCCGGTTGGTCTTGCTTCTTTTGCCGCAGCTGCAGTATCGAAAGGTGATCCGATCAAAACGGGGTTAACCGCCTTTTACTACAGTTTACGCACGGCGGCTTTACCTTTCTTATTCATTTTCAACACCGATCTGCTTTTAATTGATGTCGATTGGGCGCACGGTATTGCGATCTTTATTGTCTCAACGGTGGCGATGCTAATTTTCGCTGCCGCAACGCAAGGCTGGTTCTTAACACGTAATAAATGGTACGAGGGCGTGTTATTGCTTTTAGTGGCCTTTACTTTGTTTAGACCGGGTTATTGGGTTGATTTGGTGGTTGATCCTTATCAATCAACCAGTCCAAAAGTGATGACTCAAACCTTGGAGTCGCTTGAACCAGGTGATGTGCTACGCATGCGAATTAGCGGAGAAGATAGTGTTGGTAAGATGCGTGAATTTTCCGTGCTACTTGAAGTGCCTGAAGGGGATACGGGCCAAGACCGATTAGATGCACTCGGTATCGAAACGTATCAGCAAGATGAGCAAACACTGATTGATATCGTCGCCTTTGCGAGTCCTGCAGAAGCGGCTGGTTTGCAATTTGACCAACAAATTGTCGATGTCAGAATCACTGTTGAGCGGGTACGGAAAGAGTGGATGTGGATACCAGCGCTATTGCTATTTGGTTTGGTGGTCGTCATGCAACGCCGAAGAGTAGCCAAGCAAGAGCATGTCGCGATGGCGTAATCACGCTCATTAAATCAATCGAAAACCCGGCTTGTCCGGGTTTTTTGTGTTTGCGTGAAACAAAAAACATAGTGAAGATGGAAGCACAGCAGAGAACAACAAGTAATTCGCCACAATTACTTGTACTGATAATAATTGAGATTTAGAATCGCATCCTTCATCGTTGTGAAAGAATAAAAATGTCGAAAATTTTGGTCGTTGATGATGATATCGAACTGTGTGAGTTGATATCAGAAGTATTAACGTTAGAAGGTTATCAAGTAGAGTGCGTTCATTGTGGTGAAAGCGCTTTACACTATATTGAAAAACATCCGGTGGACCTTGTTTTGCTGGATGTCATGTTGCCAAAATTAAGTGGATTACAAGTTGCACGCCGAATCTGTCAGCGCTTTGCAACGCCTATCTTGATGCTAACGGCACTCAACGATGAATCTTCAATGCTGGATGGTTATCAAGCTGGCGCCGATCAATATGTCGCTAAACCGTTTAAAGTGCCTGAATTACTGACACGAATTAAAGCGATTTTTCGCCGTGTGGGTTTAGAAAAACAGCGTCAAAGTTATTGTGCTGATCCCCATGGTTTTTCTGAATCCGTTTCAGGTTTACCGTTTACCGGCACAGAAGCGGATCTACTCAACTATCTAATGCGCAATGAAGGGGTGGTGATTTCAAAAGCACAGTTACAAATCGAAGTGCTGAAGAAAGAGTTGAGCCCTTTTGACCGAAACTTGGACATGCATATCAGCAATGTTCGCCGCAAACTAGTTGAGGCGGGCATGTCAAAGCAGCATATCAAAACAGTTAGGGGGCGCGGTTATAGTTTTGTCGCCAGCATTCAGGAGTAATTGATGAAACTGAAATGGTCGCAGATAATTGCAAACCGCAAAGGCAGTTTAGCGTTTCAACTGTTTAGCTATATGTCTGCGGTAGTGCTGAGTATCTTGCTATTGCAAGGGATTACTGAGCAAGCCTTAATTCGTACTGTGTTAGTACTGCCAGATTCAGTCAAAACTGAATTGCGCGATTTGGCCTCTCAAGCCAATGTCATGATTGGCGAAGGTGATATGAATGAATTGGCCGACTGGGCCAATGCTCAACCTTACTACTTGTTTGTTTTAGATAAAAATAATCAACCGATTACGCATCGAAAAATGCATCCGCATTTTGCCTTCAAATTGAAGTTTCTACGTCAGTTAGACCAGATGATGGGCGATAGAGTGACTAAGCCATTGATAGGTCAGTCGCTGGACGGCGGTCATACGCTAGTGGTTCAACTGCCAAGTCAAATGCATCCAGCCCATCGTTTTATAAGCTACCTAGCGATTAGTAAATTTATCATCGCCTTTTTCATTTTGGCGCTGTTTTCGCTTATTTTAGCGCGTAAGTTACAGCAGCCACTTGATCGTCTTAGAGAGGCAAGCCACCGCGTTGCTCGAGGAGACTTTAAAGTGAAGGTGGTGGCTGAGTTGAAATCGAATACACGTGAGTTTAATGAATTGGCTGAGGATTTTGATCAGATGAGCATCCAGATCCATTCGTTAGCTGAAAAACAAAAGCGGCTTATTCGGGATG
Organism: Vibrio ichthyoenteri ATCC 700023; assembly: GCF_000222605.1. GTDB lineage: Bacteria > Pseudomonadota > Gammaproteobacteria > Enterobacterales > Vibrionaceae > Vibrio > Vibrio ichthyoenteri. The sequence continues at coordinate 16,067 of NZ_AFWF01000038.1, read as the reverse complement.
TTTCCCATGAGCTCCGTACGCCATTAGCTCGCCAAAATTTGGCACTGCACCTTTTAAAACACAAAGTCCCCGAGAAAGATCGAGAATTGGTTGAACGCGTTGAGCGTGAAGTGGAGGAGATGGATTCTCTGGTGGCCGAAATTCTCACTTTTAGCCAGCTCGAAAATTCTCGTTATGAAGTGAATCTAAAGCCGGTGTGTTTAGAAAGTTATGTCGGCTCCCAAGTTAGGCAAAGCCAATTTGCTCTTGGAGCGGAGCAATATTTAAACTTTGTTCCCAGCCATCTTGATCAGCAAGTTCTTGCGGATGAGCGATTGGTGGTTCGCTGTGTAAGAAATCTGATCACCAATGCAACGAAGTACGCCGGAGAGAAGGCGACAATTGAAGTGTTGATTTATGGACTTCGTCAAGAAGAACAAGAATACAGTGTTGTAGCCGTGCAAGATGACGGTAAAGGTATTCCGGTTAATCGTCTGGGGGAAATTTTTCAGCCTTTTACACGTCTTGAATCCGCACGAGACAAAAAGTCAGGTGGCTATGGGCTAGGGCTTGCCATTGTGAAGGAAGCGATGCATTTAATGCAAGGCAGAGTCCAAGCTTCCAATCGAAGTATCGGTGGTTTGAGAATCGAACTACTTTTCCCAATACAGAAAACGCGCCAATAGGCGCGTTTTTTTATGTCTCATCGTGAGCATATTCGGCACTGATTAGTGAAATGATCATTATTGTTATCAGAAATATTTTGCTGACAAATGCAAAGAATGTAAATTTCAATGCAAATGATAGTGATTATCAATTATATTCCTTTTCACCAAATGCAGGCAGTCGCAGTGGACTGCAAACTGAGTTGGTCGGCTTACTAAGAGTCAGAACGATGTGGAAGGAATGACCTTCTTCAACAATGTCACTCCCTGAAGGGACATTGCAGTTGAAGAATGGCTCTATCGGGCATAACTCAAACTTTACGGACAAACCGTTTTTTATGCTCTCTTAATGTGTCCTGCCGTAGGGGTATCCCTCATGATGGCTGATCATTACCAATACATTTCGACTCGTAAAATCATTCTTATTTATGGTGAGCGTTCAATCTCACTTTAAATGACAAAAATGAGTAGGAAAATTAAAATGAATTTCAAAGTAACAACCATTTGCAGTGCAGTGGCATTAGCACTTAGCACCTCAGTTGTGTATGCACAAGAGACAGAGATACAGGTAGACGAAACGATAGTCGTGCATGCTCAAAGTTTCAATGACTATAAAGTTGATAGTGCAACAGGTGCGATGCGTACTGATACCAGCATGCTTGATACGGCACAATCAATCAATGTTATCCCTGAGATTGTACTGGAAGAGCAATTAGCAACAACGTTAGGTGAAGCCCTACAAAACGATGCTAGTGTGAGTGCGGGTACGCAAAAATGGAATCGTGAAGTTTTTTATCTTCGTGGCTTTGAACTTTCTTCAACGAATGGCTACCTAAGAAATGGTCATTCGTTATTTACTCATTACATGTTGCCGATCGAGACACTTGAAAGCATCGAAGTGATCAAAGGCCCTTCAAGTTTGCTATACGGTCGTACCGCACCAGGCGGTCTAATCAACATGGTTTCGAAAAAACCAACGGAAGCGCCTCAAGTAAATGTTGGAACAAACTTTGATGACTTAGGCAGTACCCACCATCATATTGATGTGTCAGGTAAATTAAACGAATCGGGAACATTACGCGGGCGTACAGTGCTTGTAAAACAAGACTCTGTTGAGAGCCGTAAGTATGCAACGGGTGATGAACGCGAACGTGATCGCTTCTTAGGCTACGGTGTGATTGAAGCCGATCTATCTGATTGGGGTTTATTATCGTTTAACTACGAAAAAACCAATGACAAAGCTCCACTAGACACTGGTGCGTGGCTAGATCTTAACGGCAATGTCATCGGTAATCGAGATGCGATTCGAGATGCGAACTGGTCGTTCATCGATAATGATGTTGAAAACTGGGGTGCGGATTTAGATGTATACCTAAGCAGTCAATGGCGTGCCAATTTTAGTTTCAACTCGCAAGAGATGAAGCGTCACCGTTATGATTCTTCGCCGAAGCCAACCAGCCAAACTGCTGTTGATGGTAGCTACACGATTAGCCCATTTGATCGCCATGACACATGGAAAACACAAGCATTTCATGCAGATTTGCATGGTGAATTTGCTGCACTTAATGTTGACCACCAAGTCTTGCTGGGCGTGAATGGCCAGTTTTACGACTATGAGCAACTTCGAGTCAGTGGTAGCACTGTAAATGTGAATCCAGGTGACAACCCTGCAAACCCAGGACTTGATTACCATAACGATAACACTACGTATAAGAGTGATAACAACTACTACGGTTTCTATGTACAAGATTTAATTACCTTCAATGATCAGTGGCAAGCACTGATTGGTGGTCGTTATGATATGTACATGGCCGACGGTACTACCAATTCAGATGAAGTTGTAAAAGGGGCAAATGATAGTGAATCATTCTCGCCAAAAGCGGGCATCATTTACCACCCAACGTACAACGGCAGTATCTATGTAAATTACTCTGAGAGTTTTAACCCTGTTAACAATGTCGTTAATGATGATAGAAGCATTACAGAGCGTAAGCCAGAGGAAAGCAGCCAATACGAATTGGGTACTAAGTGGGAGTTAATGGATAGCCGACTACTACTAACTGGTGCGGTATTTGATATTGAAAAACGTAACATTAGTATTACTGAAAGCGGCATCACAACCCAGGATGGTGTTCAACGCCATATCGGTGCAGAGATTGGTTCGCAAGGTCAAATTTCTGATAAGTGGTTTGTGATGATGTCTGGTATGTATCTAGATGCAAATTACGATAAACATGACAAATACCAAGACAAAGCTCCGGCTAACGTACCAGAATGGTCTGGCTCTGTATGGACGCGTTACTCAATGACAGAAGCGACAGCATTTAACTTTGGTGTGTTCTACCAAGGAGAACGCTGGGCTGACAATGCGAATACCGTTAAATTGGATGGTTACACTCGTGTTGATACTGGTGCTTCGCACTCAATCCACAGTGATTATGTGAACTGGGACTTCCGTTTCAATATTGAGAACCTATTTGACACTGATTACGTCGCAGGTACTGGCGGCAGTGTGAGTAACGATGTCGTGACCGATGTTCATTATGGTAACGAACGTCGCTTCAAGCTCTCTGTGAATGCTACATTCTAAATATCGCCAATTAAAATAAATATGAACACCGCTCTGTTTGGAGCGGTGTTTTCTGCTATCTGTCGTAAACCATCGTGTAGACCTGGTGTGTAGCCGTTTACACAAGATTATTGCTATCCGATGCTAAATATTAATGATAATATTTATCAAATAGGATTTGGAAATTTAAGCGTCAATCAAGTTTGCTTGGTTGTTGATTTACTGAACATTTTAAGATTATGAACTTATTTAAAACCAGTTTAGCTATTGTTATCGCCGCGGCTACGAGTCCGGTTTCCGCGTCAAGCCTTGATAGTGCTCAAGCTATCCAGAATAAAACCAACGCAGCGTCTGCTTCGAGTCAAAAGCGTATTGATAATAGCGCTGATACTTCACTTAGATTGCAAGCTGAGATTGAACAGCTAGAAGAAGAAGTTAAAAACTTAGAAGTGTATCAAAAACACCTCAATGCTCTGATCGTTAATCAAGAGCAAGAGATGGCAAATATTGATGCGCAAGTTCAAGAGATCAAAGTGACGCGCCAAGGCGTTGTGCCTTTGATGTATCAAATGGTTGATGCGCTTAAATTACGTATTGATGCTGATGCACCAATCAAAAAACAGCAACGTTTTAAAAGGGTTGAAAAGCTACAAGTATTGATGACTCGCGCTGATATCAGTGATGCAGAGAAATACCGTCGTATTCTTGAAGCTTACCAAATCGAAATGGATTACGGCACTAAGCTTGGCTTGTATCAAGGCCAAATTACGCTTGCGGGTGAAAACCGCGAAGCGGACATCTTACATCTTGGCCGTATCGCATTGATTGCCAGAAGTCTTAATGGCAATACGTTTTGGGCGTGGGATAAACAAGCTAACGACTGGGTTGAGGTGGACAGTTCATTAAAGTCTGAACTTGATAAAGCCTACGCAATGGCGGCGAAGCAAACGGCGCCAAGCCTAATTACTGTTCCTGTTTCACTGCTTGCGGAGACGAAATAATGAAACTTAAATTACTCGTTTCAGCATGTGCGCTAAGCGTACTTTCTTTGACTGCATTCGCTAGCGGTGATTTTACCAGTCAGGCAACAACCGAAAACAACCAGCAAGCAAAGCACAATCAAGTCCGCGAATCAGGCTTCAAAGCGACAGAGAAAGAATTGTCAGTACTGAAAGCGAAACTCGATGCTAAGCGCGCGCAGCTGCAAACTCAAAATGACAAGTTAGCGCAAACTTTCGGTGAGAATGAAGATGCGTTGGCTCGCTTAGAAGAGCAACTTCGTTTAGAAACGGGAAGCTTGGGTGAAGTATTTGGCGTGGTGCGTCAAAATGCCAAAGAGCTGCAAAACGAATTACAGCAGTCTGTGACGGGTGTAGATGCTCAAAGTTACAATGAGCAAATTGAGCAAATTATCGCTGCGACTAGCTTGCCATCAATGCCACAACTGACCGCACTTTGGAAAGCGCTGGATGAGCAAGTACAAGCGAGTGGTCATATTGCGCTAACTCAAGTCAATTTTATTGATGGTGAAGGTAAAGCGAGCCAAGTGGAAGTGGCGCGTTTGGGTTCGATTGGACTAATTGGTAGTGACGGTTACCTAGCTTGGAATGGTCAAAAAAGTGAAGCGAAAGCGTATCTAAAACAGCCAGAGCAAGGCCCAACACTGGCCTCAGTCAGCACTCTGCAAAATGGTGCGGTTGAATCGTTGGTTGTTGACCCATCACGCGGCATCATGCTTGAGCAATTGGCATTAGAACCAAGCTTAAAAGATCGCTTACAAGCGGGTGGGGTCGTTGGCCAAATTATTCTTGGTCTACTGGCAATTGGTGCCATCATTGCGGTTTACCGTGGTGTGAGTTTGGCAAGCGCTCTGCAAAAAATTCGTGCGCAATTGAAAACGCCAACAGTGCCAGGAAATAACCCTCTAGGACGTATTCTAGCCGTCTATAGCAAAGAGCAAAATCGCAGTGTTGAAGCTTTAGAACTTCGCTTACTTGAAGCGGTTGTTGATGAACAAGTTCAGCTCGAAAAAGGGCTTTCAATGCTCAAGTTATTGGCAGCATTGGCTCCAATGCTTGGCCTGCTTGGTACCGTTACTGGCATGATTGAAACCTTCCAAGTGATTACTCAGTTCGGCAATGGTGATCCTAAAGTGATGGCGGGCGGTATTTCGATGGCCCTCGTGACAACCGTGCTTGGTCTTGTTGCCGCAATGCCACTATTGTTGGCACACAATGTGTTGAGCTCTCAAGCTGAAAATATTCGTAATATCCTAGAAAAACAAGGCATTGGTCTAGTTGCTGAACAAGCAGAAAAAGCTGAGCCAATGGTCGCTGCGCGTACTGTGGAGAACGCTGCGTAATGGATCTGTTTTCAATCTCATGGTTGCCAAATGGCATTCAAACCAGTGATTGGCTAATGTCGCTGCAACATTTTATGGAGCAGGGTGGGCAAGTACTCTGGTGGCTCGGTGCTGTGGTATTGGTCTGCTGGGTATTGATTGTAGAGCGAGTGATTTTTTTGCTCGTTCACTACCCTAAATTGCGCCAAGACTGGCTAAACCAGTGGCACCAGCGCCAAGAGCAAAGCTCTTGGTATGCCCATGCCATCCGTGACAGTTGGATCGCACAAGCGCATATGGCTTTATATCAAAATCTAAACATGATTAAAGTGCTGGTGGCTATCTGTCCAATGCTAGGTTTACTCGGTACCGTTACCGGTATGATTACAGTATTTGATGTTATGGCCACTCAAGGCAGCAGCAATCCTAAATTGATGGCGTCAGGTATTTCATTAGCCACATTGCCAACAATGGCTGGTATGGTTGCAGCGTTGGCGGGCATGTTTGTGCATGCACGTTTAGCTAAAGCCTGCCAGCTTCGAGAAATTAAATTAGAAAAATCATTAAGGAGTCAGCGATGAGACTCGGTAGACGCCAACATAAACAAGAAGAGGCGCAAATCGACCTTACTTCGATGCTCGATATCGTCTTTATCATGTTGATCTTCTTTATCGTGACCAGTTCGTTTGTACGAGAGTCCGGGGTAGAAGTTAATCGACCTCAAGCTTCTAATGTGGTGAGCCAAAAAGACGCCGGTATTTTTGTAGCAATCACTTCTGCCAACGATATCTATATCGATAAGCGAGTCGTGGATGTAGAACGAGTGCAAGCTACGCTAGAGCACCTGCTATTAGATAAACCAGATGCATCATTAGTGATTCAGGCTGACGAACATGCTTATAGCGGTACGGTAGTAAAAGTGATGGATGCGGCTAAGGGCGCTGGTGTTAAAAATATCGCGCTGGCGGCGGAGAAGAAGTAGTGTTGCGTGTTCTTTTTGCTTTGCCTATAGCCGGAGCGATTGCGCTGGCTTTATTTAGCTTTATGGCGTGGATGGTGGATAATGGCCACCGTCGTGCTCCTGAACCAAGTGAAGCTCTTAGCTTTAACATGGTGATGGTTGAAGATGAGCAAGATGTTCAGCGCCGCCAACGGAGTGTACCAGAACAGCCAAAAGCGCCTGAGGTGCCAGAGCAAATGCCGGTATCACAAGCGAAGAGCCAAGCCTCGACAGTATCGCCAATGTCGATGCAGCCGATGTTAGGTTTGAGTACCAGTATTGACGGACTTGCGATAAGCGCACCGACGTTCGGTGATTTTGGCGTTAATCAGCAAGCGATGCCACTTTACCGGGTTGAGCCGCGCTATCCTGCCCGAGCATTAAAACGTGGTGCGCAAGGTTACGTTGTATTGAAATTCACCATTGATCCTACGGGGCGCCCACAAGACATTGAAGTGGTCGATGCTCAACCAAAACGTATGTTTGAAAAAGAAGCCATTCGAGCACTGCGTAAATGGAAGTATCAACCAAAAGTGGAAGATGGCAATGCGTTAGCTCAAGCTGGGCAAACGGTTCGATTGGAGTTTAAATTAGCCAAATGATAGGACGTAATCTCTTAACGGCTCTTTTGTGCTTTGCCTCACTCTCAGTAAACGTTGTAAATGCTGCAGAACTGAGCCAATACACCGCTATTCGGGTACAAAAAGCTAACCAACTCGCGCAAGATGAACAGTTTTCCGCAGCGATTGAAGCATTGCAGAAAATTGACACATCTAAAGCTTATGACCAAGCGTTTGTTGCTCGTATGCTCGGTGTGTTTTACTGGCAAAATAACCAAATAAAACCAGCGATTAAGCAACTTACGTTAGCGGTGAATAGCAACAAACTGGAAGATGAGCAGGGGTGGGTAACAGAAAAAATGCTGGCTGACTTATTGCTTAGCGACCAGCAGTTTTCTCAAGCTTTACCACATTACTATCAGTTGGTGAAGCAAGTACCAGCGACACAAAAAGAAGACCAAATTTGGTTGAGAATTGCCCAAGCTCATTACCAAGTTGAAGAGTGGAAAGCGGTGATTCCTGCCGTGGATAAATATCGCCGCTTCCAAGCTAAAGATGAGTTACAACCGCTGTCACTAAAATTGGGTGCGCAACTGCAATTAAAACGTTGGAATGACGCCATTCCAACGCTTGAGCGATTAGTTACATTGCAACCTGACAAAGTCAATTGGTGGCGTCAGTTAGTCAGCCTTCAGCTTCAACAGGGGCAAAACAAGCAAGCGCTCAGTACCTTGGCTTTGGCTAAAGGTCAGGGGGTGGCGTTATCACAGCAAGATCGCATTCTACTGGCGCAGTTATACGCGCAAAGAGGAATTCCTGAGCGTGGAGCGATGGAATTAGCACAATTAGATGGTGCGACTACCGATCTTGATTTGATCGTATCGCAGGCGAGTTATTGGCAACAAGCGCGTGAATGGCAACAAGCGACGAAACAGTGGCAATTAGCGGCAAAGCTAGATGGTAAATACCATTGGAATGTCGCGCAATTGATGGTGCAAGAAGGTCAGTATCAGCAAGCTCTAACTGTTCTTGATCGTGTTCAAGGACGCAAAGCTGACGTGGCATTGGCCAAAACCCGTGCTCACTATAAGTTGAACCAATTTGAGCAGGCGTTAATTCAAGCGAAACAAGCTAATAATATTGAACCGAGTAAGCAGTCTCAAAGCTGGATTAAATACCTCACTCAACTGCGTCGTGCTAATCAAGCCGCAGCGAGTTAATCGATAGTAAGGGAGCTTAGGCTCCCTTTTTCTTGGCTGGAAAATAGAAAATTGAAGATAGATGTCTTAGTGACCAAAATGACTTCTGTGTTCAACAAAGCGGAAAAATAGTGATAAGCCAAAGCAAATCACAAAGTAGACCAAGCCGACAATCAACCAAATTTCAAAAATATACCCAGATGAATTGGCCATTTCAGTGCCGACAAAGGTCATTTCTTGTATCGAAATCAGCGATACGATAGAGGTGTCTTTGACCAAGGAAATCGTCTGTCCAGCAAGCGCTGGTGTGATAGCTTTGATCACTTGTGGAGCGATGACGTAACGATATTTTGTCCAACGTGACATACCGAGTGAATCGGCCGCTTCCCATTGACCTTGGTCTATTCCTTGCAGCCCGGCACGAATTATCTCGCCAATATAAGCAGAAGAAAGCAAACCAATACAAAGCACTCCAGAGGCTAAATTTTCCCATAAATTGGCCGGGCCAAAGAGGAAGGCTTGCAAGCCGTTTAACTCTCCTGAGTGATTACGCAGAGTGTTTTCCAGCCCTAATAGCGGGATTAATTGATTCGAAATGAAAAAGTAAAAAATGAACACGAACACAAGGGGAGGAATGTTACGCACTAGCTGGATAAAAGCGTTGGCGGGAACATTGAACCACGTTGAGCGCGAGAATTTGGCCATGCCTAACGCTATTCCGACTACCAGAGCAAATGCGATGCCCCACAAACTGAGTCGTAATGTGGAAAGTAGCCCTTGGAAAAAATAGGGTAGACTGCCATCGGCACGAGGGGTAAAAAGTAAGCTGAGAGCATCCTCCCAGTGCCAGATATAATTTACGCCAATGGTCGAGCGATGATATAGCCAAGCAAACAAGGCGGCACACAGAGCGAGTAGAACCCAATCTAATGGCTTAAAGCGCCATGGTGATATTGCGATGGGTTTGTTTACTGCTAGGGTTTTGGATGGGAATTGCTCGCTCACTCGATTGCTCCAAGCTTGGAAGTTACCGATTAAGCATTTGCCTAATCGGTATGTTTACAGGGGTAATGTTGACGACTGCGCTACGATATCGCGCTCTATTGGCCTTGTGCGATCTGATCTTGCCAATCTAAGGTTGAGAACCAATATTCATAACGCTCTTTTAACCAGCCATCTTGAGTCCGTTGCTCGATCCACTGATCAAAGAAGGCTTGTTTATCATCTTCGCCTAAGCGCACTGCAAATGCCTCATTACCTTGTGATAAGCGTTCGTCAAACGGGATAAATAGTTTATTTGCGTGCTTGATGGCTTCGTGCTCAGGTTTTGGGCTCGATGCAATGACGGCATGCGCGTTGCCATTAAGAACTTCTTGGAACGCTTGAGAATCATCATCAAACTGCAAGATTTTCGCTTTAGGGAATGTTTCACGTGCGATTTGCACCGTATAAGCGCCTCGACGAGCGGCTATTTTTATACGTCGAGAATCAAAATCAGAGAATTCACTAAATCCTTCTGCTAACTCTTTACTCGCCGCCACTTGAACGCCTGAATGTGAATAAGGCGCTGTAAATAAAACGCTCTTAGATCGCTCTGGTGTCACGGACATACCGCCGATGATGACATCGAACTTTTTGGCTAACAATGCCGGAATAATGCCATCCCATGCCGTTGGTACAAACTCAACTTTCCAACCTGAATCTGCCGCAAGTCGTTTAGCAACGTCAATTTCAAAACCAATCAACTCACCTTGTTTATTACGCATTGCCCACGGAACAAAAGTGGACATACCAACGCGCAACGTTCCACGCTCATTGATTGCCTCCAAGTTCGAGTTCGCACCGGTGTTTTCTTGCGCGTTCACCAGCGAAGGGATCGCGATGGCTATCCCTAATAACGCAGTGATCGTTGCCTTGAATAACTTCATGTTATCTCCTTATATTTTACGCCAACTGGCTCCTAGTCTGCTTTCCAGCCATGCAGATAAGCCAGAAAGCGATAATGTTAAAGCGAGATAGATTGCCGCCACTGAGAACCAAATTTCAAAGGGCATAGCGGTCTCCGATACGATATTTCTCGCTTCGGTGGTTAAATCAAAAATAGCCATCACACTGACAATCGAGGAGTTCTTTATCAGTGAAACCACTTCATTAGTCAGCGGTGGTAATGTCCTTTGCAGCACTTGTGGCAAGATGACATCTTTGTAGCTGTTCAGTGGTGAGAGCCCCAGTGTTTTGGCTGCTTCAAATTGGCCTTTAGGGATACCATTGAGGCCCGCTCTGAGAATCTCAGCGGTGTAAGCCCCTTGAAATAACGATAATGCCAGAACCGCGGTGGCGAATCGATCTAAACCAATAACTGGGCCAAAGACAAAATAGAGCAAATAAATTTGCACCAGCAGTGGTGTGTTACGGATCAATTCGACATAGCTGGTTGCAATAGCACGACCGACAAGAGAGTCGCTCAGGCGCAATAAGGCCGTTGTAAGACCGATCAACAAGGTGAAGCACAAGCTGATGGCCGATATTTTTATGGTAACGACTAAGCCATCGATCAATTCTGCAGGCCACCATTCACCATCTTCATAGAATATGATGTAGTCCATCACACGATGCCACTGCCATTGGTAACCCATTGCTTGCGCACCTGAATCCAATAGCCACACGATGGCAATGGTGATAAGCGCAATTTGCACCATGGCTTGTAAGACGGGTTTAACGATTCGTAAAATCATCTAGTAACTTAGAATTTGGTTGAGAAACGTTTTTGTACGCGGGTGCTGTGGATTTTCAAATAGAGCGGTCGGCGAATTTATTTCAACAATTTCGCCTTCATCCATAAACACCACGCGATTAGCCACTTTTTTAGCAAAGCCCATCTCATGGGTGACACAAATCATGGTCATACCGCTTTGTGCCAGTTCGACCATCACATCTAACACTTCATTGATCATTTCTGGGTCGAGTGCAGAAGTTGGTTCATCGAAGAGTAGCAGATCGGGCTCCATACACAATGAACGTGCGATCGCGACTCGCTGTTGTTGTCCACCAGACAATTGGACAGGGTATTTGTTGGCTTGCTCTTCGATATTGACACGTTTTAAGTATTTTAGAGCGCGTTCATTGGCTGCTTGCTTCGATAATTTTAGGGTGCGTATTGGCGCGAGCGTGAGATTTTCCAATACCGTCAGATGTGGAAAAAGATGAAAGTGTTGGAACACCATGCCAATTTTGCCCGGTTTGATAGCTTTACTTGCCGTAGGGTGATCAAATACACGGATGTCACCTTGCTGGAATTGCTCTAAATTGTTGATGCAGCGAATAAGCGTAGATTTGCCAGAGCCTGAGGGGCCGCACACGACAACAATCTCACCGCTAACAACGCTAAGGTTGATGTTCTTGAGTGCTTGGAATTCACCAAACCATTTGTTGACGTTGCTAAACTGAATGATGGGGGGTTGAGTCATCAGAACACATTTTTCTTTGTTATTGTTTTTAAACAATAACAACTAATTAACGGATTTGCACTGGCTGATAGCTGGAAAGCGAAGCTAATTGGCGATTTGTTGTCAAATTGTATAATTGGCAGTCAAAATATGTGAGTTTTTGCACGTCGCCATTGGTCGTTATGATTGCCTTAATGCTTTTAATGCCCGCTAATAGTGATGAAAGGAGCGCGGTGTGATTTGGAATATTGTTAGCGGCAGCGAATCTGGAATAGGGCATAGAATCTGTCATATGGCACACAGTTCATTGAGTTGGCGGCAATTAACCATTTTGAGCCAGCGAATTTAAGGTTAGAATTAATCAATAATTCAATCTTTGGAGCTCCTGCACGCAATGGAATATGTAGCTGTCATTGTCTTACTGTTTGTTGGTTTCTATCTTTTCGTTCAGAAACGATACCTTGGCCAGAACGAACTTAAAGACAGCGCGTACAAAAAAAATGGCCCGTTACTTAACAGCAAAGAATCGGCATTTTATACCGCGCTTATCTCGGCCGTTGGACAGCATGGCGTTGTGATGTCTAAAGTGGCGATGTCTAAAGTTATTGCACCAAAGGCGACGGATAAAAAAAGCTGGTTTATCGCCAACAACCGTATCGCAAAAAGCCACTTTGATTATGTGGTTTGTGATCCTCGAACTCTAGAAGTGCGTGTCGCCATTGAGCTGGATGATGGTAACGCTTTAAATAAAGGCAAGTTAGAGCGGCAAAAGTTGCTCATGCACGTGTGTAAATCAGCGGGCATTCCCTTGATTGGTGCAAGTGTTAAGCATAGCTATCAGGTTGGAAAATTACGCCGTTTGCTCGCTGCCCATATTGATTTGATTGAACCGGATAAAGAAGTGCGATTCTGCAAACGTTGTGGCAGCCCTATGGTAGTGAAAACCGCCGCCCAAGGTGATTTTAAAGGTCGGCGATTTTTTACTTGTAGCCGTCAACCACATTGCACTTATACCGAAAACTATAATGTTGTGTTTGAGGACGTTGAATAGACGTTATCAACAGATGGCTTGCTCATTTTCTTGGTAAGCCATCACTTGATTGCGGCCATTTTTCTTGGCTCGATACAGCTCCATATCCGCAATATGCAGAACCTTATCTAGGCTATTAAGAGGGTCGCATTGATAGACGCCAATACTGGCCGTCAACTTAATCGGATTCTCTTCAGAGAAGAATGGGCATTCTTCGATTGATTTTCTTATCAGCTCTGCTCTGGCCATCGCTTCTCCATTTGAGGTATTACGAAGCGCTACACAAAACTCCTCGCCACCAATACGATAAACAGAATGCTCGTCACTATGAGCATCGATAACGGCGGCTGCTTGTATCAGCACTTTGTCACCGACATCATGGCCGTGTTTATCATTCACTTGCTTAAAATAATCTAAATCAAGGATCAACAACGACATCGGCATTGGCTGACTTTGCTGGCGAAAGCGCGAGAAATGATGTACGAGAGCATGTCGATTGTAGACTCCGGTCAAAGAATCCCTCGAAGCCAATTGCCCCAAGGAAGTGTCTGAATGTGAGCGTTTCACCTGAATAATATACGAAACAACCCATATACAGAGATAGCAGAGTACAAAGTTTGCCAGTAAATATGGATGAATGGCATTTTGGTGCTGGAGCATTTTGTAAGCGGTCGCGGTGACTAACGTGATCATACCAATGCTGGTTGCGACGGTGCCTTTTTGAGTGCCTAGCAATAGATAGAACATCAGCGGGAACAGCGATGCCCAAATGAGCATGCCGTGGCGAATAGAGTGAACCGAAACGCCAATAGCAATCATTAGAATCAGTGAGTAGGCGTAAATATCAACGACATATTGGCGGCAATTATTGCGATAAGTCTTGTAGCAAATGTAGGCTGAAAAGAGTGCAAATAGCCCTTCATAAGCCGGCATGAACAGTGACTGAGCCAAATTGATGCTCAAAATGGCCATAATGGTAGAGGCGATAGTCAAGAAAAGACTCAACCAAAATAGCACCGCGCGTCGAATATGCAGCGAAGGATTGAATATGTCCGGTTCCATTGATTAGTTTTCCTTAGTCTGCATATGCTGCCGATTTAATTGCAACGACAATGGTATTCATTTAACGCCATTGATCAAGCTAAGTTTTGAACCGAGATCACACTTTCGTTGTTAAGTCTGCAACAAGTATGCTCTTGATATATCTCTCTTTTGATATTCCTGATGTTCAACTCGATCTGGTTACATCGGCAAGGTGAACGTTTAGGCATTTTGGTGCGTGTTCTTTTTAGAATGAGAAAAGCCAATCCAGGTTTTTAGTTGAGTTTGAATCCATACTTGACGAGTCATCAACAGATTTCCCACCACAAGGCTGATAGCGATAGCAATCGCGGCGCCAATCTCTTGGTAGAGAGGTACAAGGCTGAATAAAAGTGCCAGGTTGAGAGCCAGAGTTATGGCTAGGGAGCGAACCGTTTTTCCTTCGTTATGAGTCATGTTAAGCACTAAGCCAACCGGACCAAGTAACATACTGACAAAGTGCCCCACACAAAGAATAATCAGAGCCGGGTAGGCATTGAGATATTCAGCACCGAACAACCAACGGATCAATACATCACCAACGAAAACCAGCAGCAAAAAGATCGGTAGAGAGACTAGAACCGTCAGTTTGACCGCACGGCTAATCAAGGCTTGAGTGCTTTCCATGTCAGCACTTTTGTACAGTCTTGCGATATTAGGCATTAAAACTGCGCTAATGGAAGAGAGTACGATGGTAATTAACATGACCGCTTGCATTGCAACACGGAAATAGGCCACGGACTCTAAGTTGCCAAGCCAGCCGAGCAGGACAATAGCGAGTTCCGCATTTAGCGTGACGACAAAGGTGATTAACGCAAATGGGAGTAAGGATTTTACCCAAGAGTTAGTTAAATACTCAGGTTTTGCTGGTTGGCTATATTTGGCAATCACGTGACGTACCAGCAAATAACTTAAACCACAGGTTAGAATTAAAGCGAAGATAGCGATAGAAACCAGCGTCATCGAGGATAAAGGGCGGTCAGAATAGACAAAGTAGAGCAGTACCACCAAGGTAAACACGGGCGCTAAGAGTTTAGACGGCAATTGAGCTAAAATGGGTTTTTGAAAACCGTTAAGTACCGCATCCTGCTGGCTGGCAATGCCACGTAGTGGGATTGCCCACATGGCAATTAGAATTAGTGCGGCGACATGAGGTTGGAAATAGTCCAAATAAAGCAAAGCCGACATTATGCCTAAAATAAGCAGTGAAACCGATAATACGTAGCCTCTGGACCACCAAATAATACCGTTAAGTTGTGACCATTTTTTTTCTAAATGAAAATTGGCTACCTCGCGCACCATTAAATTAGGAATGCCGGCTAATACAGGCAGAGCGGCGATAGAGATGATGGAAAAGACATAGGTATATAGGCCATATTGTTCTGCGCCAAGAAAACGCGCAAAAATGACGCCAGAGATAACAGATAAGCCGCGACTGATTAATTGAAGACTTGCGGTACCAAAAAATAACTTAGCGAAAGAACTCATAATAACAACTTAACATCCTTGTTCCCCGAAGGGGCGGTGAGTGCGTCACGTGTACAAGACGTTGAAGCTTATTCATATGTACGACAATCTCAAACCAACTAAAAATCACTGAGTGGCAATATTACACCGTTCGTGCGTCTGAAAAATGAGACAAGTCTTAATTGTTTAGTGAGAATGCGTAAACATAATGCGATGATTTATGTAGGGGAGCCGATCAGTAACGATGATGAGAATGTTTCTTCGTTAGTCATGGCGATAATGTTATCCAACGGGACGGGTTTGGAATAGAAATAACCTTGAATCGTCGTACAACCGAGTCGTTGTAAAATAGTTTGCTGCTCTAGGTTTTCGACCCCTTCAGCGACAATATTAAGTTCATTGGATTGTGCAATCGCAATAATGGTTTTGACAATATTCAGGCTAGACTGATCTTCCATCATCTTAATAATAAATGAGCGGTCAATTTTTATTTCAGTGATGGGCAGGGCATTAAGATAACTGAGCGATGAGAAACCAGTACCAAAGTCATCAAGTGCAATACTAAATCCCATTTCTTGTAACGTGGTCAGGGTTGGTTGCACCGCGCAAAGGTCTTCGATAAACACATTTTCAGTTAACTCTAAAACAAGTAGATTATTGCTCAGCCTGTGGCGTTGAGCCGTAGAAACCACCAAGTCAATGAAGCCTGGATGGAGTAGCTGTTTAGGCGC